>NZ_JBFANX010000010.1:0-349420 GCF_040675005.1 Amycolatopsis sp. NPDC049691
CGTTTTGTTTTTGGGGGGGGGGGCGGGCGGCCCCCCCCCCGGCCCCCCCCCCCCCCCACCACTCGGCGCATCTCTTGGACGGTGACCTGGCGGCGTCAGCGATCCTGATTGGCCCACCAGGCCTGGCCGGCTTCCGGCAGCGTCGAGATCGGGTCGTAGTAGGGGTACCGGCGCTGCAACGCCTCGGGGTCTTCCAGCTCGATCCCCGTGCGGTAGTTCTTCGTCCAGTAGGAAATCCCCAGCTCCCGGTCGTACTCGGCCAGCTGGTGCACCCACCGCTTCCCCACATAAGGCACGTCGCACACGATCCGCGGTGTCGCATACCCCGGCAGGTACCCCATGATCGCGTGCTGCAGTTCCTGCGCCTCCCACACCGCCACGCGCCAGTGCTCCGCGTTCGGGATCATGTCGCACATGTAGAAGTAGTACGGCAGGATGTTCGCCTCGCCCTGCAGCGCGAAGCACAGGTCCAGCAGGGCCGCCGGGGTCGCGTTCACCCCGCGCATCAGCACGCCCTGGTTGCGGACGTCGCGGACGCCGACGTTGAGCGCCGTCTGGGCCGCTTCGGCCACCAGCGGGGTCACCGACTGGGCGTGGTTGACGTGGGTGTGGATCGCCAGGTTGACCCCGCGGCGCTGGGCCGTCACCGCCACGCGCTCGAGGCCTTCGACGACCTTCGGCTGGATCCAGTGCTGGGGCAGTGCCGCCAGGGCCTTGGTCGCCAGGCGGATGTCGCGGACGGTGTCGATGTCCATCAGGCGCATCAGGAACGACTCCAGCTGCGGCCACGGCACGTTGGCGACGTCGCCGCCCGACACCACGACGTCGCGCACGCCCGGGGTCTTCTTCAGGTAGGCGATCATCGCGTCCTGGCGGTCGACCGGCTTGAGGGTCAGCTTGTGCTTCTCGACCGTCTCCGTCGAATTGCCGACCAGGTCCATCCGGGTGCAGTGGCCGCAGTACTGCGGGCAGGTCGAGATCATCTCGGCCAGCACCTTGGTCGGGTAGCGGTGGGTCAGGCCCTCCACGACCCACATCTCCGCCTCGTGCAGGGAGTCGCGTTCGGCGTGCGGGTGGCTCGTCCAGACCGGGTCGCGGTCGCTGCGCACCGGGAGCATGTAGCGGCGGATCGGGTCGGCGTAGAACGCCTCGGTGACCTTCGCCGGGTCGGTGCCCGCCGTGGGCGCCATCGTGTTGAGCATCTGCGGCGGCAGCAGCATCGACATCGTCGCCAGCTCGCGCTGGTCGGCGAGCAGGTCGTCGTAGAAGCGCTCCTCCAGCAGGTCGCCCATCAGGGCGCGCAGCTGCTTGACGTTGCGGACGCAGTGCACGCGCTGCCACTGCGCGTCGCGCCACTCGGCCTCGGTCACGTCGTGCCAGCCGGGGAAGCGGCGCCAGTCGGGTTCCACCAGCTCGGCGCGGGCGTACTCGTAGGGCTGGTCAAAGGCGGCGGCAGGCGTCACAGGTTCCTGGATCGCAGTCACTTGTACTCCTAGTCGTCGGGAACGCGTTAAATTATCCTGCCACAACGCTCTCACGGCGTAAATCTTCCTGCATGTCGGGGTCGCTTCCCCCAGGTGCAGCAGCCCCGGCGCGCCGGGGCAGACTCAGGGGCGTGACGGACGAACACACGACGCTCCTGCTCGGCGGACGCGTCTACACCCCCGCCGGCCCGGACGCCACGGCCATGGCGGTCACCGGCGGCACCGTGGTCTGGATCGGCCAGGACGCCCCGGCCCGCGCGCTGCACCCGGGCGCCGAAACCGTCGACCTCGACGGCGCCTTCGTCACCCCCGCCTTCGTCGACGCGCACGTCCACGCCACCGCCACCGGCCTGCACCTGACCGGCCTCGACCTCACCGGCGTCCGCGGCGGTGCCGAGCTGCTGGCGCGCGTGCGCGACGCCGTCGTCCCCGGGCAGGTCCTGCTCGCCCACGGCTGGGACGAGAGCGGCTGGACCGACCCGCGGCTGCCCAGCCGCGCCGAGCTCGACGCCGCCGCCGGCGGCACGCCCGTCTACCTCAGCCGCGTCGACGTCCACTCCGCGCTGGTCTCCACCGCGCTCGTCGAACTGGCCCCGGCCGCCCGGGACGCCGACGGCTGGTCGCCCGACGGCCCGCTGACCCGCGCCGCCCACCACGCCGTCCGCGCGGCGGTGCGCGCCGCCATCACCCCACAGCAGCGTGACCGCGCCCAGCGTGCGTTCCTCGCCGAAGCCGCGAAGAACGGCATCGTCAGCGTCCACGAATGCGCCGGCCCCGACATCTCCGGCCGCGACGACCTCGCCGCCCTGCTCACCCTCGCCGGCCCCGGCACCCCCGAAGTCGTCGGCTACTGGGGCGAACTCGGCGCTGTCGACACCGCGAAGCAGCTCGGCGCCCGCGGCCTGGCCGGCGACCTGTTCGTCGACGGCGCCCTCGGCTCCCACACCGCCGCCCTGACCCGGCCCTACGCCGACCACGCGAGCGAAGGGACGCTCTACCTCGACGCCCACCGCATCGGCGAGCACCTGGCCGCCTGCACCGAAGCCGGGCTGCAGGCCGGGTTCCACGTCATCGGCGACGCCGCCGTCGCCGAGGTCGTCGAAGGCTTCCGGCTCGCCGAGAAGGAGGTCGGGCAGCGGGCGCTCGCGGCCCGCCACCACCGCCTCGAGCACGTCGAGATGGTCACCGCCGAGCAGGCCAGGCAGCTGGCGGGATGGGGCGTCGTCGCCTCGATGCAGCCGCTGTTCGACGCCCTGTGGGGCGGCACCGACGGCATGTACGCCGAACGGCTCGGCGCGGACCGCGCGGCCGGCCTCAACCCGTTCGCCGCGCTCGCCGCCGAAGGCGTCCTGCTCGCCTTCGGCTCCGACGCCCCCGTGACGCCGCTGGACCCGTGGGCGAGCGTCCGCGCGGCCGCCTACCACCGGACGCCGGGCGCGGGCCTGTCCCCGCGCGCCGCGTTCACCGCCCACACCCGGGCCGGGCACCGCGCGGCCGGGGTCAACGACGGCGTCACCGGCAGCCTCGTCCCGGGAGCGCCCGCGCACTACGCGATCTGGGACGCGACCGACCTCGTCGTCGCGACCCCGGACAGCCGCGTGCAGCGCTGGTCGACCGACCCCCGCGCCGGCGTGCCGCCCCTGCCGCGCCTGGAACCGGACGCCCCGCTGCCGCGCTGCCTGCGCACGGTCCGCGCGGGTGCGGTCCTCCACGACGCGATCTCCTAGAGTTGGCACCTGTGGCAGTCACCGTGGCCGACCCCGAACCGGGCGCCCCGCACCAATCCTCGCGAACCCGGCCGTTCCCGCGCGCCTGGTTGCTGCGCCTGGCCGCGGCGCTGGTGTCCGGCTTCGCCTACTACCTGAGCTTCGCGCCGCGCCCGCTGTGGTGGCTCGCGCCGCTGGCGTTCGCCGGGTTCGCGCTCGTGCTGCGCGGCCGGGGTTTCCGCGGCGCGTTCGGCTACGGCTTCGCGTTCGGGTTCGTGTTCTTCCTGCCGCTGCTGACGTGGCTGCTGGACTTCCTGGGCCCCGACTTCGGCCCCTGGCCGTGGCTGGGCCTGTCGTTCGCGCTGGCGCTCTACTACGGCCTCGCCGGCGGCCTCATCACCTGGGTCGCGCGCCTGCCGCTCGCGCCGCTGTGGGGCGCCCTGGTGTTCATCGCGTTGGAGACCCCGCGCGCGTGGTTCCCCTTCGGCGGCTTCCCGTGGGGCCGGGTCGCGTTCAGCCAGCCTGAAGGCGCGTTCCTGCCCCTGGCCTCGATCGGCGGCGCGCCCCTGGTCGGGCTCGCCGTGGTCCTCAGCGGCTTCTGCCTGGCCGCCCTCGCGGCACGGCTGTGGGAGACGCGCAAGCTCACCCGCCCGGCCGTGTTCGCCGCCGTCGGAACGCTGCTGCCCGTGGTGGCCGGGCCGGCGCTGTGGCCCGCCGTCGGCACCGGCGCGCAGGACGGCGAACTCACCGTGGCGACCGTGCAGGGCAACGCCCCGAACATCGGCCTCGCGCTGCAGGGCGAGCGCGTGCTGCTGCGCCGCAACACCATCGCCGAAAGCCGGCGGCTGCTCGACGCCGTCCACGCCGGCAAGGTCCCGAAGCCGGACCTGCTGCTGTGGCCCGAAAGCGCGACCACCGTCACCGGGCCCGACCCGGAGGTCGACCAGCTCGTCGCGAGCTTCGGCGTGCCCGCCCTGATCGGCGCGCTCTACGAGCTGCCCGACGGGCACCTGCAGAACTCCGTCATCGCCTGGGACCCGGCCACCGGGCCCGGCCAGCGCTACGCGAAGCAGCAGCTGGTGCCCTTCGGCGAGTACGTGCCCGCCCGCAAGGTCGCCGAGCTGGTCACGCCGTTCCTCGACCAGGAAACGGTGGACATGGTCCCCGGCGACGGTGCGAACCAGGCCATGGCGATCGCGGGGACGAAGGTCGGCGTGTTCGTCTGCTACGAGGCGGCGTTCGACTACCCGGGCCGCGACGCGGTCCGCGACGGCGCCGAGCTGCTCGTGGTGCCGACCAACAACGCGTGGTACGGCGAGAGCGAGATGAGCGTCCAGCAGCTGGCCATGTCGCGGCTGCGGGCGGTCGAACACGGCCGCGCGGTCGTGGTGTCCGCCGTCTCCGGAGTGAGCGCGATCGTCGCCCCCGACGGGACGGTTACCAGCTCAACGGGCCTTTTCACCGCCGATTCCCTGGTCGGACGCGTCCCGCTGCGGACGCAGACTACGCTGTCGGATCGACTCGGTGCGTGGACGGAGTACGGGCTGCTGGCACTGGCGATCGCCGGGGTGGCCGGCGGGCTCGTGCTCCGTTTTCGCACCCGGCGCGGCAGCGCCGGCACGGCAGGGGAAGCGGCGGACTGACCGCCGCGGATATCGGAGGAGCACGGATGTCGCAGGCGCCGCGGGGGGCCCGGGAAATCGAGCCGGTGCTGGTGGTGATCCCGACGTACAACGAGCGGGAGAACCTCGGCCCGATCCTGGATCGCCTGCACAAGGTACTCCCGGACGTGCACGTGCTCGTGGTGGACGACGGCAGCCCGGACGGCACCGGCGAGCTGGCCGACGAGCGCGCGGCCGCCAACGACCACGTCCACGTTCTGCACCGCACTGAGAAGGCCGGCCTCGGCGCCGCCTACATCGCCGGGTTCCGGTGGGGCCTGGCGCGGGAGTACAACACGATCGTCGAGATGGACGCCGACGGCTCGCACGCGCCGGAGGACCTGCCGCGGCTGCTGGACGCCGTCGGCGACGCCGACCTGGCGATCGGGTCGCGGTACGTGCCGGGCGGCGCGGTGGTGAACTGGCCGCTCAACCGCCAGATCCTTTCGCGCGGGGCCAACGTCTACTCGCAGATCGCGCTGGGCATGCGCACCCGCGACATCACCGCGGGCTTCCGGGCCTACCGCCGCCCGGTGCTGGAGAAGCTGGCGCTGGACGAGGTCAACTCGCACGGCTACTGCTTCCAGATCGACCTGACCATCCGCACGGCCGACGCCGGGTTCGAGATCGTCGAGGTGCCGATCACCTTCACCGAGCGCGAGATCGGCGAGTCGAAGATGAGCGGCTCGATCATCCGCGAGGCGTTTCTGCGGGTGGCCACGTGGGGCGTGGAGCGCCGCTGGCAGCAGCTGCGCCGGCTGGTCAAGCGCGGCTGAGCCGCGCGGTCACGATCCACGTCCGGGCGCCCAGCAGCACGCCGTCCGCGGTTTCGTGGGCGGCGAACGCCTCTTTGAGCCGGCGGGCGGCCTGCTCGGTGGGCCGCAGCTCCTGGACGTCCTTGAGCCCGAGGGCGAACTCGCACGCCGTCGCCGCGTCGGGCCCGTAGCAGACGGGCTCGCGCAGCTCGGTGAACTCGACGTCGCCGAACCCGGCCCCTTCCAGCAGCGCACGCGTGCGGCCGGGGTCGCCGAGGGAGAAGTGCGGCCCGGCGGGTGGCGGGGTGGTGCCGGGTGCGACGGCGTCGTGCAGCACCGAGTACCACTCGTTGCGGTCCCGTTCCTGCCACACGAGCAGCACCAGCCGCCCGCCGGGACGCAGGGCGCGGGCCAGGTTGGCGAACGCGGCGGGCGGGTCGGCGAAGAACATCGCCCCGAACCGGCTGAGCACGACGTCGAACGCCGCCGCCGGGAACGGGTAGGTCTGCGCGTCGGCGACCTCGAACCGCGCCCCGCCGAGTTCGCGGGCCTTGGCGATCGCCTGCTCCGAGACGTCGACACCGAGCGCCCGCGCGCCCGCCTGCGCGGCTTCGCGCGTGGACTCGCCGGTGCCGCAGCCGACGTCGAGGACGTCCTCGCCCGGCCGGACGGCGGCCGCGGCGCGGAACCGCTCGTTGTGCGGGCGCACCTCGGCGTCGAACAGCGCCGCGAACCGGACCCGGTGTTCACTCATGCCGTCTTCTCCCGTTCTCGGCCATCATGGGGCCGATGACGACCATCGTGGCCTTCCACGCGCACGCCGACGACCCCGTGCTGCTCAGCGGCGGCACCCTGGCCCGCGCCGCGGCCGACGGGCACCGGGTGGTGGTCGTCGTGGCCACCGACGGCATGGCCGCGCAGCACCCGACCCCGCGGTGGGCCGAGCTGGAGGCGAGCGCGGCCATCCTCGGCGTCCGGCGCGTCGTGCACCTCGGCTACGCCGACAGCGGCCACGGCCCCGAGCTGTACCCGGACCCGCCCGGCCGGCAGCGCTTCGCCCGCGCCGACACCGAGGAGGCCGCGCACCGGCTCGCGGCGATCCTGCACGAGGAACACGCCGACCTGCTGCTCGGCTACGACGCAGGCGGCGGCTACGGGCACCGCGACCACGTCAAGGTGCACGAAGTCGCCCGGCGCGCCGCCCGGCTGACCGGGACGCGGCTGCTGGAGGCCACGATGCCGCGTGACTTCGCGCTGCGGTTCGTCCGGGTCCTGCGGGCGCTGCGGATCCCGTTCGACTACGACGCCGAAGCGCTCGAGCGCGCCTACAGCCCGGCCTCGTCGGTCACCCACCGGTTCGACGTGCGCCGCTTCGCCGGGCGCAAGCAGGCGGCGCTGGCGGCGCACGTGTCCGACGTCCGCGGCACCGGGCGGCTCGCGGCGGTGCTGCGGCTGCTCGTGTGGCTGCCGGCGCCGCTGTTCGCGGTGGTGGCGGGCCGGGAGTGGTACGTCGAGGTCACGCAGGCAGGATCGGCACCCGCTCTGCAAGTTCCTGCACGTTCTCGGCGTCGGTGATCACGCCGGCGACGTCGGCGAGGGGCAGGACGGTGAACCGGGAGGCCGCGCCGATCTTCTCGGCGCTGGCCAGGACGTAGGTGTCGGCCGCGCGCCGGGCCAGCGTGCGTTTCATCGCGGCTTCCTCGGCATCCCCGGTGGTGAGGCCGGCTTCGGGGTGGACGCCGGTGACGCCGAGCAGGAAGACGTCGGCGCTGATCGCCTGGGCGGCCTCGGCCGCGGCGGCGCCGCAGGTGACCGCGGAGTGCCGGAACAGGCGGCCGCCGAGCAGGAAGACCTCGACGCCCGGGTGGTCGAGCAGGGCGACGGCGACGGTCGGGCTGTGCGTGACGACCGTCGCTTCGAGGCCTCTGGGCAGGGCTTTCGCGACGGCGAGGGTGGTGGTGCCGCCGTCGAGGACGACGGTCGAGCCGGGCCGGACGAGCCCGGCGGCGACCGCGGCGACCCGGTCCTTGCCGTCGACGGCGATGGCCGTGCGGCTCGCGTAGTCGGCGACGGCGGGGGAGACGGGCAGCGCTCCGCCGTAGACGCGCTGGCAGAGCCCGGCGGCGGCGAGGTCGCGCAGGTCCCGGCGGATGCTGTCCTCCGAGACGCCCAGCTCGGCCGCGACGTCCTTGGCCAGCACCTTGCCCTCCGTCGCGAGCCGGGCCAGCAGCAGGTCACGGCGTTCCCCGACCAGCATGCACAGTCCTCCTTGTTTCTGCCGAGTCGTGCACATTATGGTCGCGGTATGACCTCTTCGACAAGCTTGTCCCGCAATCCGCGCGTCCGGGTGCGGGACGTGGAGCTGCTGTCCTCGGCCTGGTACGTCCTGCGCCGCACGACGTTCGACTTCCGGCACCGCGACGGCCGCTGGACGACCGAGCAGCGCGAGACCTACGACCGCGGCAACGGCGCGACGGTGCTGCTGTACGACACCGCGGGCGGCACGGTGCTGCTGACGCGCCAGTTCCGCTACCCGGTGTACGTCAACGACCACCCGGACGGCATGTTCGTCGAGACGGCGGCGGGCCTGCTCGACGCCGACGACCCGGAGACGGCGATCCGCCGGGAGGCGCAGGAGGAGACGGGCGTCCGGATCGGCGCGCTGGAGCACGTGTTCGACGTCTACACGAGCCCGGGCTCGGTGACCGAGCGCCTCCACTGCTACGCGGCGCCGTACGACCCGGCGGACCGGGGAGCGGGCGGTGGCGTAGCGGCGGAGGGGGAGGACATCGAGGTGCTCGAGCTGCGCTTCGGGGACGCCCTGAAGATGATCGAGACCGGCGAGATCGCCGACGCGAAGACGATCCTGCTGCTGCAGTGGGCGGCGCTGAGCGGCCCGTTCCGCACCGATTAGGTTTCCGCGCCGCACCCGTCTGTACGGGGGAGATCGACTCACAGGAGGCCCAGCACGATGCGGAAACTGATCTTCGGCATGAACCTCACCGTGGACGGCTACATCGCCGCGGCCGGCGACGACATCGGCTGGAGCGGCGGGCGGAGCGAGGACCTGTTCCGGTGGTGGCTCGACCGGGAACGGGCGATCACTCTGTCGCTGTACGGGCGCAAGCTGTGGGAGACGATGAGCTCCTCCTGGCCGACCGGCGACCAGCGGCCGGACGCCACGCCGGCGGAGATCGAGTTCGCGCGGAACTGGCGGGACACGCCGAAGGTGGTGTTCTCCTCGACGCTCGAGAAGGTCGACTGGAACACCCGGCTGGTCACCGGCAACGCGGTCGCCGAGATCACCCGGCTCAAGGCCGGCGACGGCGGCCCGATGGGCATCGGCGGCGCGACGCTCGCCCGGGCCGCCATGCGGGCCGGGCTGATCGACGAGTACCTCCTGGTCACCCACCCGGTCCTGGTGGGCGGCGGCACGCCGTTCTTCACGGCACTGGACGGCTGGGTGAACCTGAACCTGGTCGAGACGCGGACGTTCGACGGCGGCGTGGTGCTGACCCGGTACGAGACGAGGTGATCACAGCGTCGGGGACAGGCCCAGCCAGGGCGTGCCGGCGGCGTCGAACCCGGTGAGCTCGGCGATCTTCCCGTCGACGATGCGCAGGCACGCGACGGCGAACAGCCGGTGCTCCGGGTCCCCGGGGGTGCGAAGGTAGAGCGCCGCGGCGGGCATGCGGTTGACCGTCGTGGCACTACCGCGCCAGTCGTCGTGACCGCGTCGGAACAGCCCGCCGGAGACCCAGCCGTCCACCGCGTCCGTGGCCGTCGTGGTCACGGTGCCCGGATCGGGCAGCATCGCGAAGCGCAGGTCGGCGCGCAGCAGGGCCGCCAGCCCGGCGAGGTCGTTGCGCTCGTGGGCGTCGATGTAGGCCTTCACCACGCCGCGCTCGTCCTCCGACAGCTCGTGGGTGGCCGGGCCGCGCCAGTCGAGGCGGCGGCCGGGCAGCCGTTCGCGCACCGTCACCCGCGCCCGCTGCAGTGCGCTGGTCACCGAGGCGACGGTCAGCTCGAGGGCGTCGGCGGTCGTCGACGCCGGCCAGCCGAGGACGTCACGCAGGATGAACGCGGCCCGCTGCCGCGGCGGCAGGTGCTGGACGGCGACGATGAAGGCCAGCTCGATCGTCTCCCGCGCCACCGCCGCTTCGTGCGGGTCTTCGGGGAGCATCCGGTTGGGGTAGGGCTGCAGGTACTGCACCTCCCAGCCCTCCGCCGGCACGGGGGTGCGGTCTTTGCGCTTCTCCAGGAAGTCGAGGCAGGCGTTCGTCGCGATCCGGTACAGCCAGGTCCGCAGGGTCGCGTGGCCCTGGAACGACTCGCGCTTGTGCCAGGCTCGCAGGAACGTCTCCTGCGTCAGGTCCTGGGCGTCTTCGTAGTTCGCGAGCATCCGGTAGCAGTGGACGAGCAGCTCACGCCGGTGGCGCTCCGCGAGCAGCACGAACCGAGCCGAGTCGGTCATGGTCGTCGTTCCTTCCACCGGTGCGAGGGGCCGACAGTACTGACGACGCGGCGGAGGGTTTCTGATCGGTGCCGCCGGGCATGCGAAAGGCCCCCGCGGGGGGAGGTCGCGGGGGCCTTTCCGTTGTGGTGGGAGCGGTGGCTACGGGCCGACGCTCGAGGGCGTTACGCGGACCGGGAGGTCCGCCGGCCCTTCAGCTCGGCGAGACGTTCGTTCAACAGGTCCTCGAGCTCGGGGATCGTGCGCCGCTCGAGCAGCATGTCCCAGTGGGTGCGCGGCGGCTTGACCTTCTTCTGCTCGGGCTGCCCGCCATCCACGATCTCCGACTCGCTGCCGTGCAGGCGGCATTCCCAGACCGTCGGGATCTCGGCGTCGTCGGAGAACGGCACCTCGAACTCGTGGTTCTTCGGGCAGGCGTAGCGCACGGTACGGCGGGGAGCGAGGTCGTGGTTGCGGTCGGTCTCGTAGCTGACCGCTCCCAGCCGGCTTCCACGAAGAACACGGTCGGCCATGATGGGGTCCTTTCAGTCAGCTCCGGGTGGAGCCAGGGTGATGCTCACCCTATGCAACGACCTGACGGCCCCGAGGATTCCCGGGACACCATGTCGTTGCTCACGATGAGCTGCGTCACCCAACGGCATCAGCTTCCTCTAGTAGGAGGCGTTTCGCGCTCCGGCGTGACGTCAATACGGCCTTCTTAGTGCTGATATCCCCCGGATGGGCTACTGGCACCCACGTCAGGTCAACCGTAACTGACCGTGACGACCAGTAACGGGCCCCAAGTCACCCGATCGAAAGTGGCGGCGACACAATACCTGATAACGCACAGTAGCGTTTTCGGCCTCAAAACCGACCAAAGCTGAAGATTCAACTACGGATTGTTCGGTATCTGCCACCACAACGGTGTCGCCCTCGCGCACCACCTCGCCGTCGAGCACCCGCGCGTTGAACCGCCCCGGCAGCCCGCACCAGCACAGCACCTCCACCTGAACCGGCTGCAACTCGTCGGCCAGTTCGAACAAACGAGCGGCACCCGGGAACAACCGGCTCCGGAAGTCCGTCGCGATGCCGAAGCAGTACACGTCGATCTCGACCTCGTCGGCCAGCTCCGCCAGCTGGTCGACCTGCCCGGGGGAGAGGAACTGCGCCTCGTCCACCACCACGTAGTCCACGTGCTGCCCGCGCGCCCACTCCTGCCGCACCAGGTCCCGCACGTCGGTGTCCTCGCCGACCTCCACCGCCTGCCGGGTCAGCCCGATCCGGCTCGAGATCTGCGGCGCACCCGACCGGTCGTGGCGCACCAGCACCAGCCCCCGCCGGCCCTGCCGCGCGTGGTTGTGGTCGATCTGCAGCGCCAGGGTCGACTTCCCGCAGTCCATCGGCCCGTAGCAGAACTTCAGCCTGCCCACCGGCGGCGTCCCGCGCCGCGAACCGGCCGCGGGAACCGACGACAGCGCATCCGTGGGATCAGGGCCGGTTGGACGGTCGTTCAACAAGGTCACGACGCCCGACCCTATCGGTGGCTTGAGGCTTGTTCCGGTCAGCCCGGCACAACGGACCGCCGGTTTGCCCGCCGGCCGTCACCTCGCGCCGGGCGACGGCTGAACAAGCCTCATCACAGCACCTCCGGCGGGGTGTTGCCCGCCGCCACGATCGCCCGCCGCACCGGCACCAGCCACACCAGCACCAAACCCACCGCGAAGAAGACCACCAGCGCCACGATGGCCAGCCGGAACGACCCCGTCGCCTGCCCGACCCCGGCGAACACCAGCGGCCCCAGCCACGACGTCCCCCGCTCGCCCACGACGTAGAGCGAGTAGTACTGCGCGTCCTTGCCCGCCGGGATCATCTGGCTGAACAACGACCGCGACAACGCGTTCGTCCCACCCAGCACCAGCCCGATCCCCACCGCCACCGCGAGGAACTGCAGCAGCTGCTTCGGCTGCACGAAGTACGCCCCGGCCAGCACCGCGACCCACACCACCAGGCTGCCCAGGATCGTCCGCTTCGCCCCGATCCGCCGCGCCACCAGCCCGTGCAGCGTCCCACCCAGGTACGCCACGAACTGGATCACCAGGATCGTCACGATCAGCACGCTGTTGCCGAAGCCCAGCTCGTCCTTGCCGTACTGCGCCGACACCGTCACCACCGTGTTGATGCCGTCGGTGAACACCAGGTAGCTGCCCAGGAACGCCAGCGTGAACGGGAACGCCTTCGCTGACACCAGCGTCTGCCGCAGCTCCGCGAACCCCGCCCGCACCACCGACTTCCCCGGCACGACGTCGACCGGCGTGTGCCGCCGGGGGAGCGCCCGCACCGCCGGAACCGTGAACGCCGCCCACCACAACCCCGAGGTCAGGAAGCAGATCCGCACCGCCATGCCCTCGCTCACGCCGAACGTGTCGTGCCCGAGGTAGAACCCCAGCTGCAACGCCAGCGCCAGCCCGCCACCCAGGTACCCGAACGCCCAGCCCTTCGCCGAGATGTCGTCCCGCTCGTCCGGGCCCCCGATGTCCACCAGGAACGAGTAGTAGACGACCAGCGAACCGCCGTACCCGATGTTCGCGATGACGAACAGCACCACCCCCAGCTGCCAGTCCGACCCCGCCAGGAAGAACATCGCCGCCGCCGCGGCCGCACCCAGGAACGCGAACCCACCCAGGATCCGCCGCTTGTTGTGGCTCCGGTCGGCCACCGCACCCGCGATCGGCAGCACCAGCACCTGCACCACCGTCGCCACCGACAGCAGGTATCCCCACACCGACCCGGCGGGGAAGTGGAGCCCGAACAACGTCACGTCGCAGTTGTGCAACGTGTCCGCCTTGCCCGCCGCGTCGACGCACGGGCGGTCCCCGTTAAGGGTGAAGTTCGTCTTCGCGTCCGCCGCCGCGATCCCGCTCATCGACAGCGCCCCGAACACCGTCGTCGACGACGAATAGAACGGCGAATTCGCCCAGTCGTAGAAATACCAGCCCCAGCGCTCGCGCCTGGTCGAGCGCGTCCCGGCCAGCGTCATCCACGGCTCCTCGAGGTCGGAAACTTCCAGGTCAGCGCGGAGACTACTGGTGCTTCGCAACGCGAAGGACCCGCCCCGCCCAAACCGTGTCCGCTTTGTCGCTTCACGCGCATCCACCACTTCCGGGGCAACCACGATCCGCACCCACACGGCGTGTCGAAACCAATGTGAACGGTGTTCCATGTGAGACTGAGGCGCGCAGTGTGTCTCTTGTGGTCAGTGGGACTCGCTCCTACTGTGCACGCATGATCCAAAACCGGAGCCGCACCGCCGCGAGAGTCCTGCTCCTCGCCTTCGCCGCCTTGGGTCTGCAGCTCACCATCCCCGCCGTCGCCTCCGCGGACCCCGCGTCGAGCGCCTGGGCCAAGCTGCGCATGTGCGAGTCCAGCGGCCGCTACGCCACCAACACCGGCAACGGCTACTACGGCGCCTACCAGTTCGACCTGCCCACCTGGCGCAGCGTCGGCGGCACCGGCCGCCCCGACCAGGCCGCCCCCGCCGAACAGGACTACCGCGCCCTCTACCTCTACCGCATGCGCGGCTGGCAACCCTGGCAGTGCGCCGGCATGCTCAAGCTCACCGGCGACGCCGACGCCCGCAGCAAGCGCGTCCCCACCTACGCCGAATCCGCCTACATCGGCGGGGGAGGACTGCCCGCCCCGGTCCCGGGACCCGGCGGCCCCAAACCCGCCTGGCCCGGCGTCGTCTACCAGTACGGCGACTGCGCCGCCCCGCTCAAGGCCTTCCAGCTGCGCATGAACGCCTTCGGCTACGGCTTCACCGGCACCGGCTGCTACTACGAAAAGACCCGCACCGCCGTCCTGGACCTCCAACGCGCCAACGGCATCAAGGACAGCGGCCTGCTCGGCCCCAAGACCTGGGACGCCGCCTGGAACGGCAAAGCACCCCGCTGACGCTCACGGCTCCTGCGACCGCCGCCACGCACCCCGCTCGATCAGCACCTCGCGCAGCAGGTCCGGCCGGTCCGTCACGATCCCGTGCACCCCCAGGTCCAGCAGCATCCGCATTTCCGCCGGATCGTCGATCGTCCACGTGTGCACTTCGATCCCGGACCGCCCGGCGATCGACAGGAACGCCTTGTCCACCACCCGCAACGCACCTTGGCGCACCGGCACCTGCGCCATCGCCCCCAGCACCAGCCGGCCCAGGGGGAGCAGCGGCAGCTTCCCCCGCGCCCACAACGCGAACGCCGACCGCGGCCCTATCGCCGTCACCAGCTTCGGCCCCGCCAGCTTCCGCAACCGCACCAGCCGCGCGTCCGAAAATGCCGCCGCCGCCACCCGGTCGTGCGCCTTCGTCCGCTCCAGCACCTCGACGAACGGCTCCACCGCCCGATCGGCCTTCACGTCCACGTTGAACCGCGCGTTCGGCAGCTCCTCCAGCACGTCCTCCAGCCGCGACAGCGGAGCCCTGCCCCCGACCTTCACGTTCTTCAGCTGCGCCCACGTCTGCGCCGCGATCGGCCCCGACCCGTCCGTCGTCCGGTCCAGGTTCGCGTCGTGGTGCACCACGACCACCCCGTCCGCCGTCGCGTGCACGTCCGTCTCCAGGTACCGGTACCCCTCCTCGCACGCCCGCCGGAACGCCGGCAGCGAATTCTCCAACCCGTCGAGCTCGTCGAGGTGCCACCCCCGGTGGGCGAACGCACGGGGGATCGGATCGGCCAGGTACGGGAACGACGCCTGCATCCCCCAAGTGTGCCCTTCCGCCATGACCCCGGCATGAGCAACCGGTGGCCAGCTAGGGTCTCCCGGGTGAGGGAAGCCGCCGAACTGACCCAGCTCGAACCCGTGCCCGCCCGCCGCGGCGCCCCGAAGCACTGCGGCTGGTGCGGCCGCCGCCTGCCCGAAGCGGGCAACGTCGGCCGACGCCGCCGCTACTGCGGCCAATCCTGCCGCCAACGCGCCTACGAACGCCGCACCGCGCTGCAGCGAAGCGGCCTGCCCGAAGACGCCGTCGTGCTCTCCGACACCGAAATCGCCGCCCTCCAGGACCGCCTCTTCCAGCTCCGGTGCGCGGCCGAGGACATCGTCACCGCCGCCGACGACGGCGCCGACCCCCGGGAACTGAGGGGACTCGCCGAAGAGATCGCCCGCGCGGCCAAGGACCTCGAACAGCTCCGCTGACCACGGAGTCAGCCCAACCCGTCCAACGCCCGGTACGTCCGGTTGCTCGCCGCCGCCGCGCGCTGCTCACGACCCGTCGCCTCGATGTAGTTCTGGCTCGTCGCCAAACTCGCGTGCCCCAGCAACGCCATGATCTCCGAAGCCGACGCACCGTCCTCCGCCAACCGCGTCGCGAACGTGTGCCGCAACGCGTGCAGATTCGCCCCCACCGGCACCCGGTCGTGCAACCCCGCACCCCGGTAACACGACTTCACCAGGTACTCCAGCGCACCCCGCCCGATCGGCTCACCCGACCGATCCAGCAGCAACGGCGAACCAAGGGAGAACCGCACACTCGGGAACCGCACCCGGCACGACTCCCGGTACCGCTCGATCAGCTCCGCCAGCACCGGCTGCACCGGGATCGACCGATCCCGGCTGCCCTTCCCCTTCACGTGCAACCGCAGCTCACCCGCGCGCCCCACCAGCGACCGCGCCGTCAGCGCCCGCATCTCCGCCGCCCGCAACCCCGCCACCAGCCCCAGCGCGATCACCAGCACGTCCCGCTCCGGCCACGGATCCCGCGCCCGCCGCGAACCCGCGGCCGCCGCCGACAACAGCTGCTCCGGGGTTTCCTCACCCCGCAACGGCTTCGGCGTCAACGCCGGCGTCCGCGGCCGCGCCACCGCCCCCATCGGATTGCCCTCCAGCAGCCCGTCCGCCACACAGAACGTCAGAAACTGGTTCCACGTCGACCACGCGCGCAGCACCGAGCTCTTCGCGTGCCCGTCGGCGAACACCCCGAACGCCGCCCGCAGCGCCGGCCCGGTCAGGTCGGCGACGTCCAGGTCCTCGGCCGGCCGCCCGAGCTCCGAAACCAGGAGAGTGGTGATCCCGGCGAGGTCCCGGCGGTAGGCGTCGGTGGTGTGCGGAGAGTCCTTGCGGGGCCGGCGGGCCGCGAAGAAGGCTTGCTGGGCCTCGGAAACCTTCATGTGGATCTTGTACCGCACACCACCGACAGTTTCGGTCGCCGGGTCACTCTCCCAGTTTCATGCATAATTGCCATTATGCATGAAATGTCGGTTTAGCCCGGATCGGCTCCTCGGGGGATCCCGGACTCTCTCAGGGTCCGATTTCGCCCTTGAACCGCCCCTTCATGCGCACAGCGGGGATGCGCACGTATGTTCGAGGATCTGGGTCGCTCCAGCGAGACTGCGGCGTCGGGAGGCCGGAAGTCGCCGATCCAGTGTTCACCAATCTGCCTCATGAACACCGGATCAACCCCAGAGTTTCGTCACCGTGACGTATTGAGGTCGGGTGGTGGCGCATCGGCTCCGCGGCTCCAGGGGATGCTCCGGCGGCCTTTGGAGGTGTCATCGGAGACAGCCGGGCGGCCGAGGCGACGGAAGGTTCACCCGGAAACCTCAGGAGAAGTCGTCCTGGCGAACCGAACTCGCCTCCCGGCGAGCCGGCTTCGGCACCCCTCCCGGCTCGCCGGCCCAGCGTGTGCCCAAGTGCCGATAATGTACATTATGTCAAGTAAAGTCAGTGCCAGTCGCTGATCATGACGTCCCGCGGTGCCGGGGCGCCCTCCCCGGTCTCCAGCAGCTGCTTGAGGCTCATCAGGTAGATGGCCCACTTCGTGCTGCAGTGGTGCATGAACTCGCCGGCCTCGCGCCAGCCTTCGTGCTTGAACAGGACGATCGTGTGGTCGCCGCGCTGCTCGACGTCCCAGCGGATCGTCGTGCCGATCCACTCCGGCGGGCCGTCGACGACTTCCCAGCGGACGAGCTTGCCCGGGTCGAGCTCGACGACCTTCATGTCGAACCCGCCGGGGATGAACCGGAACGCGAGGACGCCGCCGAGGTCGGTGTCCCCCACGGTTTTCTCGGTCCACCAGCCGGAGAGTCCGTCGAGGGTGGTGAGCGCTTCGTAGACCTTCTCCGGTGAGGTCTTCTGGATGCCGATGCGGTGCAGGATGTCCATTTTCTACTTCTTCTTCCGTTCGATGGTTTCGGCGATGCGCTTGATGCGCTGGAGCCGGGCGTCCCAGGTTTTGCCGACGTCGGCGAGCTGGGCGGCGGCGCGGGCGAGCTGGGTCTCGTCGACGCGGAACTGCTTTTCGCGGCCTTCGGGCCGGGCGTGGACGAGGCCGGCGCGGTCGAGGACCGCGAGGTGCTTGGCGACGGCCTGGCGGGTGACCGGGAGGTGTTCGCTGAGGCTGGTCGCCGTTCCCCCACCCTCGGTGAGCAGCAAGTCGAGCATGCGGCGGCGGGTGGGGTCACCGATGGCGGACCAGAGGTCGTCGTCCACGGCGGTGCTCACCGGGCGGCTCCCGCCTTGGCGGCGCAGGCGGGGATGCGGGGCAGGAAGTGGTCCCAGCCGCTGACGTGGTCGGCGTATTCGGCGGCGATCTTGGCTTCGTCCCAGCCGCGTTCGCGGAAGCCGGTTTCGGTCATCCGCAGGCGGGTGCCGGTCGCGGTGGGTTCGAGTTCGAAGACGACGAGGAACGAGTTGCCGGGTGCGGCGGTCTCCCCTTCGGCGTGGGTCCAGCGGAAGGAGAAGAGCTTGGGCGGGACGGCGTCGACGACGGTGAAGCGGACCCAGGTGCCGCCGAAGCCGATGCGGCCGTCTCCCCCGGGTTCGACGGGGTATTCGGCTTCGTCGGTCCACCATTCGCGGACGTGTTCGGGGTTGCTGACGACGTCGAAGACGACGTCGGGGGTGGCGTCGATGTGGATTTCGCGTTCGAGTGTTCCGTGGTCCATGTCGGCTCCTCGTGCAACGTTTGGTTGCTCGTTACGGTAGCCGGACCGGCGGCGACGCGCAACCATCGGTTGCTTGAAGGTCCTTCTGGACCCAGGCGACGTCGTGCCAGGCGCCGTGTTTCCAGCCGACGCGGCGGTAGACGCCGGCGGGCTCGAAGCCGAGCGCGCGGTGCAGGCCGGCGCTGGCGTCGTTGGGCAGGGTCATGCCGGCGAAGGCGCGGCAGAAGCCCTTGTCCCGCAGGCGTTCGAAGAGTTTTTCGTAGAGGGCGCGGCCGGCGCCGGTGCGGCGGCGGCCGGGTTCGAGGTAGATGCTGGTTTCGCAGGACCACTGGTAGGCGGCGCGTTCGGCGAAGGGGTGGGCGTAGGCGAAGCCGGCGATGTGGCCGTCGTCGTCGAGGACGAACCAGGCGTGCGCGTGGGCGATGCGGTGGGCCATGTCGGCGGCGGAGGGTGGTTCGGTTTCGAAGGAGATGACGGTGTCGGTGACGTAGGGCGCGTAGATGGCGGCGCAGGCGGCGGCGTCGGCCGGGAGGGCGTCTCGAATCATGGCTCATATGGTAGCCAGATTGGTTCGTATAGTATCCAGGTTTATGACCGATCCCCTGACCGCCCGCCTGGCGGCCACCGTGCACGCGGCCCGCGCGTCCCGAGGTCTGTCGGCGGCGGCGCTGGCGGAGCAGTCCGGTGTTTCGCGCGCGATGATCGGCAAGATCGAGCGGGGTGACGTGCAGCCGACGGCCGCGTTGCTGGCGAAGCTGTCGGCTGCGCTGGGCATGACGTTGTCGGAGCTGATCGCGCGCGCGGAGGGTGACGAGCGGCGGCTGGTGCGCGCGGCGGAGCAGCCGGTGTGGGTGGACCCGGACACGGGGTACCGGCGGCGGGCGGTCTCCCCCGCGGGCGGGCGCCCGTTGGAGCTGGTGGAGGTCGAGCTGCCGCCGGGGGCGGAGGTGCCGTTGGCGGCGGGGACGTATGCGTTCCTGCACCAGCAGATCTGGGTGCTGGCGGGGCACCTGCGGTTCTACGAGGACACGGTCGTGCACGAGCTGGACGCCGGGGACTGCCTGCAGCTGGGGCCGGCGGCGGACTGCGTGTTCGTGAACCCGGGTCCGCTCCCCTGCCGGTACCTGGTGGCGCTGGTGAAACGGGCCACCTGAGCGGGTGATCCCGGGTGCCGTCACGAGGGGGCGGACGCTGCTGGTGAGCGTGGTTGGGATCGCGGTGGGTGTGATCACCGGGAAGTAGCGAGAATGGCCGGCGTGGAGCGGGTGCTGGTGCTGGGCTGCGGCGGTTCGGGGAAGTCGGTGTTCGCGCGGCGGCTGGGGGCGCGGACGGGGTTGCCGGTGGTGGAGCTGGACACGGTGTTCTGGCGGCCGGGCCCGGTGGGGCTGTCGCGGCCGGAGTGGGTGGCGCGGCAGCGGGAGCTGGTCGCGGGTCCGAAGTGGATCCTGGACGGCGACCTCGGGCCGTACGACGTGCTCGAGGTGCGCTTGGCGGCGGCGGACACGGTGGTGCTGCTGAACTTGTCGCCGGTGCGGTGCGGGTGGCGGGCGCTGCGGCGGGGCCGGGAGCGGTGGGACTTCTGGTGGTGGGTGCTGACCTACCGGTGGCGGCACCTGCCGGGCGTGCGGCGAGTGCTGGCGGCGTCCGATGTGGACGTCGTGGAACTGCGCTCGCCGCGAGCGGTGCGGGAGTTCCTCAGGTCGGTTTGAGTGTGGCGATCGACGAGTCGAGCCACGCCTCGAGGAACCGTTCCGGTGGCAGGTCTCCCGGGGTGTGGCCGATGAGGACGTCGAGGATCGGGTAGTACGTCAGAGAGGCGACGAGCACCGCGGCGGTCGCTTCGGGGTCGGTGACCGTCGCTCTGCCGGAGTCGCGCAGGGTCGTGATCCAGTCGGTTCCCCGGCGGTACACCGTGGCGAGGACGCCCTGCCACATCCGCTCGAACAGCTCCGGGAAGCCGGTGAACTCGCGGATCATCAGGCGGATGAGGTCGCGGTCGGCGGCCATGAACGCCCAGACGACGTCCGCCAGTACGCGCAGGGCTTCGCGGGGGTCGTCGGGGAGCTGGGCGTCGGCGGTTTCGGCGGTGCGGGCGGTCAGCCGCGTGAGGTTGTCGTGCACGGCCGCTTCCAGGACCGCGGCTTTGGACGGGAAGTGCTTGTAGAGCGCGCCGGAGCCGGGGTTGAGGCCGCACGCGGTCTGGATGTCCGCGACGGAGGTCGCGTCGTAGCCACGGGTGGCGAAGAGGTGGACGGCTTCGTCGAGGATGCGGCGGCGGGTGACGCCGGGAGTTGTTCGCGCCATAGTGAGAGAATACTCTCTTTCTATGGTGGAAGTGACCGTGGAAGAGTTCGTGTCGTGCTCGCCGGACGCCTTTCTCGCGCTGGTCATGGACCCGCGGCGGTACGCGGAGGTCGACCGCAAACTGGGGCGGATCGGCTGGGTGCGCCGTGAGGGTGACGTCACCGAGTTCCGGTTCCGGTCGGTGCTGCCGGGGCTGGGGCCGGGCCCGAAGATCGTGTCGCGGATGACGCTGACGCCCGGCGAGCGCGTCGACGTCCAGCTCCCCGACCGGGCGGAAAACCGGCTGGCCAGGAGGCTCTCGACGTTCGACGCCGGCTTCACGTGCGTGCCGGCCGGCGGCGGGATCCGGGTGACGCGGCGGATCGCGTTCGGGTTCGCCGCTCCCCTGCGTCCGCTGGTCGAACCGCTTCTGCGGCGGAAGCTGCCGGCCGACGTCGAGGCGGAGATCCGGGGTGCGAAGCGGCTGCTGGAGCGTTGACTGAAGCAATGAATCAGTGCTTCACTTCTTGACGTGCCCTACCGCCGCACCCCGAAGGTGCAGGAACGCCTGGACGCCCAGCGCGCGACGATCGTCGCCGCCGCGACCGAACAGCTGGCCGAGCACGGCTACGGTGGCTGCTCCGTCGCCGCGGTGGCCGAGCGCGCCGGGGTTGCCGTCGGGAGCGTCTACCGGCACTTCCCCACCAAGGCCGACCTGGTCGTGCACGTGTTCCGGCAGGTCGTGACCCGGGAGGTCGAGGCCGTCCGGGCCGTGTCCGCCCAGCCCGGCGAGCCCGCCGAGCGGGTCCTGGCGGTGTTCGAGACCTTCGCCCAGCGCGCCCTGAAAGCCCCGAGGCAGGCCTACGCCCTGCTCGCCGAGCCGGTCGATCCGCTGATCGATGCCGAACGGCTGGAGTTCCGGCGGGCGTTCACCGAGGTCGTCGCCGAGCACGTCGCGGCGGGCGTCAAGGAAGGCGCGCTGCCGCCGCAGGACGGCCGGCTCACCGCCGCCGCGCTGGTCGGTGCGGCCGCCGAGGTTCTGATCGGCCCGTTGACCAGCGGTAACGCCGGTGACGTCGCCGAGCTCCGCACGTTCGTCGTCCGCGCTTTAGGAGGTTCCGATGCCCGCCACGCATGAAGTCACCAACCAGGTTCCGCCGTTGGCCGGCCACGACGTCGCCGACGACCCCGCGCTGCTGACCGGGCTGGAGCGCGCCGGGGCCGGCTGGGCGTCGGAGGAGCTGCACGAGCTGGGCCGGCTCGCCGGGAGCGAGCAGGCCCAGGAGTGGGGCCGGCTGGTCAACGAGAACGAGCCGGTGCTGCGTACCCACGACCGCTACGGCCACCGCATCGACGAGGTCGAGTTCCACCCGCACTGGCACGACCTGATGACCGTCGCGGTGTCGCACGGGCTGCACGGCACACCGTGGCAGGACTCGCGCGCGGGCGCGCACGCGGCGCGGGCGGCGAAGTTCTACGTGTGGGGCCAAGTCGAGGCCGGGCACAGCTGCCCGATTTCGATGACATACGCGGCGATCCCCGCGCTGCGGGCGAACCCGGAGCTGGCCGCGCGGTACGAGCCGCTGCTGGCGGCGACGGAGTACGACTTCGGGCTGCGCGAGCCGAGCACCAAGCGCGGCCTGATCGCGGGCATGTCGATGACGGAGAAGCAGGGCGGCTCGGACGTGCGGGCCAACACGACCACCGCGACCCCGAGCGCCGACGGCAGCTACACCCTCGTCGGGCACAAGTGGTTCACCTCGGCGCCGATGTCGGACATGTTCCTGACGCTGGCCCAGGCGCCCGGCGGGCTCTCGTGCTTCCTGCTCCCCCGGGTCCTGCCCGACGGCTCGCGCAACCCGATCCGGCTGCAGCGGCTGAAGGACAAGCTGGGCAACCGGTCGAACGCGTCGTCGGAGATCGAGTACGACAACGCCGTGGGCTGGCTGGTCGGCGAGGAGGGCCGCGGGGTCCGCACGATCATCGAGATGGTCAACAACACGCGGCTGGACTGCACGCTGGGCAGCGCGTCGGGGATGCGGCTGGGTGCGGTGCGCGCGGTGCACCACGCGACGCACCGGCACGCGTTCGGCAAGGCGCTGGTCGACCAGCCGCTGATGGCGAACGTGCTCGCGGACCTCGTGGTCGAGTCCGAGGCGGCGACGACGGTGGCGATGCGGCTGGCCGCGGCGGGCGACCGGCGTGACGACGCGCAGGAGCAGGCGTTCCGGCGGCTGGGGCTGGCGGTGTCGAAGTACTGGGTGTGCAAGCGGGCGCCGATGCACGCGGCCGAGGCGCTGGAGTGCTTCGGCGGCAACGGGTACGTCGAGGAGTCGGGCATGCCGCGGCTCTACCGCGAGGCGCCGCTGTCGTCGATCTGGGAGGGCTCGGGCAACGTCGCGGCGCTGGATGCGTTGCGCGCCATGGGTAAGCAGCCGGAGTCGGTCGCGGCGTTCTTCGCCGAGGTCGAGCAGGCGGCCGGCGGGGACGCGCGGCTGGACGACGCCGTGGACCGGGTCCGCAAGGAGCTGACCGACCTCGACGGCATCGAGTACCGGGCGCGGCGGGTCGTCGAGGCGATGGCGCTGGTGCTGCAGGGGTCGTTGCTGGTGCGCCACGGTCACCCGGCGGTCGCGGACGCGTTCTGCGCGACGCGGTTCGGTGGCGACTGGGGCATCGCGTTCGGCACGCTGCCGGCCGGGGTGGACACGGCCGCGATCATCGAGCGCGCGGCGGTGCGTTAGCGGCCGAGGGCGTCCAACGCGCCGGCGACCGCGGCGGCTTTCAGGTCCTCGACGGGGGCGTCGGGGAACTGCATGCAGACGTCCTGCAGGCCGCCGAGGGCGAGGATGGCGCGGGCCTGCTGCTCGAGGGTCGGCGACGGGCCGCAGATCAGCGCGGTGAGCCGGGTGCGCCAGCCCAGGGCCTTGTCGATGAGGCCGAGGTCGGCCAGTGTCGGCATCTCGGCCAGCAGCATGATCACGTCCGCGCGGTGGCGGTAGTTGAAGTCGAAGAACCCTTCGATCAGTTCCCTCACCTGGGCGTCGCCGCGGGCCTCTTGGTCGAGGAGGAACCTTTCGCCGTCTTCGAGCATCGGGGTGACGATGCTGCGCACCAGGTCCTCGCGCGAGGGGAAGTGGTAGTAGAGCGCGGGTTTGGTGATGCCCAGCCGGTCGGCGATGTCCTGCAGGCTCGTGCGCTGCACGCCCTGGCTCGTGAACAGCTCGCGGGCGACGTCGAGGATGCGCTGTTTGGTGTCGGAGGGTTTCGGCACGCGCCCAGCATAACCGACTTAACGATAGGTAAGGAGCTGTGGTACAACTTACCTACCGTTAAGTCAGGGAGGTACTCATGCGGATCCTCGTCTCGGGCGCCAGCATCGCCGGCCCGGTGCTCGCCTATTGGCTGACCCGGCACGGCTTCGACGTCACCGTCGTCGAGCGCGCCCCGGTGCTGCGCAAGACCGGCGGCCACGCCGTCGACCTGTTCCGGCCCGCCATGGACATCACCGAACGGATGGGCCTGCTGCAGCGCGTGGAGGCCCACGCCACCGGCACGACCCGGATGACGCTGCACCGCGAAGGCGGGCGCCGCCCGGTGCGCGTGGACCTGTCGAAGATCTACCGCGCCACCTCCGACCGGCACGTCGAGATCATGCGCGACGACCTCAGCGAGATCTACTACGACGCCGGCCGCGACGACGTCGAGTACCTCTTCGGCGACTCGATCACCGCCCTCTCCCCCGACGGCGAGGTCACGTTCGAGCACGCCGCGCCGCGCAAGTTCGACCTCGTCGTCGGCGCCGACGGGCTGCACTCGAACGTCCGGCGGCTGATCTTCGGCGAGGAGGCCGGGCTGACCGAGTTCATCGGCGCCTACCTGGCCGTGCTGTCCCTGCCCGGCACCTCCGGTCTCGGCGACGGCGAGACCGTCATGCACCTCGGCCCCGGCCGCACCGCCGGCATCTACCGCGCCCGCCACCTCGACGAGACCCGGGCGGTGTTCCTCTTCCGCCGCGACGAGCAGCTGGACTACCACCACCGCGACGTCGAGCGGCAGAAGCAGCTGTTGCGCGAGGCCTACGCCGGGATGCACCCGCGGGTCGACGGCTGGCTCGCCGGCCTGGACGGCCCCGGCCCGTTCTACTTCGACTCGATCACCCAGCTGCGGCTCGAGAGCTGGTCGCGCGGGCGGGTCACGCTCGTCGGGGACGCCGGGTACTGCCCCGGCCCCGCGGTCGGCGGCAGCACCAGCCTCGCCGTGCTCGGCGCGTACGTCCTGGCCGGCGAGCTGGCCGCCGCGGGCGGGGACCACGAGCGCGCCTTCCCCGCCTACGAACGGGAAATGGGCGAGCTGGTCCGCAAGAGCCGCGCGTTCGCCGTCGGCGCGGCCCGCAGCCTGATCCCCGGTTCCCGGGCGGGAGTCTGGGCGTTGGCGCGTGGCGGCCAGCTGGTGTCGGCACTGCCGAGCCGGGTCACGACGGCGCTGGCGAAGCTCAACACCGGCGGCGTGCGGATGCACGACTCGATGCGGGTCGAGGACTACGCCGTCACGCCCGTGGGCTGAGCCCGTCGGCGAGGATCGCGACCATGCGCTGGTTGTACTCCAGGTCCTCGCCGCGCACGGGCTGGCAGAGCAGGGCCACGGCGTGCAGGAGGTCCTTCGCGCTGACGTCGGCGCGGACCTCCCCCGCCGTGGCGGCCGCGTCGAGCAGGGCGGCCAGCGCCGGTTCCATCCGCTCCATGAAGTAGCCCGGCAGGGCGTCGAACGCCGGGTCGCCCGAGTGCAGTGCCGTGGCCAGCCCGCGTTTGGTGCCGACCAGCTCGGTGTAGCGCCGCAGCCACTCCCGCAGCGCCGCGCCGGGCGGGTGCCCGGCGCTGATCGCCGGGCCCGCGTCGGCCAGGACGTCGATCTCGCGCTGCAGCACGGCCGCGACCAGGTCGGCGCGCTGCGGGAAGTGCCGGTAGAGCGTGCCGACGCCGAGTCCGGCCAGGTCGGTGATCTCCTTCGCCGGCGCGTCCACCCCTGAGGTGGCGAACACGCGTTTCGCCGCTTCGAGCAGCGCATCGACGTTGCGTTGCGCGTCGGCCCGGCGACGCCGCGGCGTACTGCTCTCGGTCACGGTCCTCCTCGCGGGTAGCTAAGCGGAAAGGCTTTCCGTATAGTTGCGGAAAAGCTTTCCGCTTTCATTCGAGCGTACTCCCGAGGAGTCTCCATGCAGTACCGCACCCTGGGCCGGACCGGCATCCAGGTCAGTCCCTACGCGCTGGGCACCCTGATGTTCGCCACGTCGATCGGCAACGCCGACCCGGGCGACTCCGCCCGCGTCCTGCACAAAGCGCTCGACGCCGGCATCAACTTCGTCGACACCGCCGACGCCTACGGCGACTCCGAGGAGGTCGTGGGCAAGGCACTGGAAGGCCGCCGCGACGACGTCGTGCTCGCCACGAAGTTCGGCCGCCCGACCGGCCAGGACCCCAACCACCAGGGCGCGTCCCGGCGCTGGATCGTCACCGCCGTCGAGAACTCCCTGCGGCGCCTGCGGACCGACCACATCGACCTCTACCAGCTGCACCGCCCCGACCCCGGCACCGACATCGAAGAAACGCTCTCCGCGCTGAGCGACCTGCTGCGCAGCGGGAAGGTCCGCGCGATCGGCGCGTCCGGAACCTCCGCCGGCGGCATCGTCGAGACCCAGTGGGCCGCCGCCCGGCGCGGCCTGACCGGATTCCACACCGAGCAGCCGGTCTACTCCCTGCTCAACCGCGGCATCGAGCGCGAAGTCCTGCCCACCACCCAGCACTTCGGCATGGGCACCCTGGTCTGGGGCCCGCTCGGCCAGGGACTGCTCACCGGCCGGCCACCCGGCGAGCTGCGCCGCGCCGGCCTGGTCCGCCACTTCGAGGACGAAACCCGGGTGAGCACCGCCGGGAAGTTCGCCGCCCTCGCCGCGGAAGCCGGCCTGCCCCTGACCCACCTGGCGATGGCGTTCACCATCACCCACCCCGGCGTGACGAGCGCGCTCCTGGGCGCCCGCACACTCGCTCACCTCGACGACCTGCTGGCCGGCGTGGACGTCACCCTCTCCGACGACCTCCTCGACCGCATCGACGAGATCGTCCCGCCCGGCACCGACATCGGCGTCCTCGACCAGACCTACCAGCCCCCGGCACTGCGGCAGCCGGGCCTGCGCCGCCGGCCGCTCGCCGATCGCGCCGCCGCGTAGACCGCCGGAAACCGGGCGGGCGCGCGGGAAGACCGGCCCCGCGCGCCCGCACCCCCAGTGGGCCCCGGCGGAAAAGGCCGCCGTCGCGGAGAGGAGACAACGAGGATCACGCTGGATACCGCGGAATCCGACGAAAATCCCTGGCCGGACGCGAACCGGCCCCGTGAAGAACCCTCAGCCGATCAGCAGTCCCGGATCGGACTCCGGCGGACCCGACGGC
This sequence comes from Amycolatopsis sp. NPDC049691, assembly GCF_040675005.1. Taxonomy (NCBI): domain Bacteria; kingdom Bacillati; phylum Actinomycetota; class Actinomycetes; order Pseudonocardiales; family Pseudonocardiaceae; genus Amycolatopsis; species Amycolatopsis sp. NPDC049691. The sequence goes on from NZ_JBFANX010000010.1 coordinate 26,720, forward strand.
CACCACTCACCGCCCTCGCGGCGGTACGGGTGCCAGCGGCCCGCGCGGTCCAGCCGCAGCTGCACCTCCCCGGCCGTGCACCGGTTGCGCTCGAACACCGGCTCCTCGTCGGCGAGCGCGGCCCGCGCCGCCGCCAGTGCCGCCTTCGGCGGAGTCCACGCCGAATCCAGGACCTCCAGGCCGGCCCGCCCGCCGTGCGTCCAGGCCGCCACCGCCCGCTCGAACTCCGGCCCCCCGCCCAGCCGCGCGGCCACCGAAGGGAACTCCGCGGCCAGCCGGACGGCGTCGGCCCGCCGCCCCGGCCACGGCTCCCCCGCCAGCACCGCGCGGGCCTGCGCCGCGGCATGAGCCGTCAGCAGCGCGAACACCTCCGCGGGCACACCCGGCGCGGCCGGGATCGACGGCGCACCGGACGGGGTGAACTCCGCCAGGTCCGGCAGCACACCCGGCGTCCGGTCCCCGACCGCCGGCTCCTCCCGCGGCGCCGTGCGGCTCTCCAGCTCCTCCCGGATCTCCCGTTCGCCCCTGCCACGCATCAGCAGCAGCACGAACGGGTCCGCGTCCAGCAGCCACGACGCCTGGAACGACAACGCCGCCGCGTGCCGGCACGGCAGTTCCCAGCCCGGGCAGTCGCACTCGGGATCCAGGTCCCCGATCCCCGGCAGCAGGTGAACGCCGGCATCGTCGGCCGCCGTCACCAGGTCGTGGGGCATGTCCCGGTCCAGCAGCGCGGCCAGGTGCCCGGCCCGCGAAGCCACCCGGTCCAGGAACCGCGTCCAGTCCGCATCCGAGAGCACCGCCAGCCGCAGCTCGGTCCGGAACGGGCCACCGTCGGCGTCGTCGACCGCCGCCGCGATCCGGCCCGGGCTCACCGTGATCGGCTCGACCAGCCCGGCCGCGGCGTACTTGCGCCCGGCCTTGAGCTGCCGCAGGTCCAGCGCGGTGTCCTCCATCGCGCGCACCCACGCCCGCCCCCACCACGTCCGGGCCAGGCGCCCGCCCGCGCCGAACGCGGGGAAACCCCGTACCGCCTCCTCGCTCATCCGCGGCTCCTCAGCTCGACGAGCTCCGCGAGCTCGGTGTCGGTCAGTTCCGTCAACGCCGCCTCACCGCCGGCCAGCACCGCCTCGGCCAGCGCCCGCTTCTCCCGCAGCATCGCCGCGATCCGGTCCTCCACCGTGCCCTCGGCCACCAGCCGGTGCACCTGCACCGGCCGCGTCTGCCCGATCCGGTAGGCCCGGTCGGTCGCCTGGTCCTCGACCGCCGGGTTCCACCAGCGGTCGAAGTGCACGACGTGGTCGGCGCGCGTCAGGTTCAGTCCCGTCCCGGCCGCCTTGAGCGACAGCAGGAACACCGGCACCTCACCGTCCTGGAAGCGCTGGACGAGCTGTTCCCGGCGGAAGACCGGGGTGCCGCCGTGCAGCAGCTGCGTCCCGATCCCACGCGCGGTGAGGTGCTGCTCGAGCAGCCGGGCCATGGCGACGTACTGGGTGAACACCAGCACCGCGCCGCCCTCGGCGAGGATCGTGTCGAGCAGCTCGTCGAGCAGGTCGAGCTTGCCCGACCGGCCACCGGGCTCCTTGAGGTACTGCGCGGGGTGGTTGCAGATCTGCTTGAGCGCGGTCAGCAGCTTGACGATCCGGCCGCGCCGGGCCATCCCGTCGCTCGCGGCGATGTCGGCCATCATCTCCCGCACCACGGCCTCGTACAGCGCCACCTGCTCCGGGCTCAGCGCCACCGGATGGTCGGTCTCGGTCTTGGCCGGCAGCTCCGGCGCGATCCCCGGATCGGACTTGCGGCGCCGCAACAGGAACGGCCGCAGCAACCGCGCCAGCCGGTCGGCTGCGACCGCGTCCCCGGCCTCGATCGGTTTCGCCCAGCGCGCCCGGAACTCCGGCAACGACCCCAGCAGGCCCGGCGCGGACCAGTCGAGGATCGCCCACAGCTCCGAGAGCGTGTTCTCCACCGGCGTGCCGGTCAACGCCACCCGCGCGGCCGCGGGCACCAGCCGCAGCGCCTTCGCCGTCCCCGACCGGTGGTTCTTCACGTGCTGGGCCTCGTCGGCCACCAGCAGCCCCCACCGGATCCCGGCCAGCGGCGCTGGATCGGCCCGCAGCGTGCCGTAGGTGGTCAGCACGAACCCCTCGACGTCCTCGAGCGAGCGGGCGGTGCCGTGGAAGCGCCGCACCGGCACCCCCGGGGCGAACCGGCGGATCTCGCGTTCCCAGTTGCCCAGCAGCGACGCCGGGCACACCACCAGCGTCGCCCCCGACGCCCGGTGCAGGTGCAGCGCGATCAGCGTGACCGTCTTGCCCAGCCCCATGTCGTCGGCCAGGCACCCACCGAGCCCCAGGCCCGTGACCGTGGCCAGCCACTGCAGCCCGCGCAGCTGGTAGTCCCGCAGCGTCGCCGCCAGCCCGGCCGGGGGCGCCTGGGGCTCCGGCGGCGCCGACAGCCGCTCCCGCAGCCGCGCCAGCCAGCCCTCGGTGACGACGTCGACGTGTTCGCCGTCGACCTCGGTGGTCCCGGTCAGCACCGCACCCAGCGCGTCGACCGGCGTCAACGGCTTGAGCGACCGGTCCCGCGCCTTCGCCGCCAACGCGGGATCGACCAGCACCCAGCGGTCGCGCAGCCGCACGACCGGGCGGCGGGCCTCGGCGAGCGCGTCCAGCTCCGCCTCCGTCAGCACCTGCCCACCCAGCGCGAGCTGCCAGTCGAAGGCCAGGGCCCGGCCGCCGCCGAAGAACGACGGCAGGTCGCCCGGCGCGTCCCCGGCGTGCACCACCGCCCGCGCGGTCAGCGACGCCGTCAGCTCCGCCGGCCAGTGCACGTCGATGCCGGCCGCCGCCAGCCGCGGGGCCGCGGTCGCGACCAGCTCGGTCACCTCGTCCCCGGCCAGCGCCAGCTCGTCGGGCACGGCCGAGGTGAGCAACGGGCTCAACGCCGGCCACACCTGCGCGCCCCGCCGCAGCGCCAGCACGACGTCGATGCGCGCCCGCGGCCCGAACCGGCCGGTCTCCCACAGCTGTGCCGCGTCGGCGACCTCGCCCGGCTCGGCCAGGCTGTGCACCTGCACCACGGCGTGGAAGCGGCCGGTGTCGAACCCGTCCGGCGCCTCGACGCGCAGCGACACCCGGATCCCCGAGTCGAGCCCGGCCGCCAGCTCGTCGGCCCAGTCCCGCAGCGGCTCCGCCCGCTGCGGGGCCACCGCGGCGAACAACCGCGTCCCGGCCGCCTTCGCGGCGGCCGGTGTGCGGGGCAGGGTGTCGGCGACGGCGTCGAGGAACGCCCGCAGCAGCGGGCCCGGTGCGCGTTCGTCCACCGGCATCGCCGCCGCCAGGTCCCGCAGCCACGCCGCTTCCCCCGGCTCCAGGGGGCCGACGCGCCAGGCGTCGTGCCCGGCGTCGGTGACCCCCGGCAGCAGCCGGCCGGCGGCGACCAGCCGCAGTGCCGCTTTCGCCGCCGTCGCCCAGAACTCCGCGGCCGGGCCGGTGGCGGTCAGCAGCTCCGGCAGACCGTCCACAAGGGACACCCGGCGCCCGTCGAGCACCAGCCGTCCCGCGCGCGGTGGTTCGCCCGGTTCGAAATCGGCGTTCAGTTTCCCAGCCTCCCGTATCGACGGACCGACAGCGGCACGAACACCGCGAGCAGCACCAGCGGCCAGACCACCGCCATCAGCACCGGGTGCGCGCTCACCCAGGACGTCCCGGCCGCGCCGGGGTTGCCGAACAGCACCCGCGCCGCGGTCACCGTCGAGGACAACGGGTTCCACTCGGCCACGGTTCCCAGCCACGCCGGCATCGTCGCGGTCGCGACGAACGCGCTGGAGAGGAACCCGAACGGGAACTCCAGCGTCTGCGCGAGCGTCACCATCGACGGGTCCGTGGTCAGCAGCCCCAGGTAGATCCCGGCCCACACCAGCGCGGTGCGCAGTAGGAGCAGCAGCCCCAGGGCCGCGAGCGTCTCGGCGAGGCTGCCGTGCGGGCGCCAGCCGACGGCGAACCCGCACCCCAGCAGCACCGCCAGGGCGAGCACGGCGTTCACCAGGTCCGCCGCGACCCGCCCGGTGAGCACCGCCGACGGCGCCATCGGCAGCGACCGGAACCGGTCGGTGACGCCCTTGCCGGCGTCGTCGAGCACCGCGACCATCGTGCCCGACAGTCCGAAGGCCATGGTCATCGCGAACATCCCCGGCATCAGGAACTCGCGGTAGGAGCCACCGCCGGGCACGGTCATCCCACCGCCGAGCAGGTAGGCGAAGATCAGCACCATCAGGATCGGGAACGCCACCACCGTCGCCAGCCGCGCCGGGCGCCGGGCCAGCTGCGCGAGGTAGCGCCCGGTCAGCGTCCAGCCGTCTGCGAGAGCCCACCTCATCGCGCCGCCTTTCCGGTCAGCTCCAGGAACACTTCGTCCAGCGTCGGGTGCCGCAGCGCCACGTCGGCGACGGCCAGTTCGGTCGCGGCCAGCTCGCGCACGAGGTCGGTCAGCATCGACGGCTCGGCCGGGGCGCTCACCCGCAGCTCCTCGGTGACCGGCTCGGCGCCGGTGACCCGGGCCAGCACCGCCGTCGCGGCGGCCACGGCGTCCGGATCGGTCAGCGCCAGCTCGATCCGCGTCGCCCCGAGCGAACCCTTCAGCTCGGCCGGAGTGCCTTCGGCGAATACGCGGCCGTGTTCGACCAGTGAGATGCGGTCGGCCAGCCGGTCGGCCTCCTCCAGGTACTGCGTGGTGAGCAGGACGGTGGTGCCGTCGGCGACCAGCGACCGCACGGCCCGCCAGACCTCGGTGCGGCTGCGCGGATCGAGGCCGGTCGTCGGCTCGTCGAGGAACAGCACCCGCGGGGCGGCCAGCAGCGACGCGGCCAGGTCCAGCCGTCGCCGCATCCCGCCGGAGTAGGCCGAGACCGGCTTCGAGCCGGTGCCGGCCAGGCCGAAGCGCTCGAGCAGGTCGTCGGCGCGGCGCGCGGCCTCGCGCCGGCCCAGGTGGTGCAGCCGGCCGAAGAGCACCAGGTTCTGCCGCCCGGACAGGATCTCGTCGACCGCGGCCTGCTGGCCGACCAGCCCGATCGCCGACCGCACTTTCGCCGGTTCGGCGGCGACGTCGAAGCCGGCCACGCGCGCGGTACCCGCGTCGTGGCGCAGCAGCGTGGACAGCACGCGCACGGCCGTGGTCTTGCCCGCGCCGTTGGGTCCCAGCAGGCCGTGCAGCGAGCCGGCCGGGACGGAGAGATCGAACCCATCGAGGGCGTACGCGTCGCCGTAGCGCTTGCGAAGTCCCTCGGCGTGGATCTGCGGAGTCATCAAGCCCCTTAACTCTGTACTGTGTACGAAGAAAAGCGTAGCACAACTCTGTACGGCGTACGAGAATCCGGTGGGCAGAATGAGCGGCGTGAGCACCGAGGACAACGGCGACGGCGACCCGCGACGGGCGATCGAGCTGCTCTGGGGCGTCTCCGCGCCCCCGCGGCGCGGCCCGAAACCGAAGCTGACCACGGCCGACGTCGTCCGCGCGGCCATCGCGCTGGCCGACGCGGACACCATCGACGCCGTCACCATCCGCCGCGTCGCCGAACAGCTCGGCGTCTCCCCCATGTCCCTCTACACCTACGTGCCGGGCCGGGCCGAGCTGCTGGACCTGATGATCGACCACGCCCACGGCGAACTGCCCGTCCCCGACCCGCGCCTGAGCTGGCGCGACGCGCTGACCGCGATCGCCGAAGACCAGTGGGCACTGTTCCACCGCCACCCCTGGCTGCTGCAGGTCACCACCAGCCGCTCGGCGCTGGGCCCGCACAGCTTCGCCAAGTACGAGCACGAACTGCGCGCGGTCGAGGGCATCGGACTGGACGACGTCGAGATGGACGCCGCCGTCGGCCTCGTCACCGGGCTGGTGCGGACCACCGCGCGCAGCTCGCTCGACGCCGCCCGCCTGGTCCGCACCAGCGGCCTGACCGACGCGCAGTGGTGGGAACGCGCCGCGCCGGTGCTCGCCGGCATCCCGGCCGCCGCGGCCGAGCACTACCCCCTGGCCTCCCGCGTCGGCCAGGCCGCGGGCGAAGCCCACAACGCCGCCGAAGACCCGGCCTACACCTTCCGCTTCGGCCTCGCCCGCGTCCTCGACGGCATCGAGGTACTGGTGTCAGAGCGTCAGCGGTAGCTTCGCCGGCCGCCACGTCCCGCCGTCGGGAGCGCGCGGGACGTCGCCGGCCAGCGCCAGGTCCGGGAACCGCCCGAACAGCGCCGAAAGCGCCACTTCCGTCTCCACCCGCGCGATCGACGCGCCCAGGCAGAAGTGCGGGCCGTGGGAGAACCCGAGCTGCGCGGGCCCGGTGCGCGTGACGTCGAGGCGGTCCGCGTCGCCGAACACGCGCGGGTCGCGGTCGGCGGCCACCATCGCCGCGGTCACCCGCTCGCCCGCACGGATCAGCTGCCCGTCGATCTCGACGTCTTCGCGGGCGAACCGCGGCGTGGTCAGCAGCTGCGGGCTGCAGAAGCGCATCAGCTCCTCGACCGCACCCGGCCACAACCCGGGGTCCGCGCGCAGCAGCTCCAGCTGCTCGGGGTGGCGCAGCAGCGCTTCGACGGCGTTGGCGATCAGGTTCACCGGCGTCTGCCCGGCCAGCACCAGGTGCCAGACGAGCGTGACCAGCTCGGTGTCGGTGAGCCGGTCGCCGTCCTGGGCGTGGACGAGGTCGCCGATGAGGTCGTCACCCGGTTCGGCCCGGCTGCGCGCCACCGCCTCCTTCGCGCCCTCGATGATCGCCGGGATCGCGGCCGCGAAGTCCGGGCCCATGCCGCCGGCGACCGCGGCGCCGTACTCGCGCCAGCGCGGCCGGTCGGCCTCGGCGATACCGGCCAGCTCGCAGATGACGTCCATCGGCAACGGCCGGGCGAAGTGCGGCACGAGGTCCACCACGCCGTCCTCGGCGTGGCCGGGCAGCTCGTCGAGCAGCCGGTCGGTGAGTGCCGCCAGTCGCGGCCGCAGCTGCGCCGCGCGCTTCGGCGTGAACGCCGGCGCGACCAGCCGCCGCAGCCGCAGGTGCTGGGGGCCGTCCTGCTCCGCCATGGTCCGCATGTACTCCAGGCAGTGCTCGGGGATGCCCGGTGGACGCAGGAAGCTCTCGGACCGGACCTCGAACCGCGGGTCGGCGAGCATCGCCCGCGCCTCGCGGTAGCGGGTCAGGGCCCAGAACGGGCCGAACCCGGGGATGACGAGCTTGGCCAGCGCACTCGCCTCACGGGCCTGGTCGTAAGCGGTGAACGGGTCAGTCAGGACCGTGACGTCGGTCAGGTCGATCTCGGGGGTCATCCACCACTCCAGATGTTGATATCAGATGTTCTTATCATTTCAGTGGTCACGGTATCTTGGCTCGCGACGCCGCGGCAAGGAGGACGATGGTCAGGCTCAGCAGAGCGGAAACCCAGGAACGCAACCGCGCGAAGGTGCTCGCCGCCGCCCGCGACGAGTTCGCCCGGCGCGGCTTCCGCGACGCCAAGATCGACGTCATCGCCGAACGCGCCGAGCTCACCCGCGGCGCGGTCTACTCCAACTTCCCCGGCAAACGGGCCCTGTACTTCGCCGTCCTGGCCGACCTCGCCGAACGCGCCCCCCGGGCCGCCACCCCGCCGGCCGACCCCACCGCCGCCGGCGCGCTGGCCGCGTTCGCCCGCGCCTGGGTCGCCCGCCTGCCCCTGGCCACCGACACCGACAGCGGCGAAGCCCGCCTCGGCCGCGACCTGCTGCCCGAAATCCTCGCCGACGAGCACACCCGCCGGCCGTTCGCGCAGCTCATGCGGGTCGACGCGATCCTGCTCGGGCTCGCACTGGAACGGCTGCGCCCGGACCGGCGCCTCGTGCGCGTCGCCGAAGCCGCGCTGACGACGCTGCACGGCGCGAGCCAGCTCGCCGCGGCCGCACCCGGCTTCGGCGAACCGTTCCACATCGTCACCGCCTGCACCGCCCTGCTCGACCTGGACCTCGACGACGACTGGCCGGCCACCCCGCCCATCACCACCCGGGCCCGGCCCGCCGACGAGCCCTGGACCCCACCCGCGGCGACCGACCTGCTGACCGGCGAGACCTTCCGGCCCGGCGACGGCGTCGTCACCGTCCTCGGGCTGCACCGCGCGTCCGCCTTCGAAGAAGCCGTGCGCACCGGCGCCGACGTCACCACCGTGCTCGTCACCAGCGACCCCGGCGAACTCACACCCCTGGCCCGGCTCGCCGTCGCCGACCTGCGCGGCTGCCTCGACCAGGCCGTCCCGCCCCCGGCCCGGCCCCGGCTGCGGCTGGTCTGCGACCCGGCCGGCGAACTCGCCGCGGCCGCCGGCGTCACCGCGGTCAGCGACGCCACCGAAACCGCCGTCCGCGTCGAAGCCGGCCGGATCGTCGCCCGAGCCGAAGGGTTCGGCGCCTGCCACGCCGCGGCTGTCGGTTCCGGCCCCGGTCGTTCGTCGGGTGGGTGACCCGGCGCGAAGGAGGCACGGTGGACGTCGAGACCGCGGTCGCGGAGGCGTTCCGCGAGGAGTGGGGCCAGGTCGTGGCCACGCTCATCCGGATCACCGGTGACTGGGACCTCGCCGAGGAGTGCGCGCAGGACGCGTTCGCCCTCGCCCTGCGCACCTGGCCCCGCGACGGCGTCCCGGACCGGCCCGGCGCCTGGCTGACCACCGCCGCCCGCAACCGCGCCACCGACCGGCTCCGCCGCGACACCGCCGGCGCCGCCAAGCTGCGGGAGGCCGCGCTGATGCACGTCCCCGACTCCCCGGACACCGACGACTCCGGCGTCACCGACGACCGGCTCCGGCTGATCTTCACCTGCTGCCACCCCGCGCTGGCCACCGAAGCCCAGGTCGCCCTCGCCCTGCGCACGCTGGCCGGCCTGTCCACCGCCGAGATCGCGCGGGCGTTCCTCGTCCCGGAAGCCACCATGTCCCAGCGGCTCGTGCGGGTGAAGCGCAAGATCAAGGGCGCCGGGATCCCCTACCGCGTCCCGCCCGCGCACCTGCTGCCCGAACGCACCAACGCCGTCCTCGGCGTGCTGTACCTGACGTTCAACGAGGGCTACTCCGCCAGCGCCGGACCCGCCCTCCTGCGGCCCGACCTCGCCGCCGAAGCCGTCCGCCTCGCCCGCGTCCTGGCCCGGCTCATGCCCGACGAACCCGAGGTCCTCGGCCTGCTCGCGCTGATGCTGCTGCAGCACGCCCGCCGCACCACCCGAACCGGCCCCGACGGCGAACTCGTCCCGCTCGAAGAACAGGACCGCACCCGCTGGGACGCGGCCGAAATCGCCGAAGGGACCCGGCTGCTGGAAACCGCGCTGCGGCGCCGCCGGCCCGGGCCGTACCAGATCCAGGCCGCCATCGCCGCCTGCCACGCCACCGCCGCCCGGCCCGCCGACACCGACTGGGCCCAGATCGCCGGCCTCTACGGCGAGCTGCGCAAGTACGTCCCCAGCGCCGTCGTCGAGCTCAACCGGGCCGTCGCGGTCGGCATGGCCGACGGCCCGCTCGCCGGTCTCACCCTGCTCGACGAGCTGGACCTGCCCGGCTACCACCTGCTGCCCGCCACCCGCGCCGACTTCCTCCGCCGCCTCGGCCGGTCCGCCGAAGCCGCCGAGTGGTACGCCGCCGCACGCGACCTCGCACCGACCGACGCCGAGCGCGACTACCTCACACGAAGAATCTCGGAGGTGGTGTCGGTCCCGGGCGAGCCCGTTCGTCGGTCGGGCGAACCACGAAAACCGGAGGAACGCCCATGACCACCCTCGCCGTCCCCGGCGCCACGCTCACCTACGACGTCACCGGCCGCGGCCCCGCCCTGCTGCTGGTCCCCGGCGGCCCCGCCGACGCCGCCGTCTTCACCGCCATCCGGCCGGTGCTGGCCGAGGACCACACCGTCGTCACGTTCGACCCCCGCGGTCTCGGACGCAGCCCCCTCGACGGCGAATCCGACGGCGACACGATCGGCGAACACGCCGACGACGTGCACCGCCTGCTCACCGAGGTGGGACCCGCGGACGTGTTCGCCAGCAGCGGCGGCGCCATCACGATGCTCGACCACGTCATCCGCCACCCCGGCGACGTCCGCACGGTCGTCCTGCACGAACCGCCGGTCACCCGCTACGCACCCGCCGCGGACGGCCCCGACATCCCCGCCCTCTACCGCGACCACGGCCTCGCGACGGCCTTCGCCGCGTTCATGGCACTCCTGGGCATCGACCCCGCACCGCCGCTGGACCCGCACGCCGAAGGCAACTTCGCCTACTTCTTCGGCCGGCTGATGCCCGCCACCGGCGCCTACGACCCCGACCTCGACGCGCTGCGGGCCACGTCCGCGCGGCTCGTCGTCGCCGTCGGCGCGGAGTCCGGCGGGCAGCTCGCCCACGAAGCCGGCCTCGGGCTGGCCGCCGACCTCGCCCTGAAGCCGGAACTGTTCCCCGGCGACCACGGCGGCTTCGCGGCCGAACCCGACGCCTTCGCCGCGCGCCTGCGCGACGTACTGGAAGGACGCTGAATGCGGTACCTGCTCCTGATCGCCGGCGACGAAACCGCCGAAGAACACCAGTACGACGGCTGCGACGGCTGGGGTGAGGACCTCGCCCGCCGCGGCAAGATCCACGGCGGCGGCGGCCTGCGCCCGCCGTCGGAAGCCACCACGATCCGCGTCCGCGACGGGGAAGTGCTGCTCACCGACGGGCCCTTCACCGAAGCCAAGGAACAGATCGGCGGCTACGTCGTCCTCGACTGCGACGACCTCGACGAAGCCCTGGAGATCGCGGCCAAGCACCCCGCCGCGACCTACGGCAGTATCGAGGTCCGTCCCGTCTTCGTCCCGGAGGAGCCCTGATGCCGTCCATTGTGGACCGGTCGGCCCAGCCCTACGTCGCCGAGCGCGCCACCCTCGGCCTCGAGGAGTTCCCGCGCATCGCCGACCGGCTGCCCCCGCTCATCGGCACCCTCGCCGGGCACGGGATCGTCCCCGCCGGGGCGCCGTTCTTCCGCTACCGGGTCCTGCACCCCGGCATGCGGTTCACCGTCGAAGCCGGCGTCCCGATCGAGGGCGGCTTCACCCCGGACGAACCGGCGTTCCGCGGCGACGTCCCGGCCGGCAAGTACGTGCTCGACACCTACGTCGGCGCCCCCGACGGCCTGGCCGCCGCGACCGAAGCGGTCCTGGCCTGGGGCGCCGCCGAGGGCGTCACGTGGGACGTCACCGAAGGCCCCGACGGCGAAGAGTGGGGCGGGCGGCTGGAAGTGCTGCGCACCAACCCCCTCGAAGTGCCCGACCCCGCCCAGTGGGTCACCGACCTGCTCTTCCGCCTCGCGGACTGATCAGCGGTCGGTGAGCACGGCCGCGACCAGGCAGCCGAAACCGGCCGTGCTCACCACCGCCCGCAGCACGTTCCACCGCACCCACCCGGCCTCGAAGCCCGCCCGCACCGCCGCGTAGTCGTCACCGCCGGACTCCAGCGCGTTGTTCAGCGGGATGTTCACCACCCCCGTGATCACCAGCATCGCCACCAGGCACGCGAACCCGGCGATCACCCACGGCCGCGGCCCCGGGTTCAGGAAGATCGCCACCCCAGCCAGCAGCGGGGCCCCCAGGAACGTCAGCAGGAAGACCGGGTTGACGATCGCGGCGTTGATCCCGCGCATCGCCTCCACGAACGTCCTGTCGTCCCCGCGCCCGATCCCCGGCATCACCGAACACGCGTAGGCATAGAACAACCCGGCGACCAACCCGGCCGCGACCAGCGCGGCCACCAGCACCACAGTGGACATCCGGCGCTCCCTCCTCGTAGTCATGCCCTCGAGTCAACCCCGTCGCAGTGAGACTCTCCATAGTTCACAGGCTAGAAAGCATGTTCCAGCGTCTACACTGCAGCCATGGACCCGCTCGCCGCGCTCCTCGACGGCCCCCGCGCCCACGGCGCGTTCCTGCTGCGCTCGGTGCTGACCCCGCCGTGGTCGCTGCGCATCGAGGACCGGGCGCCGCTGACCGTGGTGCCGGTGGTGCGCGGCGAGGCGTGGATCGTCCCGGACACCGGCGAGGCCGTCCTGCTGGGCGAAGGCGACGTCGCCATCGCCCGCGGCCCGGACCCGTACCTGGTCGCCGACCACCCCTCGACCCCGCCGCAGGCGCTGATCCTGCCCGGCCAGGAGTGCCGCACCCCCGACGGCGCCCACCTGACCGACTACGCCGACCTCGGCGTCCGCACCTGGGGCACCGGCGGCCCGGTCGTGCTGCTCACCGGCACCTACGGCATGGCGGGGGAGATCAGCAAGAAGCTGCTGGCCGCGCTGCCCGCGTTGATCGTGCTGCGGGCCGCGGACTGGCCGACACCGCTGGTCGCGTTGCTGGCCGGCGAAATCGGCCGGGACGTGCCGGGGCAGGAAGCCGTCCTCGACCGGCTGCTCGACGTGCTGCTGATCGCGGCGCTGCGCGCGTGGTTCGACCGGCCCGGCACCCCCGCACCCGCCTGGTACCGCGCCCACCGCGACCCGGTCGTCGGGCAGGCCCTGCGGCTGCTGCAGCACCAGCCCGCCGAGCCGTGGACGGTCGCGAAGCTCGCCGCGAACACCGGCGTCTCCCGGGCCGCGCTGGCCCGCCGCTTCGCCACGACCGTCGGCGAGACACCGATGGCCTACCTCACCGGCTGGCGGCTGGCCCTCGCCGCGGACCTCCTGCGCCAGCACCCGGAAGCGACGATCGCCGCGGTCGCCCGCCAGGTCGGCTACGGCAGCGCGTTCGCGTTGAGCGCGGCCTTCAAACGCGAGTTCGGCGTCAGCCCGCAGCGGTACCGGACGGCGTGAGCGGCACCGAACTGTGCTCGTGCACGATCTTCCAGCCCGCCTCGCCGCGGCGGAACCCGAGGGTGGCGCGCACCGCCATGTCCACGTCGGTGCCGTCGGTCATCGTGCCGCGCACCTGGAACACGTAGTGCGCGAACCCGGCATCCCCGTCGGCGACCACTTCGAGATCCCGGATCCGCAGGTCGATCGACGTTCGGTAGGCGCCGAACCACTCCCGCAGCCGGTTCCGTTCGACGTCCTGGCCGGTGTCGCGAAGCGGGCCGAGCGCGTCGAACAGCGTCACGTCCTCGGCGTACTGGGCCACCAGCGTCTCCACGTCCTTCGCCGCCACGGCCGCGACCCGGGATTCGACGAGGGCGGTGAGCGCCGCGGTCATCGGAGGGCCTCGCCGAGCCGGTCGAGCCAGTCGCCCGTGCCCTGCTCGCGCCACGCCGGCTCTTCGGCGCCGTCGAGGAACGTGCCCTGCTCGGTCAGGACCAGCCGGGTGCCCTCGCCGTCGGCCGCCAGCTCGACGGTGGTGATCGAGACCGTGGCCAGCGTCTTGCCGCCGGCGAGCGTCGTGGCGTAGACGATGCGCTGGTCGGGCACGATGTCGTGGTAGGTCGAGACGACCGACAGCGGCGTGCCGTCCGGGCCCGCGGCCTCGACGGTCTCCCGGCCGCCGACCCGGAAGTCCAGCTCGTGCGATCCCTCGGGGACGAACCAGCGGCCCTTCGCGGCCGGATCCGCCCACGCGGCGAACACGCGCGACGGCGGGACGGGGTAGGTGCGTTCCAGCGTGAAGGTGGCGTGCGTGACGGTCATGTCGTGCTCCCTTCCGAGGTACCGGGCGGCTCGGCGAGGAAGTCGCCGAGCCGGTCGAGCCTGCTCTCCCACGTCGTGCGCTGACGGCCCAGCCAGTGCTCGCCGTCGCGCAGCACGGCCGGCTCGATCCGGCAGGTGCGGACCCGGCCGACCTTCTCCGACCGCACGATCCCGGCGGATTCGAGCACCTGCAGGTGCTGCACCACGGCGGCGAGCGACATGGTCAACGGCTCGGCGAGCTCGCTGACCGACGCCGGCCCGCGCACGAGCCGCTCCACCAGCGCCCGCCGCGTCCGGTCACCCAGGGCGCGGAACACCAGATCCAGCTCATGGTCAAGCATGTACTTAAGTTATGACCGTCGAGCTCGATAGTCAAGTAACTACTTAAGCATTGCCGCGACCTCTTCCGGCAGGTCCAGTCCCGGCGTCTCGCGCAGGACCGTCAACACCCTGGTCAGCGCCCGTTCCGCGGCATCGGCGCGGCCGGCGCAGTCCCGCAGTTCGGCGCCGAGGTTCGTGGCGGTCTCGTGCATCGACCGGACGGTCTGCTCGTGCGTCGCCTGTAGCTCGGCCAGGCGCTCGTCGAACCGGGCCCGCAGGCGGTCGGCCTCCGTCCGCGCCTGGTCCTGGGCGGCTTGGTGGGCAGTAGCTGCCTTGGTCAGCTCCTCGTGGGCGGCGTCGAGCCGCGCGGTGGCGGCATCGGCCCGCGATTCGGCCGCCTCGAGCCGCAGCGCCGTCGTCTCGGCGCGGCTCTCCGCGGCCTGGCTGCGGCCGCGTTCCTCGTCGAGGGCCACCCGGACGGCCGCGAGTTCGGCGGTCAGCGTCGCGATCGTCCCGGCGCGCTCGCCGGCGAGGGCGGCAGCGGCATCGGCTCGTTCGGCGACCCGGGCCAGCTCGTCGCGGACGGCGGCCAGCTGCCCTTCGGCGCGCTGCCGCTCGTGGAGGGCCTCTCGCTGGGCGCCGCGGGCCGCGTCCCGCTCCCGGATCGCCGCCGCCTTCTCCTTCTCGGCGGTCGCCGCGGCGGCGGAGGCTTCCTGGGCGGTCTCGCGGGCTTGGGCGGCATCGGCTTCGGCCAGCCCGCGCCGGAGGCGGTGCTCGTCGGCCTCGGCCAAGGCGGCGTCCCGTTCGGCGAGGGCGGTCGCGGTGGTGGCGTCCAGCTGGTGGCGCAGGGTCGTGAGCGTCTCGACGAGGCCGCGCGCGGGTTCGAGCACGCGGTCGACCTGCCCGGCGAGCGCGGTGACGGCGGTGTCGTCCAGCTCGGTGTCGCTCTCCCGCAGCGATTCGGCGTCCGACAGGACGGCCTCGGCGTCCCGGCAGGACAGGTTCCGCCGTCCCCAGGTCTTCCCGTCCTGGCAGAACCGCGCCCGGCTCCCCCGGCCCACGGCCGGCGGCAGCGGCGCTCCGCAGCGTCGGTACTCGCATATCCGCGGCTGACCAGCATCTTCTGTCATGATCGAGAGCCTATCAAAGCTTCTAATGAAAACTAGAAGCATCTGTTCAAAATTAGAAGAGAATGTCCAAGCTGGCTGAGTTTGGATAAGGTCACATATCCGAACCCAGAACCAGGCAGGAGGACCTTGGGGTTCAAGAGGGGAGAATCGGGGCCGCGAAAAACTGGGACCCCTCCGATCGTCAACCGAGCGTTGACGCGCGCTTCCGTTCCAGCAGAGCCCGCTCGGCCGAGTTGTGCGTGAGATCGATGGCCGCCGTGTAAGCCGCCACCGCTTCCCCATTCCGGTCCAGCCGGGCCAGCAGGTCCGCCCGGATCGCGTGGAACAACGGGAACCGCGCCAGTTCCAGCTCGTCCACCAGTGCCAACGCGACGGCAGGACCGTCGACCTCGGCGACGGCCACCGCCCGGTTCAACGCCACCACCGGCGTCGGCGTGACCGCCAGCAGCTGGTCGTACAACGCCTTGACCTGCGACCAGTCCGTCGGCGCGTCGCTGTGCACCGCTTGGATCGCCGCCTGGATCTGGTACGGACCCGGCCGGCCGCGGCGCAGGCACCGCCGGACGATTCCCTGCCCTTCGGCGATCAAGTCCGCGTCCCAGCGGGACCGGTCCTGCTCGGCCAGCAGCACCACCTCGCCGGACGCGGTCGTGCGGGTCGCGCGGCGGGCGTCGATCAGCAGCATCAGCGCGAGCAGGCCCTGCACCTCCGGCTCGTCGGGCATCAGGCCGGCCAGGACGCGGGTGAGGCGGATCGCCTCGCGGCACAGGTCGTCGCGGACCAGATCCTCCCCCGCGCTGGCCGTGTAGCCCTCGTTGAAGATCAGGTACAGCACGGCGAGCACCGCCGACAGCCGCGCGGGCAGGTCGGCGTCCTGCGGGACGCGGTACGGGATGCCCGCGTCGCGGATCTTGTTCTTCGCCCGGACGATCCGCTGGGCCATCGTGGGCTCGGCGACCAGGAACGCGCCGGCGATCTCCGCGGTGGTCAGCCCGCCGAGCAGCCGCAGGGTCAGCGCGACCTGGGTGGGGCGGGCGAGTGCGGGGTGGCAGCAGGTGAAGATCAGCCGGAGCCGCTCGTCGGGCACGGCGCCCTCCTCCACTGGCTCTCGTTCGGCGTGCAGCAACGCCGCTTGGGCGTGTTTGTCCGCGCCGGCCGCCTCGCGGCGCAGCCGGTCGATCGCGCGGTTGCGGGCGGTGGTGATGATCCAGCCCGCCGGGCTGGGCGGGATCCCGGTTTCCGGCCACCGCCGGACCGCCTCGGTGAAGGCGTCCTGCACGGCCTCCTCGGCGATGTCGATGTTGTCGAACACGCGCACCAGCACCGATACGGCGCGGCCGTACTCCGCGGCGAAGACCTCCTCGACGGTCATCCGGCGAACGGCCGCACCTCGACCGGCAGCGGCGCGACGGCGTCGGCGAGCCGGCTGCCCCAGGCGAGCGCCGCGTCGAGGTCGGGCGCGGTGATGATCGTGAACCCGCCGAGGTGTTCCTTGCCCTCGGTGAACGGGCCGTCGGTGACGACGGTGTCGCCGTTGTCCGCGCGCAGCACGGTCGCGGTCGACGGTGGGTGCAGCCCGCCGGCGAACACCCAGGCCCCGGCCGCCTTGAGGTCGGCGTTGAGCGCGTCGAGCTTCTTGACCACGCCGTCGAGGACGTCCGGTGGCGGGGTCGGCCCGTCGGGCTGGTAGATGCTGAGCAGGTACTGCTTCACGTCGGCTCCTTTCGCTGCCGTCACCGCCCATACGAACGCCGCCCGGCCGGATCGACAACCTCCGCGGACGAATTTTGCGTGGACGCCGCTGGAAGGATCAAGACATGAGGCTCCGCGCGTCCGACCACGAAACCACCGTCACCGCCCGCGGCACCCGCGGGCCCGCCGTGCTGCTCGTCCACTCCCTCGGCGTCGACCGCCGGATGTGGGACCCGGTGCTCGACCGCCTCGCCCGGGGGCGCCGCGTGTTCGCCTACGACGTGCGCGGGCACGGCAGCGCCGCCGGAGCGCCGCTGCCGTTCACCATGGCGGCCGCCGGCGCCGACCTCGTGGCCGTGCTGGACGCGCTCGAGCTGGACACCGCCCACGTCGCCGGGCTGTCGCTGGGCGGGGCGATCGCGCAGACCGCCGCCGTCGCCGCGCCACAGCGCTTCGCCTCGCTGACGCTGATGGCGGCGCCGGACCGGCCGGTGCCCGAGGCCTTCGAGCAGCGCGCGCGGCTCGCCGAAACCGACGGCATGACCGCGCTCGTCGCGCCCACGCTGGACCGCTGGTTCACCCCGGAAGCCCTCGAAGCGGACACCGAGGGCGTGCGCTACGCCCGCGAGTGCGTCGCCTCGTTCGATCCGGCGATCTGGGCTTCGATCTGGCGCGGCTACGGCGGGCTCGACGTCTACGAACGGCTGCGGGACTTCCCGGCGCCGGTGCTGGCGCTCGCCGGGGACGCGGACGCGTCGATCCCGGTCGAGGGCATGGCCGCCATCGCCGGCCGGATCGGCGGTGGCGCGAAGTTCGAGGTCGTCGCCGGGGCCCCGCACCTGCAGACCCTGGAACGCCCGGACGAGGTGGCCGACGCCCTGGACCGGTTCCTGCCCGCGGAGATCGACATCCCGTAACCTCGGCGCGTGCCCGAGCTGGAACCGGTGACCGCCGCCGCCCTGAGCCCGCAGGACCGGCTCGCCCTGCTCGACGAGGCCGCCGCGCGGCACGTCGACGAGCAGCGGCCGCCCAACACGCTCAAGGCCTACGCCCAGGACTGGCAGGTCTGGCAGGACTACACCGCCGAGGCCGGGATCCCGCCGCTGTCGGCGTCGATCGGCGCGCTCACCGGGTTCGTCGTGTGGCTCGAACGCGGCCGGACCCTGCGGCCGGACGAACGCGCCGTGCCCGAAGTGCCCGAGCGGGCCGCCCCGGCGGCGCCGTCGACGATCGAACGGCGGCTCACCGGCGCCCTCGCCGGGCTGCGCCACCACAAGGTCGTCGTCGACCCGGAAGCGAGCCGCGCGGCGTGGCGAGCGCTGAAGGGCTATCGGCAGCGGCTGGCCCGGGAAGGGATCCAGCGCGGCCGCGGCAAGGCCACCATGGTCACCCTCGCCGACCTGCGGGCGATGTCGCGGGCCTGCCCGGACACCCTGGCCGGCGCCCGTGACCGGGCGATGCTGCTGATCGGGTTCCCGATCGCCGCCCGGTGCTCCGACCTGGCGAACCTGCTGGTCACCGACGTCGAACCGGTCGACGACCGGGGGCTGGCGGTGACCGTGCGGCACGGCAAGAGCACCGGCGCCATGGTCGTCCCGCGGCGCGAGAGCCCCGACACCGACCCGGTGCGGGCGTGGCACGCGTGGCGCTCCGGCGCCGGGATCACCGAGGGGCCCGCGTTCCGCCGGGTCGACCGGCACGGCAACGTCGGCGAGCCGGCGCTGAGCACCACCGGCGTCAACCAGATCCTCACCCGGGCGGGTGTCCGCGCGGGCCTGCCGTACCCGGTGACCGGGCACTCGCTGCGGTCCGGGTTCGCCACCGAGGCCCGCCGGGCCGGGGCCGACGACCTGGCGATCGCCGACCAGGGCCGGTGGGTGCGCGGCAGCCGCGCGCTGTACGAGTACATCCGCCGCGTCGACCAGTGGAACGACAACGCCGCGGGCGTGCTCGACCTGTGAGTCACGGCGTCCGCGTGGCGCCGACGACCTCGCCGTCGAGGCGGGCGAGCCAGCTGCCGCAGACGCAGCGCACGTACTCGAGCCGGTGGGTGGCGGGCCGGGCCGCGGTCGCCGGCAGTTCGGCCAGCGGCCAGCCGCAGCGGGGGCAGCGGTTTCCGTCCATGCCCCCGATCGTGCTGTAATGGCATTGTGCACTTCAACCCTTACGGTGGCCCGGCCGCGCTCGTGGCCGCCGACCTGGTCAACGCCGGGTCGGCGAGCGAGCTGCTGGCCGGGATGGTCCGCAACGGCATGGCCATCCCGGCGCTGACCGACGCCGAGGCGACGCGGATCGCGGACTGGGCAGGCCGGCTGCGACCGGTGTTCGCCGCCGAGCCGGCCGACCGTCCGCAGCTGGTCAACGACCTGCTGGCCGAAGCGGCGTGCCGCCCGTACATCACGACCCACGACGGCAAGCCCCCGCACCTGCACTACTCGGCCGCCGACGCCGGACCGGTGGGGCGCGTCCGCGCGTACACCGCGGGCGGGCTGGCCCACCTGGTGTGCGAGGCGCCGGACCGCTTGGGCATTTGCGGCCGCGAGGGGTGCGAAGTGGCGTACGTGGACACGTCCCGCAACGGCCGCCGCCGGTTCTGCTCGACCCGCTGCGCGACGCGGGTGCACGTCGCCGAGCACCGGGCCCGGCAGGTCGGCGCTTGACGGCTCGCCACCCCCACGACCGTCGGCGTGGGTGCGTCGGTGTGCACCATGAGCGCCGCGACCGCGGGCAGCGATCCGGCGGAAGGCTCGTGGCAGGGGCCCGCTTAGACTGCTGACATGAGCAAGCGCTTAGTGGCCATGGGGGACTCGTTCACCGAAGGTGTCGGCGACGACGACCCGGCCGCCCCGAACGGTGTGCGCGGCTGGGCCGACCGCGTCGCCGAACAGCTCGCCGAGCGCGAGCCCGGCTTCCGGTACGCCAACCTCGCCATCCGCGGGAAGCTGCTGCCGCAGATCCTCGGCGAGCAGCTCGAACCGGGCCTCGCCATGGCACCCGACCTCGTCACCCTCTACGCCGGCGGCAACGACCTGATGCGGCCGAAGGTCGACATCGACGCGCTCATGGCCGACTACGAAACCGCCGTGGCCCGGATCCGCGCGACCGGGGCCGAGCTGGTGCTGTTCACCGGCGTCGACGGCGTCGAGGACGCGCTGTTCCGCAAGATGCGCGGCCGGGTCGCGATCTACAACGAGTTCGTCCGCGCCATCGCCACCCGCCACGGCGCGCACCTGGTGGACATGTGGGCGATGCGCCAGTTGCGCGACCGGCGGTTCTGGGCGCCGGACCGCCTGCACCTCAACGCCTACGGCCACACCGAGATCGCCATCGCGGTCCTGGCCGCCCTGGGCGTCGAGCACCCGCTGAAGG
Organism: Amycolatopsis sp. NPDC049691; assembly: GCF_040675005.1. Classification (NCBI taxonomy): domain Bacteria; kingdom Bacillati; phylum Actinomycetota; class Actinomycetes; order Pseudonocardiales; family Pseudonocardiaceae; genus Amycolatopsis; species Amycolatopsis sp. NPDC049691. The sequence goes on from NZ_JBFANX010000010.1 coordinate 46,854, forward strand.
GCGCCGAACTGGGGCCGCGCGAGGTGCTCAGCCCGGCCGCGCGCCGTAGCCAGAACCTGCAGTGGGCCCGCGAACACGCGCTGCCGTGGGTGCGCCGCCGGCTGCGCGGCGAATCTTCCGGGGACACGCTCACCGCGAAGCGCCCGACGTTGGCGCCGGTGGACTCAGCGCCGCTCCCCCGCTAACGGGCGCAGGCCGTCGAAGAGGATCGTCACGGCCCGGTCGCGCAGCCGCGCGTCCGGGCCCGCGTACTCCGCGGCCTTCGCCACGCCGATGATGACCGTGATCAGCTCGCCGGGAACGAGGTCCTTACGGACCGCGCCCGCGGCCTGGGCCCTCGACAGCAGCACCCCGAGCGCGCCGAGCAGCCGGTCGCCGATCTCCGACTTCGCCTTCGGCACGGTGACCCCGGCGGCGGTGAGCGCCTCGAAGTAGGCGTTCTTCGCGCTGGACATCTCGATCCAGCCGGCGAGGAAGGTGAAGAACGCCGCCCCCGGGTCGGCCGAGTCGGCCGCCACGACGGCTTCGGCCTCGTCGGCGAAGCGGTGCAGGCGGGCGACCAGCACGGCCTCGAGGAGGGCTTCCTTCGTCGGGAAGTGCCGGAACACCGTGCCGATGCCGACGCCGGCGGCGCGGGCGACCTCTTCGGTCGGTGCCCCGGTGCCCTTCGCGGCGAACACGCTCTCGGCCGCCTCCAGCACGCGCGCCCGGTTGCGCCGGGCGTCGGCGCGCAGTGGTTTCGATTCGGTCGGGTCAGCGGCGGCGGGGGTCACCTTCCGATCGTATCGGGGCCGGGTCGTCGAGGGTGTCCAGCAACCGGGCCAGTGCGCGCGGCACGTGGGAGCGCCAGCCACCGCCCATGATGCGCCGGGAGACGCGCTGGAACTCGTCGTCGGGGTCGAAGCCCTCGTGGCTGAGGAACAGCCGGGTGCCGGTGCCCTCCGGCTCAAGCCGCCAGGTGACCGTCCACTGCGGACCCCAGCGGATGGTGAGCTTGCGCTCGGGCTCGACTTCCAGGACCTCGCACGCCACCGGGCCGCCGGTGAACCCGGCCGCGGGCACCGGCTCGGCCAGCAGCTCGAACCGGTGCCCCACCACGGGTTTGATGTCGTTGGGCATGGTGATCCAGCGCTCCAGCAGGTCCGGTTCGGTGAGCGCGCGCCAGACCTTGCGGGCCGGGTGGGCGAGGAACTGGTCGACGTGGATCGCGGTCGGGTCGTCGTCGGTCACAGGTCCTCCTCCTCGTCGAGCAGGTCACGCAGGTTCGCGAGCTTGCTGCGCCAGAACCGCTCGTAGGGCGTCAGCCAGTCGGCGACCTCTTCGAGCGGGGCCGCGTCCAGCCGGTAGACGCGGTTGCGGCCCTGCCGCTGCTCGCTGACCAGGCCCGCTTCGCGAAGCACCCGAAGGTGTTCCGAGAGGCTGGGCCGGGCCATGGCGAACCGCTCGGCGATCGCCCCGGCCGCCATCGGGCCGTCCAGCAGCAGCCGCAGGACCTCCCGCCGCGCCGGGCTGGCGAGGGCGGCGAAGACGTCGTCGTTGACCGGCATCAGTTCGGGACGTTCCCGAAGTCCGACGGCTGGAGCAGGCCGATCGCGTGGCCGTCGAGGTCCCGCAGCGACGTCGTCCGCCCCCACGGCCGTTCCTCCGGATCGGCGACCTCGACGCCGGCCGCCCGCAGCGCGGCGACATCGGCGTCGAGGTCGGTGGTCTGCAGCTGGAAGTGCCGCGGGCCCGGCTCGATCCCGGTGACCTGCTGGTCGGTCAGCACCACGCCGGTTTTCCCGCCCTTCGGGGCGACCAGCACGAACCGGCCGCCCTCGGGCGTGCGGCGGTCGACGAGCGCTTCGAAGCCGAGCTTGCCGACGTAGAACTCGCGCGCGCGGGCGTGGTCGGCGACGGGCAGGGTCAGGAACTGCACGTGGGTGATCGTCATGCCGCCGACAATACGTAGGAGATCTCCTACATGTCAATCGGAGTGCCGAACCACCGTTCGAGGGCCGCCCGCAACGCTTTCCGCTCGGTGTCATCGGGCTCGGCCGAGCTCGACGCCCAGGCGACGTAGCCGTCGGGCCGGATCAGCAACGCGGTCGCCTCCGCCTCCGCCCGGCCGGTGACGAGGTCGACGCGGTCGGACCAGCCGCGCAGCTCCTCGCCGAGCGTGCCGGTGAAGTCCAGCAGCAGCGGCCGGGGCGGTCCGGGTCAGCTCGGCCAGCCGGGTACCGTCGGCCAGGACCAGGTCCGGGGCCCACCGGCCGTCGAGCGGGTGGTCGGTGCCGGGTTCGTAGCGGACGTCGGCGCCGGACATCAGGTCGGCGATGTGCTGGACGGTGCCCGGCAGCCGCAGCAGTTCGCCGAACAGCTCCCGCAGCGCCGTGACGTCGCCGCCGGGCGCGATCAGCGCGGATTGGGCCTGGGTGTGCATGACGACGCGCTCGGCGACCGGGCGGCGTTCGCTCTCGTAGGTGCCGAGCAGGCCGGCGGGCGCCCAGCCGTGCAGCTCGGCGGCGAGCTTCCAGCCGAGGGCGACCGCGTCCTGCAGCCCGAGGTTCAGGCCCGGGCCGCCGATCGCGGAATGGACGTGCGCGGCGTCGCCGACCAGCAGCACGCGCCCCTCGCGGAACCGGTCGGCCAGCCGGGTGTTGCGCCCGCGCAGCCGCCGCAGCAGGTGCGGCCCGTCGCCTTCCGGCGGCCCGATCGGCAGCGCGAAGCCGAGCACGCGCTCGATGCTCGCGCGCTGGTCGTCGAGCGTCATTGGCGGCTCGTCGGCGGGCTCTTCGTCGTCGGTCCACTCCATGGTCGTGACGAGCGGCCCGGTAGGGAACGGTGCGTAGACGAAGAGCCCGGTTTCGGTGCGGTAGTGGAAGAACGGCGGGACGACGCCGTGGCCGGGCACGTTCAGCCCGCCCGACGCGGGGTCGACGAACTCCGCCGGGACGGTCGCGTGCGCGGTGAGGGAGAGCGTGCGGTCTTCGGTGACGCCGGGGAAGCCGATGCCGGCGAGCTTGCGGGTGATGCTGCGCCCGCCGTCGGCGCCGACGAGGTACCGCGCGGTGAGCCGGCCGGGGCCGTCCGGGCCGGTGAAGTCGATCGTGACGGCGTCGGCGTCCTGGGTGAGACCGGTGACCTCGTGCCCCCGGCGGATCTCGACGCCGAGTTCGGCCGCACGTTCGGCGAGCATCGCCGCGACGCGCCGCTGGGGCACGCCGAGGATGTTCAGTGGGTTGCGCTCGGCCAGCGTCAGGTCCAGGCGCATCGCCCCGAAGACGAACGCGGGGACGGGCGGGCCGATCGGGCCGGCGAGGCGCTCGTGCAGGCCGCGGCGGTCGAGCAGGCGCACGACTTGGCCGACCAGGCCGTTGGCGCGGTTCTCCTCGGTCGGCTCGGGCAGCCGTTCCAGCACGAGCGGGCGGATGCCGGCGAGGGCGAGTTCGCAGGCGAGCATCAGGCCGTTGGGCCCGGCGCCGGCGATGACGACGTCTTCCATGACGGAACTCCTTGCGGTGAAAGGGCATGACGAAGAAACCCGGCGACCCTTGCCGGGCGTGCAGCGGTGTGGTTCAGCGCGGTTCGGGCAGGCCGGCGGCGAGCCGGCCGAAGACGTCCCGCAGGAGCTCTTCCATGGACTGCGGCCGGTCGGCCAGGAGCCACTGCTGCGTGACGGTGTTGAGCGCGGCCCCGACGACCCCCGCGACGAGCCGCGGGTAGACGTCCTTGGCCGCGTCGGTGCCGGTGCGTTCGGCGACGACGAGCGCGATCTCGGTTTCGGCCGCCGCGCCGGCCTTCTGGAACTCGCCCTGCAGTGCGGGTTCCGCGACCATCAACCGCAGGCCTTCGACCCACGACTGCTCGGGCGGCCGCCCTTCGGTGACCGGCTCACCGAGGGCGAACCCGGCCAGCGCGGCTTCGGTGACGGCCGTCCAGATCGGCTCGCTTTCGGGACGCTGCCGCAGCGCTTCGGCGATGGCACGCGCCCGGTCGTGGTGCCGGGCGACGATGGCTTCGCCCTTGCTGCCGAAGTAGTTGCTGAACGTCCGGGTGGAGACCCCGGCCTCGGCGGCGATGTCTTCGATCCGGACGTTGTCGTAGCCGCGTTCCACGGTGAGCCGGATGGCCGCCCAGCTCAGCGCGATGCGCGTTTCGTGCTTCTTGCGCTCACGCAGCCCTTTGGCGTCCATGGGACCAGCGTAGCGGATCTTGCCGAATCTGCAAAGTTGCAGATTCGGCAAGATCGAAAGGGTCGTTCATCACCGACCGGACGAGATACCGGCCATCGATCGCCGAAACCGTCGACGGGCGTCACACTGTTGTGTGACATCAGTCACCGGAGGTGTTGCGAGATGGTTTTGGGCGACAACGGGGTCACTCACAAGGTGGAACCGGACAACAGGTCCGGGAAAGTGCAGGTACGGCGTGCGGCGCTGGCGAGCGCGATCGGCACGACCATCGAGTGGTACGACTTCTTCCTCTACAACACCGCGGCGGCACTGGTCTTCCCGCACCTGTTCTTCCCCGCGTCGAGTGCCTACGCGGGCGCCATGCAGTCCTTCGCGACCTATGCGGTCGGGTTCGCCGCGCGCCCGGTCGGTGCCGCGATCTTCGGGCACTGGGGCGACCGGATCGGCCGCAAGGCCACGCTGATCGTCACGCTGCTGCTGATGGGCATCTCCTCCGGCATCGTCGGGCTGCTGCCCGGGACGTCGGCGATCGGGTTCGCCGCGCCGCTGATCCTGGTGCTGCTGCGGCTGGTGCAGGGCATCGCCATCGGCGGTGAGTGGAGCGGTTCGGTGCTGCTCGCGATGGAATGGGGTGACCAGCGCAAACGGGGGCTGCTGGGCAGTTTCGCGCAGATCGGCGTCCCGGTCGGGCTGGTGCTCGGCACCGGCGGGATGACGCTGCTGTCGGCGACCCTCTCCCCCGCCGCGTTCGACTCGTGGGGCTGGCGGATCCCGTTCCTGCTCAGCCTGGTGCTCGTCGCGGTCGGCCTGGTCATCCGGCTGAAGATCCTCGAGACGCCGATGTTCGCCAAGCTGATCGAGAACCGGCAGACCGCGCGGACGCCGGTGCTCGACGCGATCCGCCACCACTGGCGCGAAATCCTGCTCTCGGCCGGCGTGCGCTTCAGCGAGCAGATGCCGTTCTACCTGTTCACCAGCTACGTGCTGATCTACGTCGTGTCGCGGCACGAGTTCAGCAAGACGTTCGTGCTCAACGCGGTGCTCGTCGGCGCCGCCTGCGAACTGGCGCTGATCCCGTTCTTCTCGGCGCTGTCGGACCGGATCGGCCGCAAGCGGGTGTACCTGGCCGGCGCGGTGTTCACCGGGGTGATCGCGTTCCCGTACTTCACGATCCTGGCGCACGGCAACCACGCGCTCGTGTTCGTGGCGGTCGTGGTGTCGTTCATCCCGCACGCGCTGCAGTACGGGCCGCAGGCGGCGCTGATCGGCGAGAGCTTCCCGACGCACCTGCGGTACGGCGGCGCGGGGCTGGGCTACCAGCTGGCGTCGGTGTTCGCGGGCGGCCCGGCGCCGCTGCTGGCGACCTGGCTGCTGCACACGACCGGGACGCCGTACTCGATCTCGGGCTACATCATCCTGTCCGCGGTGGTCACCGTGCTGTGCGTGGTGTTCCTGCGCGACCGGTCGAAGGCCGACATCGACGACGTGACGGTCTACCAGCGCTGATTCCGCGAAAAAGGGCCCGTCCACCAGCTCGGTGGGCGGGCCCTTTTTCGGGGTGGCACGTCAGCGGCGCGGGCCGCCGAACGGGGGCTGCTGCGGGAACGGGCCGCTGCCCGGGTTCTGCGGGCCGCCGAACTGGCCCGGCGGCGGGGACTGCGGCGGCGGGCCCTGGTACTGGCCGCCCTGGGGCGGCTGCTGCGGCTGCGGGAGCGGCTGGCCGCTCTGCGGGGTGGGCGGGTTCTGCAGGGGCTGCGGCTGCTGCGGGGCGGGCGCCACCTCGGTGCCGCGCTCCTCGTCCGCCTCCGGCTCGGGCTGCTGCTGCACCGGGCGCGGGATCGACGGCCGCGCGGGCGGCGCGGACGGGGCCCCGAGGGCCGGGACCTCCTTGCGGGCCACGGCTTCCGCGGCGGCGACGGCCTCGGCGACCTTCGGGTCGCTGGAGGTGTCGAACCAGCCCTGGACCTCCTCGTCCTCGAGTTCCGGCTTGTCCGGGACGTCGTCGTCCTTCGGCGGCTCGTAGCGGAACACGCCGTCGTCGCCGGGAGCGCCGAGCGCGCGGGCGAAGCCTTCGAGGGCCTTGCCGTAGTCGCTGGGGATCATCCAGACCTTGTTCGCGTCGCCCTGCGCCATCTGCGGCAGCGTCTGCAGGTACTGGTAGGCCAGCACCTCGGGCGTCGGGCGGCCGGCCTTGATCGCGGCGAACACCTTCTCGATCGCCTTCGCCTGGCCCTGTGCCTGCAGGTAGCGCGCGGCGCGTTCACCCTGGGCCCGCAGGATCCGGGACTGCCGCTCGGCCTCGGCGGCGAGGATCGCGGCCTGCTTGGAACCTTCGGCGGCGAGGATCTGGCTCTGCTTCTGGCCTTCCGCCGTCTTGATCGCGGACTCCCGCTGGCCTTCGGCGGTGAGGATCATGGCGCGCTTCTCGCGGTCGGCGCGCATCTGCTTCTCCATCGAGTCCTGGATGGACGGCGGCGGGTCGATCGCCTTCAGCTCGACGCGGGCGACGCGGATGCCCCAGCGGCCGGTGGCCTCGTCGAGCACGCCGCGCAGCTGGCTGTTGATGGAGTCGCGCGAGGTCAGGGTCTGCTCGAGGCTCATGCCACCGACCACGTTGCGCAGCGTGGTGGTGGTCAGCTGCTCGACACCGACGATGTAGTTGGAGATCTCGTACACCGCGGCGCGCGAGTCGGTCACCTGGAAGTAGACGACGGTGTCGATCGACACCGTCAGGTTGTCCTCGGTGATCACCGGCTGCGGCGGGAACGAGACGACCTGCTCGCGCAGGTCGATCCGGGCGCGCACCTTGTCCAGGAACGGCACCAGAAAGGTCAGGCCGGGTGAGGCCACCGTGCGGAACCGGCCCAGCCGCTCGATCACCGCCGACTGCGCCTGCGGCACGACCATGATCGCCTTGGCTACCGTGATGATCACGAAGAGAGCCAGTAAGACGACCACGACGATCGCTACTGTGGTGGTCAAGAGATCTTCCCCTTACCTAGTACCATTCTTGCGCGGTTGACGGTGGTCCGGGCGCCGCGGGCGGGCGCACGTCGAGCTTCAGCTGCCGGGTGACGACGCCCCATCGCCCGGTGGTGTCGTGCAGGACCGTCCACACTGTACGGTGCAGCTCCCCCGGCGCGGTCACGGCGCGCTCGGCCGTGGTCAGGCTCGCTTCCTGCCGCAACGCCGTGGTGGTCAGCTGTTCGATCGCGATGGCCGGGTTGCTGATCCCGTACGTCGCCAGCCGCGGATCCGTGACGGCGAAGACGACCTCGAAGCCGATGAGGACCTCACGGCCGTCACCGGCTTCGATAACGCGGGGCGGTGCGGAGAGGATCTGGTCGCCGAGGTCGACGCGCGCCCGGACGGCGTCGGCGAACGGCAGCACGAAGTGACGGCCGGGGCCGAGCACGGCGCGGAACTTCCCGAGCCGTTCGATCACCGCGGCCCGGCCTTCGGGAACGGTGACGAGGCCGAGGCTCACGGCTCGGCCGACACGACGGCGGTGGCGCCGGAGATCTCGACGACGGTGACGGACGTGCCGGGCTGGATCGGCGGGCTGTGCTCCGAGAGGCTGCGGGCGGACCAGACGTCGCCGGCCAGTTTCACCTGGCCCGTCTCGTAGTCCACTGTGGACACCACGACCGCGCGGGCGCCGATCAGGGCCTCGATGCCGGTGCGGTGCCCGGTGCCGGCGAGGAAGCGGCGCTTGAGCGCGGGCCGGACCAGCACGAGCATGCCGACGGAGGCGACGGCGAACACGGCGACGTCGACGAAGACGTTCCCGGTGAGCACGTCGGCTCCGGCGCCGAACAGCGCGCCGACGCCGAGCATGATCAGCACGAAGTCACCGGAGAGGACTTCCGCGATCATCAGGGCGATGCCGACGACCAACCAGACCACTGCCCATGCCATGGGTCGATGCTCTCAGAAAGCGCCGGTTCGCACCGGCGCGGTGACGGGTCGTAACCTTCGCGTGACCTTGGACAATTCGGACATTCAGCCCTCTTTCGCCGGCTCGGTGACGAAGTCGATGAGCCGTTCCACGGCCCCGATGAGCGGGGTCTCGAGGTCGCGGAAACTGCTCACCCCACTCAGCACACGTTGCCAGCCTTCGAAAGGTTGCCCCCAGCCGAGCGCGTCGCAAATCCCCTGCTTCCACTCGGTGCCGCGCGGGATCTTCGGCCACGCCCGGATCCCGACGGCGGCGGGACGCACGGCTTCCCAGACGTCGATGTAGGGGTGGCCGGTGACCAGCACGTTCTCGTCGCGGATCGCCTCGACGAGCCGGGACTCCTTGCTGCCGGGGACGAGGTGGTCGACGAGCACGCCCAGCCGCCGCCCGGGGCCGGTGCCGAACTCGGCGATCCGGTCGGCCAGCACGTCGACGCCGTCGAGGGGTTCCACGACGACGCCTTCGACGCGCAGGTCGTGGCCCCAGACGCGTTCGACCAGCTCGGCGTCGTGCTTGCCTTCCACCCAGATGCGCGAGTCGCGGGCGACGCGGGCCTTCAGGCCCTGGACGCGGACCGACCCGGACGCCGAGACCTGCCGGGCCGGTGCCTTCGCCGGGGCCCGGTACGGCACCAGGGTGACCGGCTTGCCTTCGAGCAGGAACCCGGCGGGGGCGAGCGGGAAGACGCGGTGGCGGCCCTTGGCGTCCTCGAGCACGACGTTCCCGTACTCGATCTTCACCACCGCGCCGCAGTAGCCGCTGGCCGGGTCCTCGACGACCAGGCCGGGTTCGGCCGGGACCTCGGGCACCTTCTTGCGGCGCGGGCCGGCGAGCACGTCGTCATACGAGTGGGAGCGCACGACCAGGCAACCTAGTGGTGATCGGGACTCGGGCGAGGCATGCCACGCCGTCAGCGGGCGAGTTCGAGGACCGCGTCGGTGAACGGTGTGCGCTCGCCGCGGCGCAGTGGCGCGAGCGCGATCAGCGGGGCCATCGCGACGCACCAGGCGCGGACGCGGTCGGCGTCGAAGCCGGTCACGTGCGGGGCGAGCGCCTTGATGCCGTCGTCGATCGTGCCGCCGTGCGCCATGGGGACGTAGACGAAGTCGATGGCGTCGAGGGACGGGTCGCCGAGGCCGGGCCGCGGGTCGATGGCGACGGCGCCGCGGCCGGGGCCTGCGTCGAGGACGTTCGCCGGGTGCAGGTCGCCGTGGACGAGCGTGACCGGGCCGCTGGTGGCGAGTTCGAGAGCGCGCCGGCGGCCCTTTTCGAGGAGCTCGGCGCTCATGTGCGCCGCGGCGGCCGTTTCGCGGCGGCGGCGTTCGGAGAGGGTGAAGATGAACTCGATGCCCTCGGCCAGCCGCCGGAACTCGCCGCGTGGCTCGACCGAGTGCAGCTGGTCGAGCAGCTCGCCGATCTCCGCCCACGGGACGTCGCCGTCCAGCTGGGTGCCCGGGACGAGGCCTTCAAGGAGGATCGCGTTCGCGTCGAGGTCGGCGTCGAGCACCTGGACGACGCGGGAGCAGCCGGCCCAGGCGCTCAGCCCGGCGAACTCCAGGCGGGCGACCTCGGGGTCCGGGGTCAGCTTGAGGACGCGCAGGTCGCCGCCGGGACCGGTGCACAGCAGCGTGCGGCCGGTGTTGCCGGGCCGGGCCTCGCGGACCTCGAGGTTCCACCGGGCGCTCAACCGGGCCACCTGGTCCGGGAGCGCGTCGCACCACGGTTCGGCCAGCTCGGCGCCGAAGCGGTCGACCAGCCGCGCGCGGGCGGCGGGGTCGATCAGAACAGCGGCCACGGGATGGCGCGCCAGTCGTCGCCGGGCTCGGGGAAGATGCCCTCGGCCAGCAGCACGTCGGTGCGCTCGGCCAGGGCCCGGATCTCGAACCTGGTGATGTGCTCGGCGAGGGTCTTGCCGAGGCCGCCGTCGAGTTCCGAGCGCAGCTTGCGCAGCTTCTCGACGGTGTCCGGCGGCACGGGCTCGCCGATCCAGCCCCAGAGCACGGTCCGCAGCTTCGGGTCGGCGTGCAGGCAGATGCCGTGGTCGCAGCCGTAGACGCGGCCGTCGACCCCCGGCAGCAGGTGGCCGCCCTTGCGGTCGGTGTTGTTGACGACGATGTCGAGCACGGCGAGGTCGCGCAGCCCGGCGTGGTCGGCGTGGGCCAGCACCGCGGGCTCGCCGAGGCGGTCGTGGGCGTGCAGCACCGGCCGCCAGCCGTCGGGGACTTCGTCGGGCGGGAGGACTTCGACGAGGTCGTCGTCGGTGGTCTCGATCCACAGCTGGACCATGCCGGGGCCGAACGGGCCGTCGCGCAGCACGGTCGGCGGGACGGCGCCGATGCCGGCGGTGTCGCTGATGATCGCGGTCGCGACCTCGCGCCCGGCCAGGGTGCCGTCGGGGAAGTCCCACAGCGGCCGTTCCCCCGACACCGGCTTGTAGACCACGCGGCCGGTGACGCCGTCGAGCTCGATGGCGCAGAAGAGCGTGACGTTGGAGGCGTCGACCAGGCGGCCTTCGACGTCGATGCGGCCGTGGGTGACCAGCTCGCGGGACGCCGGGTCGGCCGGATCGGGGGTCGTGGCCATGGTCAGTCTTCGTCCGCCTCGGTCTCGCGCCGGTAGCCGTTCTGCCGGGGGCAGATGTGCCCGTTCGGGTCGAGCGGCTCCCCGCACAGCGGGCACGGCTTGCGGCCGGCGTTGACGACGCGGTCGGCGCGTTCGGCGAAGGCGCGGGCGGCGGCCGGGCTGAGGAAGACGCGGACGGCGTCCGGGCCCTCCTCGGTGTCGTCGAGCACGACCGTTTCGTCGACCTCGCCCTCGGTGATGGCGAGCAGCTCGATGACGACGGCGCTGCTGTCGGCGTCCCACCCCAGGCCCATGGTGCCGACGCGGAACTCCTCCTCGACCGGCACGGTGAGGGGGTCGACGTCGACGAGGTCCTCGGGGACGTCGTCGGGCACGTCGGCGCCGAAGCGGCTGGCGACCTCCTCCAGCAGTGAGCTGAGGCGCTCCGCGAGGACGACGACCTGCTGCTTTTCGATGGTGACGCTGATGGTGCGCACGTCCTCGGAAGCCTGGAGGTAGAACGTGCGATCGCCGGGCTCGCCGACGGTGCCGGCGACGAACCGATCCGGCTGGCGGAAGACGTGGATTACGCGAGACATAGCACTGTCGACCCTAGGCCACGGCCGCATGATCGGCATCCGCCGCCCCACCTTCGCGGGCCGCTAGCCTCTGGGGGTGTCTCGGATCTCCCCGTACGGAACCTGGTCCTCGCCCATCACCGCCGCCGAGGTGGCCGCCGCCGGTGGCGGCCCGCAGTGGCTCGACGTCGTCTCCGGCGAGGTGTGGTGGGCCGAGGCGCGGCCCGGTGAGCAGGGGCGGGTCGCCCTGGTGAAGGCCGGTCCGGGCGGTACGCAGGACGTGCTGCCGGCACCGTGGAACGTCCGCAACCGGCTGCACGAGTACGGCGGGCGGCCGTGGGCGGTCGCCGGGGGTGTGGTGGTCTTCACGCACTGGGCGGATCAGCGGGTTTACGCCGTGGGCGAAACCGGTGTCGTCCCGATCACGCCGGAGCCCGCGGAGCCCCAGGGGGTCCGTTACGGCGACCTGGTGGCCGGGCGGCCGGGCGAGGTGTGGGCCGTGCGGGAGCGCGCTGTCGGGCCGCGGCCGACCGACGTCTCGCGGGAGCTGGTGGCGATCGCGCTCGACGGCGGCGGCGAGCGGGTGCTGGCCGCGAGCCACCACTTCCTGACCGCGCCGAAGCTCGCGCCGGACGGCCGGCACGCGGCGTGGTTCGGCTGGGACCACCCGGCGATGCCGTGGGACGGGACCGAGCTGTGCGTGGCGCCCGTCGCCGAAGACGGTTCGTTCGGGCCGCACCGGGTGCTGGCCGGCGGTCCGGACGTCTCGGTGTGCCAGGTCGAATGGGAGTCGACGGCGTCGCTGCTGGCGCTGCTGGACCCGGACGGCTGGTGGAACCTGCACCGCGTCGGCCTCGACGGGTCGGTGGTGAACCTGGCGCCGGTGGAGCGCGAGCTGGGCGGGCCGCTGTGGAAGCCGGGGTCGCGGTGGTTCGCCCCGCTCGGCGGCGGGCGGCACGCGGTGCTGGTGTCGGGGCGGCTGGCCGTGCTCGACGAGGCCGACGGCTCGGTGACGCACGTGGCGGACGAGCTGACGGCGTGGTCGTCGACGAGCTTCGCGGTGCTCGGCGACGCGGTCGCCGGGGTGGCCGGCGGCCCGGTCCGGGAGCCGGGGGTCGTTCGTGTCTCGCTCGACGGCGGGGTCACGGACCTGACGCCGCAGCCGGAGCTGCCGTCGGCGTTCCTGCCGGTGCCGCAGGAGCGGGTGTTCACCACCGCCGGCGGGGAGACCGTGCCGGTGGTGCTGTACCTGCCGGCGAACCCGGAGTTCGCCGCGCCCGAGGGTGAACGGCCGCCGCTGCTGGTGCACGTCCACGGCGGGCCGACCGGGCAGTACCTGCCGGTGCTGGACCTGGAGCTGGCGTACTTCACCAGCCGGGGTATCGCGGTGGCGGCGGTGAACTACGGCGGGTCGACCGGTTTCGGGCGGGCCTACCGGGAGCGGCTGCGGGAGCAGTGGGGCGTGGTGGACGTCGCCGACTGCGTCGCGGTGGCCGAGGCGCTGGTGGCGGCCGGGCTGGCCGACGGCAACCGGCTGGCGGTCCGCGGTGGCAGCGCGGGCGGGTTCACCGCGGCCGCGTCGCTCACGACGACGAAGACCTACCGGGCGGGCACGGTGATGTACCCGGTGCTGGACCTGGCCGGCTGGACCGGCACCGAGGGCGACACCCACGACTTCGAGTCGCGGTACCTGGACGGGCTGATCGGGCCACTGCCCGCGGCGCGGCAGCGGTACGTCGAGCGGTCGCCGCTGGCGAACTCGGCGTCGCTGGCCGGGCCGGTGCTGTTCCAGCAGGGCCTGGAGGACCGGATCTGCCCGCCGGAGCAGGCCGACCGGTTCGTGGCCGGGCTGGCCGGACGCGGGATCCCCTACGCCTACCAGCGGTTTCCCGGGGAGCAGCACGGGTTCCGGCAGGCTTCGACGATCGTCGCGGCCCTGGAGGCGGAGCTGTCGTTCTACGGTCAGGTGCTCGGGTTCGAGACGCCGGGTGTGGCGAAGCTGGAGCTGTCGCGGTGAGGCCGCCTCGGTTGCGGGCGGGTGACACGGTCGCGGTGGTGGCGCCGGCCGGGCCGGTGCCGGCGGACCTGCTGGAGAAGGCGGTGCCGGTGCTGCGCGGCTGGGGTGTCGAGCTGCGGATCGGGCCGTGCGTGCGCGCCGAGCCGGGGTCGCCGCCGTACCTGTCGGGTTCGGATGCCGCGCGGGCGGCGGAGTTCACCGAGGCGTGGCTGGACCCGGGCGTGCGGTGCGTGCTGGCCGCGCGCGGCGGCTACGGCGTGCAGCGGATGCTGGACCTGGTGGACTGGGCGGCGTTGCGGGAAGCGGGCCCGAAGGTGCTGGCCGGGTCGTCGGACATCACGGCGCTGCACCAGGCGGTGGACGTCCACTTGGGACTGTCCACTTTGTTCTCGCCGATGCCGGCGAGCGTGCTGTTCGACGACTTCGCGGTCGAGCACCTGCGTCGGTCGCTGTTCGAGCCCGAGCTGAACGTGGTGGTGCGCGGCGGTTCGGCGCTGGTGCCGGGCCGGGCGTCGGGTGTGCTGACGGGCGGGAACCTGTCGCTGCTGGCGGCGGGGATCGGGACGCCGGAGCAGGGGTCGGCGCGGGACGCGGTGGTGCTGCTGGAGGACGTCACGGAGAGCGTGTACCGGCTGGACCGGATGCTGACGCAGCTGCTGCGCAGCGGCTGGTTCGCCGGGGTCCGCGGGATCGTGCTGGGGTCTTGGGCGGCGTGCGGGGACCCGGCGGAGGTGCGGGCGCTGCTGCTGGACCGGCTGGGGCCGTTGGGGGTGCCGGTGGTGGAGGAGTTCGGGTTCGGCCACGTGGCGTCGTCGCCGACGTTGCCCTTGGGGGTGCCGGTGACCCTCGACGCGGACCTGGGGACGCTCACCTTCGACTCCCCCGCGTTGACATGACACCCGAAGAGGCTCGGGGGCGGTTCGCGCGGGCGCGGGTCGCGCGGCTGGCGACGGTGTCGGCGGCGGGGGTGCCGCACCTGGTGCCGGTGACGTTCGCGGTGCGGGGTGATCAGGTGGTGTTCGCGGTGGACCACAAGCCGAAGACCTCGGTGGCCCTGCGGCGGCTGCGCAACATCGCGGAGAACCCGGCGGTGTGCTTCCTGGCCGACGGCTACGACGAGGACTGGTCCCGGCTGTGGTGGGCCCGGGCGGACGGCACGGCTCGGGTGCTGCCGCCGGGCTCCGAGCCGGTGTCGTGGCTGGTGGCGAAGTACGCGCAGTACGCGGACCGCCCGCCGGAGCACGCGGTGGTGCTGACGGACGTCCACACCTGGCGAGGCTGGTCCGGGTCGTGACCGGTCAGTCGCGGAGGAACTTCTCCGGGCGGCGCCAGGCGTCGATGATGCCCAGGGGGTCCGGGCGCAGCAGGGAGGCCGCCGAGTACAGGCTCGCCACCACGACCAGTGCGATGAACCACCAGTCGTAGAGGGCCTGCTCGCCCGTCGGGTAGTAGACCAGCGTCACGAACACCGACACCGCCACCACCAGCGCCAGGTGCCTCGGCTGCCACTTGAACGCCGACAGGAGCACGAAACCCCAGGTCAGGTACCACGGCAGGGTCGGCGGCATGAGGATCGCGACCGCCAGCAGCGAGATGCCCGCGCGGTAGACCGCCTCGGTGCCGCCGCCGCGGCCGAGCCACCACTGGCGGATACCGAAGGCGATCAGGACCAGCATGCCCGCCGCGCGGGCGACCGTGACGAACGGGGACACCTGGACGTCGACGACCAGGTGGACGAGGTTGTAGAACACCTCGCCGATGCCGGTGGGGATGTTCAGCCAGTTCGCGATGAGCTGCGGGGCCTTGAGCCCGGACCACCAGCCCATGTTCAGCGAGCCCAGCGAGATCCACGTGCCCGCGACGAACACGGGCAGGAACAGCCCGACCGAGGCCGCGCCGGCGCGCAGGAAGTTGCGGACCTTCGATTCGCCTTCGAGGTGGTTGGCCCACATCCAGACGATGAACGGCAGCGCGATCGCCGCCGTCGGCTTGATGAGCATGCCGATCGTGACCAGGACGACCGCGGCCACGTGCTTGCGCTCCAGGGCGGCCAGGACGCCGATGGTGAGGAACGCGAGCATCATCAGGTCGTTGTGCGGGCCGCCGAAGAGGTGGATCACCATCATCGGGCTGGCGACCGCGAGCCACAGCGCGACCGGGAGCTTGCCGCCGAGGTGCTTGACCAGCCGCGGGAGCGCCCACAGCGTCCCCGCGAGCCCCGCCAGCAGCACGACGCGCATGAGGATGACGCCGAGGATCATGTTGTCGCCGGTGGTGGCGACGACGCCCTTGGAGATGAGCAGGAACAGCGGCCCGTACGGGGCCGGCGTGGTCTGCCAGAGCGGGTGGACGTTCTGCACCACGTTGGGCAGCACGTCGAGCTCGGCGGGGCCGTTGGCGTACGGGTCGAGCCCGTAGAGCAGCTGGGCGCCCTGGCCGAGGTAGGAGAAGACGTCGCGGGTGAACAGCGGCGGCGAAATGAGCAGCGGCGCCATCCAGCACCCGGCGGCGACCAGGATGGGGCGGCTGCCGATGCGCCCGGCCAGCACGTAGCGGCCGAGGCGGACCCAGGCCCACACGACCAGGCCGAAGCCGACGTACAGGACGGCGTTGGCGAGCATGCGCCCGTGGCCGTAGCGGATCCACGAAAGCGGGCCGTGGCCGAGCACGGGGTCCTTGATCAGGATGCCGCCGGCGCCGAAGGCGGCCAGCATGAGCAGGGTGCTCCCGACCGTGCCCATGGCGATCGTGCGGTACGGGAAGCGCGAGGGCACGCGGATCCGCTCGGCCAGTCCGGCCGAGGGCGTCTGTGTGGGGTCGGTGGTGGTCGCCATTTCCGTTCGGAGATTACACACCGCGCTCGTGTCGAGTTCCCGCAGTGTCAGGTTTCGACGGTCCGCCGCTGGGCGGTCCCACCCGGGAGGGCGGCCAGCAGGGACTTCGTGTACTCGTGCTGCGGGTCGAGCAGGACCTGTTCCACCGTCCCGGTTTCCACCAGCTCGCCGCGGTACATCACGGCGACGCGGTCGGCGATGTTCCAGGCCAGGCCCAGGTCGTGGGTGATCACCAGCGCGGCGAGGCCGAGTTCGCGCCGCAGCCGCAGCAGCAGCCCGAGGATCTCGCCGCGCACCGACGCGTCGAGCGAGGCGACCGGTTCGTCGGCCACCACCACCGACGGCTCCAGCGCCAGTGCGCCGGCGATGACGACCCGCTGGCGCTGGCCGCCGGAGAGCTGGTGCGGGAGCCGGTCGGCGTACTTCTCCGCCGGCCGCAGCTCCGCGGCCTCCAGGGCCCGGTGGACGACCGCGCGTTCGTCGGCGAGCTTGTGGATCCGGGGGCCTTCGGCGACGGCCTCGTACACCGTGTGCGCCGGGTTCAGCGCGCTCGTCGGGTCCTGCAGCACCAGCTGGACCTGGCGGCGGTAGGCCTTGAGGCCCGCTCCCCCGGCGGGCACCGGCTTGCCGTCGTAGCGGACCACGCCGGAGTCGGGTTTCTGCAGGCCGAGCAGCGTGCGGGCGAGCGTGGTCTTGCCGGACCCGGACTGGCCGACCAGGGCGACGATCTCGTCGCGCGACACCGTGAGGTCGACGCCGGCGACGGCGTTGATGCGCTTGCCGGTGCGGTCGCGGAAGGACACCCGCAGGTTCTCCGCGGCCAGCAGCGGCTCGCCACCCACCACGCGGTCCGCGGGTTCGGGCGGGAGTGGGTTGCTGGTGGCCGGGGCGAAGCGGGACACCGGGTCGCCGACGGTCGGGAACGCCGCGGCCAGCGCACGGGTGTGTTCGTGCTTCGGGGCGCCCATGACCTCGGCGCTGGGTCCCTGTTCGACGATCTGCCCGTCGTACATCACGGCGATGCGCTCACAGGTGGCGGCGAGCACGGACAGGTCGTGGCTGATCATGATCAGGCCGATGTCCTGTTCGGCGACCAGCCGCGAGAGCAGCGCGAGGACCTGGGCCTGGACGATGACGTCGAGGGCGGTGGTCGGCTCGTCGGCGATGATGAGCCGGGGCGAGCAGGCCAGGGCCATGGCGATCATGACGCGCTGCTTCTGCCCGCCCGACAGCTCGTGCGGGTAGGCGCCCGCCCGGCTCGGGGGCAGGTCGACCTGGGTGAGCAGCTCGGCGACGCGGGCGTCGACCTGGGCGTCGGTGAGGGCTCCTCCCGAAGGCGGGTGCAGCCGGATGGGTTCGGCGATCTGCTCGCCGATCCTGCGGACCGGGTTGAGCGCGTGCATGGCGCCCTGGAAGACCACCGACGCCTCGGCCCAGCGGACCGCGCGCAGGCGGCCCCACTTCATGGCGGTGACGTCTTCGCCGTCGAGGACGATCTCGCCGGTGATCTTCGCCGTGCGCGGCAGCAGGCGCAGCACGCTCATCGCGACGGTGGACTTGCCCGAGCCGGATTCGCCGGCGACGCCGAGGGTGCCGCCGGGGTCGAGGGTGAGGTCGACCCCGCGGACGGCGGGCACGTCCTGCTCGCCCACCGCGTAGGTGACGTTGAGGTCGGTGAGCTGCAGCAGCGGGGTGGTCACTTCTTCAACCTCGGGTTGAGCACGGTCTCCAGGCCCCGGCCGACCAGGGTGAAGAAGAGGACGACGAGGACGATCGCGATGCCCGGCGGGAGCACATTCCACCAGGCGCCGCGGCTGATGGCGCCGTTGTTGAGCGCGCTTTCGAGCACCAGGCCCCAGGTGACGGAGTTGGGGTCGCCGACGCCGAGGAACGACAGGGTCGCGTCGGCGATGACGGCGTTGCCGACCACCAGCGTCGTGTTGGCCAGCACCAGCGGCATCACGCCGGGCAGGACGTGTTTGCCGATGACGTGCAGGTGCCCGCCGCCGAGGGCGTGGGCGCGCTCGATGTAGGGGCGGCTTTCGATGGTCAGCGTCTGGGCGCGGACGAGCCGGGCGGTGCTGGGCCAGGCGGTGAGGCCGATGGCGACGATGATCGTGCCGACACCTTTCGGCAGCACCGCCGAGAGCGCGATGGCGAGGATCAGCGACGGCAGGACCAGGAAGAAGTCGGTGAACCGCAGCAGGGTCGCCGACACCCAGCCGCCGAAGTGGGCGGCGGTGATGCCGATGAGCGTGCCGATGACGACCGACAGCAGCGCGGCGGAGAACCCGACGAGCAGGGAGATCCGGCTGCCCCAGACGGTCATCAGCAGCACCGAGCGGCCGAAGTTGTCGGTGCCGAGCCAGAAGTCGCCGGTGGGCGGGGACAGGGGCTGCCCGGTGGCCTTGGTGACGTCGAGGCCGCTCTGGTCGCTGATCAGCGGCAGCAGCAGGGCGACGACGACGGTGGCGCCGAGCAGGACGAGCCCGGCGAGCGCGGCGCGCTGGGCGGCGAACTCCCGCCAGGTCCGGACGATCGCCGCGCGGCGGCGGTGCCAGGCGATCTGCCGGGGTGTCTCGGCGGTGGTCATGAGGTACGCACCCTCGGGTCGAGCACGCGGTAGAGCAGCTCCGCGAGCAGGTTCATCAGCACCACGGCGCCGGCCAGCACGGTGAACACGCCTTGGAGCACCGGCAGGTCGGGCCCGTGCAGGGCGTCGTAGGTCAGCTGGCCGAGCCCCGGCCAGCTGAACACGGCCTCGACGGTGACCGCGCCGGAGACGACCATGCCGAACTGCATGAACACCAGCGTGGTGGTCGGCAGCAGGGCGTTGGGGACGGCGTGGCGGCGGCGGACGAGGTCGTCGCGCAGGCCCTTGGCGCGGGCGGTGGTGAGGTAGTCGGCGTTCATCTCCCCCAGCAGCGACGACCGCATGATGAGCATGTACTGGGCGTAGAACACCGCCAGCAGCGTCACGCACGGCAGCACCAGGTGGTGCAGGACGTCGAGGGTCTGGGAGAAGAAGTCGGGCGCGGCGTCCGGGGAGTGCATGCCGCGGCTGGGGAACAGGCCGCCTGAGACCACCAGCAGCATGAGGCCGAGCCAGAACTGCGGGACCGACCAGAGGGTCAGCGCGATCCCGGTCTGGGCGCGGTCGAAGAAGCTGTCGCGGCGCCAGGCGGCGCGGATGCCCAGCCACAGGCCGATGACGACGGCGAGGACGGTGGCGCTGCCGACGAGCAGGATGGTCGGCCAGAGCCGTTCGCCGATCATGTCGGCGACCGGGCGGCCGTTGTTGAGCAGCCGGGACTCGCCGAGGTCGCCGTGCAGCAGGTTCCAGAAGTAGGTGCCGAACTGGACGAAGACGGGCTTGTCGACGCCCATCTTCTCGCGCAGCTCGGCGATCTGCTGGGGGCTGGTGACGCGGTCGCGGGTCATCGCCGCGACCGGGTCGCCCGGCAGCATCCGGAAGAGGAAGAAGAACAGCACGATCACCAGCACGACGCTGATGACGGCTTCGAGGACCTTCTGGAGCACGAACCGGGCGGTGCCGGTCCCGCCGCGGTGCTCGTCGGGGTCGACGAGCACCGCGGCCTGGTCGGGCGTGGTCATGCTTACTCGCGGTCCTCTGTGGTCTTGTTGCGGCGGCTGATGATCACGCCGCCGACGACGACGATCACCACGACGATCGCGCCGACGACGATCCACACGACGGTGCCGCTGTCGCCGGAGTCGGCCGTGGCCTCCGCGCCGGCCGGGGTGGCGCCGTAGACGCCCCAGTAGCCGGTCTGCTCGAGGATCGCGCCCTTGGGCTGCGGCTGGGTGGTGAAGGCGGAGAACTTGTCGGAGCGGTAGGCCTCGAGCGCGTTCTGGTAGTCGAGCACGATCGTCGGGAACTGGCTGTAGAGCCGGGCCTGGGCCTGCTTGACGTAGTCCGCGCGCTTGGCGTCGTCGGTTTCGGTCAGCTGCTTCTTGTAGAGGTCGTCGTACTGCGGGTCGCAGAAGAACGTGTCGGTGCTGCCGCCCTTGCCGTCCGGTGCCGGCCGCGCGCCGCAGGTGTGCAGCGAGAGCACGTAGTCCGGGTCGGGGTTGGTGCCGTAGCCGCCGATGGCGAGGTCGTACTTGCCGACGGCGGTGCGGTCGGACAGCTCGTCGTCGGAGACGAGGTCCTGCTTGACGGTGATGCCGATGTCCTTGAGCCAGCCGGTGACGTACTGGGCGACGCCCTGGTCGTAGCTGCGGTTGGCGTGGCCGGTCAGGCGCAGTTCCAGCTTGGCGCCGCCGGGGGCGGTGCGGACGCCGTCGGCGCCCTTCTTGTAGCCGGCCTGCTCGAGGGTGTTGTTGGCGGCGGCGAGGTCGAACTTGACCTTCTCGCTGTCGCTGGGGTCCCAGTGGTAGTCGGCGTAGATGGCGGGCACGACGCCGCCGCCGACCTGGCCGAGGCCCTTGAGGACCTTGTCCACGATGGCCTGGGTGTCCACGGCCTGGGTGATGGCCTTGCGGACGTTGATGTCCTTGAGGACCGGGTTGCCGTCCCCGATCGGGTTGTTGGCGTTGTCGGTGACGCCGAAGTTGATCGACAGCTCGTCGTAGCGGCGGCCGGGCGCGGCGTTGGTGGTGATGCCCTGCTGGCCCTGCAGCGCGGCGAACTGGTTGGGGTTGAGCCGGTTGATGACGTCGACTTCGCCCTGCTTGAGCGCGTTGACCGCGGCCTCGGTGTCCTTGAACTGCAGCAGCTGCAGTTCGTCGATCTTCGGGGCGCCGCGCCAGTAGTCCTTGTTGGCCTTGAGCTTGACGTACTCGTTGGGCTTGTACTCGGTGACCTGGAAGGGGCCGTCGGAGACGCCGGCGATCTTGAGGTCGTCGGTCTCGGCGGCCTTGAGGTCCTTGACCGGCTCCCAGATGTGCTGCGGCACGATCGGGACGTCGAGCAGGTTCATGTTGACCTGCACGGCCTTGGTCTTGATGACGAGGGTGGTGTCGTCGGGCGCGGTGACCGTCTCGAAGTTGGCCACGTAGTTGCCGTTGGCGGTGCGCGCGTTCTCGTCGGTGAGCATCCGGTTGAACGTGTAGGCGGCGTCCTTGGCGGTCACCGGCTGCCCGTCGCTCCACTTGACGCCGCTGCGGATCTTGAACGTCCAGGTCAGCTTGTCCGCCGACGGGGTCCAGGACTCGGCGAGCGCGGGCGAGGCCTCGGCCTTCGCGGCGTCGGGGACGGTGAGGAACTCGTAGGTGAACCGGCCGATCTGCGTGGACGCCGAGAGCACGGCGGTGAACGGGTTCAGGTGGTCGATGCCGGTGGTCAGCGCGACCCGCAGCACCTTGCCCTGCTGGGCCTGGGCGGGCACGGCGAGCGGGATCCCCGCCAGCGCCGCGGCGGCGACGACCGCGCCCACGCGGCCGAACCGCCCGATTCTGCGTTGGAAATGCACCAAAAACCACCCCATCGTTCTCGCTGTGAGCCTCCCCAAGGACGAGAAGTAACCACATACCGCCACAACCGCGCAATATGTTGCGACCGCGGCAGGTGTCCGATCGTTATCGATCGCTTTCGGTGACGCTGCGTGATCGGGGAGGCGTGCTCGGGGCCGCGGGCGCCTGGCTAGAGTGCCGGGCATGCGCATCCTGATCTCGGCGGACATGGAGGGCGCCACCGGCGTCACCTGGACCGACGACGTCGTGCCCGGTTCGCCGCAGTGGGACCGCTTCCGGCGGCTGTTCACCGGTGACGTCAACGCGGTGCTGGCCGGGCTGTACGAGGCCGGCGCGGGCGATGTGCTGGTCAACGAGGCGCACTCGTCGCAGCGGAACCTGCTGCTGGAGGACCTGGACCCGCGGGCGCGGATGCTGACCGGGCGGCACAAGCCGCTGTCGATGATGCAGGGCGTGGACTCCGGTGTGGACGGTGTGGTGTTCCTGGGCTACCACGCCGGCGCCGGGTTCGACGGGGTGCTTTCCCACACCTACCTGGAGAACCAGATCACCGGGGTGTGGCTGGACGATGTGCCGGCGAGCGAGGGCAGGCTGAACGCGGCGATGGCCGCGGAGTACGGCGTCCCCGTCCTGCTCGTTTCGGGTGACGACAAAACGTGTGACGACGCCCGTGACTACGCTCCGGAGGCGGAGCTGGTCCAGGTGAAGGAGTGCGTGAGCCGGTACGCGGCGATCTGCCTGCCGCCGGCGCGCACGGCGGACCTGCTGACCGGCGCGGCGGCCGACGCGATGGCGCGGGCCGGGCGCGAGGAGCGCCGGGTCGGGGCACACCGGATCGAGGTGGAGTTCGACGCGAGCCACCTGGCGCAGGCGACGGCGGTGATCCCGACGGTGGAGCAGATCGGGACGCGCCGGGTCGGGTTCGACGCGCCGAACATGACCGAGGCGATGAAGGCGTTCAAGGTCGTCACGGCGATCGCGGCGGGGGCGGTGCAGGGCATCTATGGCTGACGTCGTCGAGCTGTGCGCGGACCTGATCCGGTTCGACACGACCAACCGCGGGAACAACGACGCCAACCCGGAGCGGCCGGCGGCCGAGTACGTGGCGGCGTTCCTGGACGGCCTGGGCATCCCGTCGAAGATCCTCGAGGCCGCGCCGGGCCGGGCCAGCGTGATCGCGCGCGTGCCGGGCACGGACCCGGCGCTGCCGGCCCTGCTGGTGCAGGGCCACCTGGACGTCGTCCCGGCCGACGCCGCGGACTGGTCGGTGGACCCGTTCGCCGGCGAGGTCCACGACGGCTGCCTGTGGGGCCGCGGCGCGACCGACATGAAGGACTTCGTGGCGATGGTGCTGGCCGCGCTGGCCGGCGGGGTGCGGCCGCGGCGTGAGCTGGTGCTGGCGTTCGTGGCCGACGAGGAGGACCGCGGCGAGTGGGGCGCGCACTGGCTGGTGGACCGGCACCCTTCGCTGTTCGAAGGCTGTGCCGCGGCGATCAGCGAGTCGGGCGGCTACACCTACCACGTCCCGGCGGCCGACGGCCGTGACGTGCACCTGTACCCGGTCGGGACGGCCGAGCGCGGCACCGCCCACCTGAAGCTGACCGCACGCGGCCGGGCGGGGCACGGGTCGCGGCCCAACGACGAGAACGCCGTCACCCGGCTGGTGGGCGCGCTGCACCGGATCGCGGCGCACCGCTGGCCGGTGTCGCTGACCCCGGCGGTGCGGGCGTTCCTGGAGCGGACCGGCGCGGCGCTGGGCGTGCCGGTTGATCTGTCCACTTCGGACTCCGTGGACGCGGCGGTGGCCGCGCTGGGTCCGGCGGGGTCGCTGGTGCTGCCGACGGTCCGCAACAGCACGACCCCGACGATGCTGGACGCGGGCTACAAGGTGAACGTGATCCCGTCGACGGCGTCGGCGCAGGTGGACGTACGGGTGCTGCCCGGGACCGAAGAGGCGTTGTTCGCGGCGCTGGACGAGCTGCTGGGCGAGGGCGTGACGCGGGAGTTCGTGGCGCACCAGCCACCGGTGCAGGCGCCGGTGGACTCGCCGTGGTTCTCCGCGATGGCTGCCGCGTTGCGGGCGGAGGACCCCGAGGCGGTGGTGGTGCCGTACTGCCTGGGCGGGGGGACCGACGCGAAGGCGTTCGCGCAGCTGGGGATCGCCAACTACGGGTTCGCGCCGCTGTGGCTGCCGAAGGGCTTCCCGTACCGCGCGATGGCCCACGGGGTCGACGAGCGGGTCCCGGTGGAGGGGCTGCACTTCGGGACCCGCGTGCTCTCGCGGTTCCTCGAGACCTGCTGACCCGCGCCCGCCTCAGCCGACCGGCGGGTTGGGCGCGCGACCTTGCGGTGCCTGCCCATCGCTTCCTCAGCGGGTGAACTCGGCCCAGTAGCGCGCCCCGTCGCGGATGGTCTCCAGGCTCAGCAGCTTCACGCCGTCCTGGGCGACCGACTCGATCTCCGCGCGGCTGAACGGCCACGGCGGGCCAGGTTCCGGTGCCACGTTCTCCTCCGCCACCTCCGACACCAGCATCGTGCCGCCGGGGGCGAGGAAGCCGGCCAGGGACGTGATCGCCGCGGCGCGGAAGTCGCGGGGCATCGCCTGGATGTTGATGATCTCCACGACCAGGTCGAACGCCTGGTGCCACTCCGCCGGCGGATTCAGCAGGTCCGCGACGACGTAGTCCACGCTCGACTCGGGGAACCGCGCGCGGGCGGCCTCGACCGCGGCCGGGGCGACGTCGAAGCCCGTCACCGCCCAGCCCGCCGCCGCCAGCAGCTCCGAGTCGTCGCCCAGCGCGCTGCCCACCACCAGGGCGCGGCGGCCCTCGCCGGGCTCCACCCAGTCGGCCAGGTCGGCGTTGGGTGCGCCGCGGGTCCACGGGACCTCGGCCTCGCCGCGGGCGGCGGCGGTGTAGAGCTCGTCGAACCAGCGGGTCGGGCTGCCCTCGGCGAGGGAAGCGCGGGAAAGCACTCGGTCGGCGGGTTCCGGCGTCGTCATGGGCGTGACCTTAGCGGCGGCGCCGGACCCGCGTGACCGGTTTACCGCGCTACGGGCCCCGGGATCGGGTACAGGTACTCACCGGCCCAGTGGACGACGTCGCGGACCGGCGAGGACGGCGGCGCCGGGCGGAAGTTGGCGGCGTCGTCGACGCTGCCGGTGCCGTCGTAGACCGCGCGCTGCGGGTAGGCGAACACCGGCCGGGTCCGGGTGACGTTCCCGGCGGCGTCGCGGCCGGTCGCGGTCACCACCGTCGGCGTGGTGCCGCGTTCGACCCAGGCGACCAGCTGCTTGAGCGGGTCGAACTCGGTGAGCGTGGTGCCGCCGCCGCAGTGGTAGAGCGACGGGACCATGAACAGCCGGACCCAGTCCTGGGCGTGGCCGCGGGTGAGCCGCTGGTAGTAGTCGAGCGTGCCGGCCGGCGGGATGGCCTCGTCGGCCCAGCCGTGCCACAGCAGCAGCTTGCCGCCGCGGCGCTGGAACGCCGACAGGTCCAGGCTCAGCGCGTTGTAGCGGACGCCGACGGGGGTGAGCCGGTCGAACTCGCGCCGGGTGAAGGCGAAGGTGTCCACGGTCGAGGCCGGCGCGCCGATCGGGTAGCCGAGGTAGCGCAGGTAGTTGTCGGCGAGGCTGCGGGCGAAGGCGACGCCGCCGGTCTCCGGGGTCGGGATGATCCAGCCGGCCCAGGACAGTTCCGAGCCCGGCTGCTCGCCGCCGGGGTAGAGCAGGGTGCCGTGGCCGTCGGTGGGCGGGGAGTAGATCCGGCGGGTCGCGGCGACCTGGGCCGGGGTGAGGCACGCCGGGGTGTCCGGGCCGGCGCAGGTCAGGCTCGCCGGGTCGAAGTGGCAGGCGCGCGGGTCGTCGAGCTGGCCGTCGGTGAGGCCGTCGAGGCGGTCGCAGGCGGCGAGCACGGCGTTGTGCAGGGCGGGCAGCTTCGCGGCGGTGAGGATCGGGGTGCCGTCGGCGGCGGTGTTGACCCGCGCGAGCCAGGCCTGGAACTCCAGCAGCGGGCTCCAGTAGTTCGCGGGGGCGCCGGCGTCGATGCCGTCGAAGTCCGCCGGGTACCGCTGGGCCAGCAGCAGGCCTTCGCGGCCGCCGTCGGAGCAGCCGGTGAAGTAGGACTTGCGCGGCGGGGAGCCGTAGAAGGCCTGGATGATCGCCTTCGAGGCGCGCGAGACGACGTGGGGTGCGCGGAATTCGAAGTCGTCGCGCGCGGCCTGGTCGTCCGCGCCCCAGCTGCCGTCGTCGACGACGGCGGGGGTCGTGCCGACGTGCCCGTCGTCGGTGGCCGCGACCGCGACGTCGCCGCCGTGGGGCAGGCCGCAGTCGGCGAAGGCGGGCGGGTTGACCAGGCCGCAGAAGCCGCCGCAGCCGTACTGCAGGTAGCGGCCGGCGTAGGTCTTGGTGGGCAGCCGCAGCTCGAAGCGGACGGCGGGTTCGACGTAGCCCTGAACGCCGCAGTATTCGGGGTCGGTGGCGGTCGCGGCGACGACCGTCGCCGAGGTGACGTGGGTGGCGGCGCCCGGGAGGGCGAACCCGCGGACCAGGTCGCCGCAGGCGGTGATCGGCCGGACGGGTGAGGCCGTCGCGGCGGTGGCGGTCACCGGGGCGAACCCGGTGGTGGCGAGCAGGAGTGCGGTCAGTGCGGTGCGGATCCGGGCTGGTCTCATCGGGCTCCCCGTTCCCTCGGTTGTCCAGTTCTGGCCAGGTTTGGCGACCGGTCTTGACATCGATGTCACCCGCGCGTTTCGCTCTCTGGGCGCCGCCGGTCCCCCGTCCGTCGGTCCCCAGTTCACCCTCCAGAGCTTGGAGCAACGATGCCCCGAAGCGCCAGACCGCCGGTCGCTTTCCTGGTGACCGCCGCCGTGGTCGCCGCCGGCCTGGTCGCCCTCCCCGCCACGGCGTCCGCCGCCGAAGACGCCCTCCCCGCCGATTTCTCGTCCTCCTTCGAGCCCGGTGACGTCCAGCCGACCTGGACCGACACCGTCGACACCGACGCGGCGGGCAAGCCGCGCGCCTACGGCGTCAACGGCGCGAACGGCACCGCCATCCCCGGCGACATCCGCGGCAAGGTCACCGAGACCAGCGCCAGCAGCGAGAACACCGGCGGCGGCGAGGTGGTGGACAACCTCGTCGACGGCACCACGGACACGAAGTGGCTGTCCTGGGACCCGACGGCGTGGGCGCAGATCACGCTGTCGGAGCCGACGTCGATCACGCACTACGCGATCTCCTCGGCCAACGACTTCGCCGAGCGCGACCCCAAGGACTGGACGCTGCAGGGGTCGAACGACGCCAGCGCGTGGACCGACCTGGACACCCGGACCGGCCAGTCGTTCGCCGAACGGTTCCAGACGAACAACTACCAGCTCGCCGCGCCGAGCGCGGCGTACAAGTACTTCCGGCTGAACGTCACGGGCAACAACGGCGGGCCGATCCTGCAGATGTCGGAGCTGCTGCTGGCCAACGACGAGCCGGTGCAGCCGCCGCTGCCGAACATGCGCAGCTTCGTCGACTCCGGCCCGACCAGCGGCTACACGAACAAGAACCGCGCCGGCTTCACCGGCATGAAGGCGTTCCGCTACTCGGGCAGCCAGACCGCCACCGGACACGGCTGGTCCTACAACAAGATCTTCGACGTCAACATCCCGGTCGTCGCCTCGACCGAGCTGTCCTACAAGGTGCAGCCGCAGTTCATCACCGGCGACCTGAAGTACCCGAGCACCAACGTCGCGATCGACCTGGCCTTCACCGACGGCACCTACCTGCGCAACCTCGGCGCGTCCGACCAGTACGGCTTCCCGCTGACCCCCGAGGGCCAGGGCGCGTCGAAGGTGCTCTACGCCAACCAGTGGAACCTGGTGCGCTCGGCGATCGGGCAGGTCGCGAAGGGCAAGACGGTCGACCGGATCCTGGTCGGCTACGACAACCCGAACGGGCCGGGTTCGCTGCAGGGCTGGCTCGACGACGTCAAGATCTCGGCCACACCGACACCGCCGGCGAGCCTCCGCCCGAGCGACAACGTGGTCACCACGCGGGGCACGATGGCCAACGGCACGTTCTCCCGCGGCAACAACTTCCCGGCCACCGCGGTGCCGCACGGGTTCAACTTCTGGACCCCGGTCACCGACGCCGGCGCCGACAACGGCGGCTCGCCGCGCTGGCTGTACAACTACAGCACCCAGAACAACAACCAGAACCTGCCGCAGCTGCAGGCGTTCAGCGTCAGCCACGAGCCGAGCCCGTGGATGGGCGACCGGAACGTCTTCCAGGTGATGCCGTCCGCCGCCGCCGGCGTGCCGGACGCCAACCGGGACGCGCGGGCGCTGCCGTTCAAGCACAGCGACGAGACCGCGCGGGCGCACTACTACGGCGTGCAGTTCCAGAACGGGATCAAGACCGAGATCGCCCCGACCGACCACGCGGCGATGTTCCGCTTCTCGTTCCCGGGCAGCGACTCGAGCCTGATCTTCGACAACGCCACCAACGCGGGCGGGCTGACGCTCGACCCCGCGACCGGCACGCTCTCGGGCTACACCGAGACCGGCGTGTACGCCGGCGCCGGCCGGATGTTCGTCTACGCGACGTTCGACAAGCCGGTCACCGCGGGCGGCAAGCTCACCGGGCAGGGCCGCGACAACGTCACCGGCTACCTGCGCTTCGACGCCGGCGCGGACAAGACCGTCAACATGCGGATCGCGACGTCGCTGATCAGCGTCGAGCAGGCGAAGAAGAACCTCGCCCAGGAGATCGCCCCAGCCGCCACCTTCGACACCGTGCGCGACGCGGCGCAGCAGGCGTGGGACGACCAGCTGAAGGTGATCGAGGTCGAGGGCGCGTCGAAGGACCAGCTCACGACGCTCTACTCGAACCTCTACCGGCTGTTCCTCTACCCGAACTCCGCGTTCGAGAACACCGGCACCGCCGACAAGCCCGCGTACAAGTACGCGAGCCCGGTGTCGCCGAAGACCGGCGCGGACACCGCGACCCAGACCGGCTCGAAGATCGTCGACGGCCAGATGTACGTCAACAACGGCTTCTGGGACACCTACCGGACGACTTGGCCGGCGTACTCGCTGCTCACGCCGGACATGGCCGGCAAGATGGTCGACGGGTTCGTGCAGCAGTACCGCGACGGCGGCTGGATCGCGCGCTGGTCCTCCCCCGGCTACGCGGACCTGATGACGGGCACCAGCTCGGACGTCGCGTTCGCCGACGCCTACCTCAAGGGCGTGCGCAACTTCGACGTGAAGTCGGCCTACGACGCGGCGATCAAGAACGCCACGGTCACCCCGCCGAACTCCGCGGTCGGGCGGAAGGGCCTGGACCAGGGCATCTTCCTCGGCTACACGCCCAACACCGCCAGCGAGGGCTTCTCGTGGGCGATCGAGGGCTACGTCAACGACTTCGGCATCGCCA
Organism: Amycolatopsis sp. NPDC049691; assembly: GCF_040675005.1. NCBI lineage: Bacteria > Bacillati > Actinomycetota > Actinomycetes > Pseudonocardiales > Pseudonocardiaceae > Amycolatopsis > Amycolatopsis sp. NPDC049691. The sequence goes on from NZ_JBFANX010000010.1 coordinate 75,834, forward strand.
ACCTGTCGAAGAAGCTGGCCGACGAAGCCGCGCCGAACGACCCGCGCAAGGCCGAGTACCAGGAGAACTACGAGTACTTCACCAGCCGCGCCCAGCAGTACGTCAACCTGTTCGACCCCAGCGTCGGGTTCTTCCAGGGCAAGGACGCGAACGGCAAGTTCACCAAGACCAAGGACCAGTACGACCCGCGCTCGTGGGGCGGGGACTACACCGAGACCGACGGCTGGGGCATGGCGTTCACCGTGCCCCAGGACGGTCAGGGCCTGGCGAACCTCTACGGCGGCAAGGCCGGGCTGGCGAACAAGCTCGACCAGTTCTTCGCCGACCAGGAGACCGCCACCTTCCCCGGCTCCTACGGCGGGGTGATCCACGAGATGCGGGAGGCGCGGGACGTGCGGATGGGCCAGTACGGCCACTCCAACCAGCCGGCGCACCACTTGCTCTACATGTACGACTACGCCGGTCAGCCGGCGAAGACGCAGGCGAAGGTCCGTGAAGCGCTGTCGCGGCTGTACAACGGCAGCGAGATCGGGCAGGGCTACGCCGGCGACGAGGACAACGGCGAAATGTCCGCTTGGTACATCTTCAGCGCGCTGGGCTTCTACCCGCTGCAGATGGGCAGCCCGAACTACGCGATCGGGTCGCCGCTGTTCAAGAAGGCCACCATCCACCTGGCCGGTGGCAGGAACCTGGTGATCAACGCGCCGAAGAACAGCGCGAAGAACGTCTACGTCCAGGGCGTGAAGGTCAACGGCAAGGCGTACTCCTCGACGTCGCTGCCGCAGGACTTGATCGCCCGCGGCGGGGTCATCGACTTCGACATGGGCCCGAACCCCTCCTCGTGGGGTACCGGCCCGAACGACGCGCCGAAGTCGATCACCACGGGTGACGCGGTGCCGACGCCGCTGCACGACGAGACCGGCGCGGGCAAGGGCACCCTGTCCACTTCGGACGGTTCCAACGCCGTGGCGCTGATCGACAACACCTCGCGCACCCAGGCCGCCGTCACCGGCGCCCTGCAGTACCAGCTCAACTCCACCGACGAGGCCGTCACGCACTACACGCTGACGTCCCAGACCGGTGCGGGCGACCCGAAGAGCTGGACGCTGAAGGGCTCCTACGACGGCAAGACCTGGGCGGTGGCCGACCAGCAGGCGAACCAGGCGTTCACCTGGCGGCAGCAGACCCGCGCGTTCAAGGTCGCCAACCCGGCGCACTACGCCTACTACAAGCTCGAAGTCACCGCGACCAGCACCGGCGCCCCGGCGCAGCTGGCCGAGTTCGAGCTGCTGGGCAAGCCGGACGCGTCCTGCACCCGCACGATCACCGGCGCTTCGAACGGGCCGCTGGCGGTCTCGTCGGGCACGGTGTGCCTGCAGGACGCGACGGTGTCGGGCCCGGTGACGGTCGCTCCCGGCGCGTCGCTGGTCGTCCGCGGCGGCGCGATCAACGGCCCGCTTTCGGCCACGGGCGCCGGCCAGGTCGTGCTGAACCGCACGAAGGTGGGCGGTCCGGTGGCGATCACCGGAGCGACGGGGACGGTGTCGATCGAGCTGACCCAGGTGGACGGCCCGGTCGCGCTGACGGCCGACCACGGGCCGGTGCTGACGTCCAGCACGATCGGCGGCCCGCTGGCGTGCGCGGCCAACTCGCCGGTGCCGACGGACTACGACCTGCCGAACACCGTCCGCGGCCCGGCCGCGGGGCAGTGCGCGAAGATCTAGTCCCGTAGTGCCGAGGATGCCCTCCCCGCCGGACCGGCGGGGAGGGCATCCTCGCGTCATGGAGTTCTTCCCCGGCGATCCGCTCGAAACGGCGCAGCCGCGCCAATGTCGTGGCCAGTGCCGGAGCGAAGGCGTCCACGTCGGTCACCGCGTCGGGGAGCTGTGCCGGCAGCTCGAACGCCATCGTGCCGCCGCCCTGGCCGAACACCGCCGCGCGGATCGCCGCCGCCGCGTCTACATGCCGGCTGGCCGTCGCGCGAGGGCGGTGTACCGGGCGCCGGAACCGCCGCGGCCGGGGATCAGCAGCAGGAGCGGGCCCTCGCCCCGCAGCTCGCAGCGCAGCTCGGCCCCCTCGTTGCCAACGGTGTGCGTGCTCACCGCGATCTCCTCCCCCCGCGTCGAGCACACGCTACGCCGTTCGGCCGATACGGTGGGCGCATGCCCGACGCCGTGTTCTTCTCGTCTTTCGAAACCGGTGACCCGCAGCCCGCGGACGCCACCCTGACGGTCGACGGCGGCCCGGACCGCTCCCCCACGGCCAAGACCGGCGTCGGCTTCACCGGCGTCAAGGCCCTGCGCTACACCGCGCGTGCCCGCGGTGTCCTGTTCGAACTCGACGTGCCGGTCACCGAGCGCACCGAGCTGTCCTATGTGGTCTTCCCCCGCTCCGACGGCGACATCCCCGCCTACCACGCCACCCGGGTGAGCCTCGACGTCGAGTTCGCCGACGGCACCACCGCCGGTTTCGCCCCCGTCGACGACAAGACGCTGTGGGTGGACCAGTGGAACCCCGTCCGCCGCCCGCTCGGGGCGTTCGCCGGGCGCCGGATCGCCCGGATCGTGCTGCGCACCGACGCGCCCGGCGAGATCACCGGCTGGCTCGACGACGTCCGCGTCGCCGAACGCCCCGACCCGCCGCGCGACCCCGTCGACTGCGTCCGCACGACCCGCGGCACGCACTCCAGCGCGGACTTCTCCCGCGGCAACAACTTCCCCGCCACGGCGGTGCCGCACGGGTTCAACTTCTGGACCCCGGTCACCGACGCGAGCGTCACGAACTGGATCTACTCCTACCACCGCCACAACGACGAGGAGAACCGCCCGGCGCTGCAGGCGTTCGCGCTGTCGCACCAGCCGAGCCCGTGGATGGGCGACCGGCACACCTTCCAGATCATGCCCGGCACCGGCCCGGTCGAGCCCGACCGCCGCAAGCGCGCGCTGGCCTTCTCCCACGACGACGAAACCGACTCGCCGCACCACTACGGCGTCCGGTTCGCCGGCGGGATCACCGCCGACCTCGCCCCGACGTCGCACGCGGCGATCCTGCGCTGCACCTTCCCCGACGGCCGCGGCTGGCTGCTGTTCGACAACACCGCCAACCGCGGCGGCCTGCGCCTGCACCCGGCCACCGGGGTCGTCACCGGGCACACCTGGGTCCGCAGCCGCCTGTCCGCGGGCGCGCGGCGGATGTTCGTCTACGCCGAAACCGACGTGCCGGCCGCCCGCGGCGGCAAGATCCGGCGTCCGTTCTGGCGGACCGTCACCGGCGCCCTCGAGTTCGACGCGCCCGAGGTGACGGTGCGGATCGCGACGTCGCTGATCAGCCTCGCGCAGGCCAAGCGCAACCTCGAGCTGGAGATCCCGGCCGGCACCACGTTCGAGCAGGTCCGCGACGAAGCCCGCGCCCTCTGGCAGGAACACCTGGGCAAGATCGAGGTCGAAGGCGCCACCGACGACCAGCGGACCACGCTGTACTCCAACCTCTACCGGCTGTTCCTCTACCCGAACGCCGCCCACGAGAACACCCCGAACGGCATCCGGCACGCGAGCCCGGTGCGGCGCCGGTGGTGGCCGAGCACCCGCACGCGCACCGGCGCGAAGGTCGTCGACGGCGAAATGTACGTCAACAACGGCTTCTGGGACACCTACCGCACCACCTGGCCCGCCTACGCGCTGCTCACCCCGGACCGGTGCGGCCGGATGATCGACGGGTTCGTGCAGCAGTACCGCGAGGGCGGCTGGATCTCCCGCTGGTCCTCCCCCGGCTACGCCGACCTGATGACCGGCACCAGCTCGGACGTCGCGTTCGCCGACGCCTACCTCAAAGGCGTCCGCAACTTCGACGTCGAAGCCGCCTACGACGCCGCGCTGAAGAACGCCACCGTCACCCCGCCGCGCCGCTCGGTCGGCCGCAAGGGCCTCGAGGAGTCGATCTTCCTCGGCTACACCCCTGCCTCCGTCCACGAAGGACTGTCCTGGGCGCTGGAGGGGTGCGTCAACGACTTCGGCCTCGCCAACCTCTCAGCGGAGCTCTCCCGGGAAAGCTCCGGGCCACGCGCCCGGATGTACGCCGACTACGCCGCCTACTTCCGCGAGCGCGCCAAGCACTACGTCCACCACTTCGACCCGGCGATCGGCTTCTTCCAGGGCCGCCACCGCGACGGCCGCCGCAAGTTCGCCCCCGCCGGCTACGACCCGGCCGCGTGGGGCGGCGACTTCGTCGAGACCAACGCCTGGAACACCGCCTTCACCGCACCGCACGACGGCCCCGGCCTCGCCGCGCTGCACGGCGGCAACGCCGGCCTCGAAGCCAAGCTCGACACCTTCTTCGCCACCCCGGAAACCGGACGGCGCCCCGGCGCGTACGGCGGCCTCATCCACGAGATGACCGAGGCCCGCGACGTCCGCATGGGCCAGTACGGCCACTCCAACCAGCCCTCCCACCACATCCCCTACGTCTACAACCACGCCGGCGCGCCCGCGAAGACCCAACGCGTCGTACGCGAAGTGCTGCGACGGCTCTACCTCGGCAGCGAGATCGGCCAGGGCTACCCCGGCGACGAGGACAACGGCGAGATGTCCGCCTGGTGGGTGCTCAGCGCACTCGGCTGCTACCCGCTGGCCGTCGGCAGCCCGCGCTACGCGATCGGGTCACCGCTGTTCGAGAAGGCGACCGTGCACCTCGGCAACGGCCGGAAACTCGTCGTCCACGCCCCCGGCAACACCGACGACACCGTCTACGTCCGCGGGCTCACCGTCAACGGCGAACCGCACGACGCCACGACCATCGCCCACGCCACCCTCGCCGCCGGCGCCGAGCTGGTCTTCGACCTCACGACCGAACCCACCGGCTGGGGCGCCCCGCCGCCACCCGCCGCGCACCCGGCCCCGGTGACCGACCTGACCGGCACCGCCACCGCCTCCGACCACACGAACGTCGACGCGCTCTTCGACGACACCACCCGCACCCAGGTCACCTTCCACGCCGCCACCCCGGCCGTCACGTTCACCGTCACCGGCGAACCCCGCGAAGTCACCATGTACACGCTCACCTCCGGCACCCGCCGCGGCGACCCCAGCGCGTGGGTCCTCGAAGGCTCCGACGACGGCACCCACTGGACCACCCTGGACGAACGCGACGGCGAACAGTTCCGCTGGCGCCGCCAGACCCGTCCCTTCACCCTCGCCGCCCCGGCGGCCCGCCCGCACTACCGGCTGCGGATCATCGCCACCCGCGGCGGCCGCGCCACCCTCGCCCAGTGGGAGCTGCTCGCCCGATGAACCACTTCCGCACCGCCGCGCTCGACCGGCTCGCGGCGGCCGACCCCGGCCTGGTCCGGCTGCGGCTGGCCGGGTCCGCCGTCCTCGGCATCGTCCTGGCCGTCGCCGCGCTGCTGCCCACGCACGTCCCGCTCACCGTGATGCTGGTCGGCGCCATCGCCGCGATGATGACCGCGTTCACCGTCAACGACGCCACCCCCGGCGGCCAAGCCGTCACCCTCGTGCTGGCCTTCCTCACCGGGGCCGCGTCGATCACCGTCGCCAGCCTCGGCTCGGCGCTGCCGCCGATGGACAGCGTCGTGTTCGTCCTGCTGATCTTCGTCGCCGTCTACGCCCAGCGCTTCGGCGCCCGCGGCACCGCGCTCGGGTCGATCGGGTTCTTCCTGTTCTTCTTCCCGATGTTCCTGCAGGCCCACCTCGCCCAGGTGCCGCAGCTGCTGATGGCCCTCGGTGTCGGCGTGCTCGCCAACGCCGCCGTCCGGTTCGTCCTGCTGCGCCACAACGCCGAAGCCGAGTTCCTGCGCGTGCGCCGCGCCTTCCGCGCCCGCCTCGCCGCGGTCGTCCGCGCCACCGAGGCCTACCTGGCCGTCAACGGCAGCGACCGCACCCGCAAGCAGCTGCGCCACGCACTGGCCCGGCTCCACGAATGCGTCCTGCTCATCGAAGACGCCGCCCCCGACGTCGTCGACGCCCGCGCCGCCGACCGGCTGCGCCGCCGCGCCATCGAAGTCGAGCTCGCCGTCCAGTGGCTCGCCATCACCGTCCAGCGCACCTGCTCCGACGAGCTCACCGCCGACGTCCGCGACGACCTCATCGCCCGGCTCGCCCGCTTCCGCGCCCTGATGGAACGCGACCCGCGCGAGCTCCCGCTGATCAGCCAGACCGGCGAATACAGCCGGATGCTCGTCGAAGGCAGCCGCATCGACGAACACGCCGCCCCCGGCGACGGCGTCCGCAAGGCACTCGCCGAACTCGCCCTGGCCGACGACCGCGCCCAGCGCGCCGCCGCGCCCGAGTCCACAGTGGACCCCCTCGACGCCGAAGCCGACGACCCGACCCCGGCGTTCGCCTACGACAACCGCACCCGCAGCGCCATCCAGGCCGTCGTCGGCGGCGGGCTCGCCGTCCTCGGCGGCGAACTCGTCTCCCACCAGCGGTGGTACTGGGCCGTGCTCACGGTCTTCGTCGTGTTCATCGGCGCCTCCAGCGCCGGCGCCACTTTCGTCAAGGGCGTCCGCCGCCTCGGCGGCACCCTCATCGGCATCGTCGGCGGTGTCCTGCTCGCCCTGCTGGTCGGCGGCAACACCCCGGCGACCCTGTCGCTGATCCTGGTCTGCGTGTTCGGGATGGTCTACACCGCCCGCGTCTCCCAGGTCGTGATGGCCTTCTTCATCACCAGCATGCTCGGCCTGCTCTACAGCCTGCTCGGCACCTTCAGCCTCGAAGTCCTCTGGATCCGCGTCGCCGAAACCGCGGTCGGCGCCGCCGCCGGCATCCTCGCCGCCGTCGTCATCGTCCCGGTCCGCACCCGCTCGGTCATGCTCGACGACATCGGCGCCGTCCTCGACGAACTGGAAGAGTTCCTCCAGCACACCCGCGACCTGCTCGCCGGCGAAGAGAACGTCAACATCATCGAACTCTCCCGCGACCTCGACCGCGCCGTCGAACAGGTCCGCACCACCGTCGAACCGCTCACCCACCCGGTGAACCTCCGCAGCGCCCGCCGCGACTACGGCTGGCACGTGCTCACCACCCTCGAAACCATCGCCTTCCGCGCCCGCCACGTCGCCGCCCGCGCCCAGCCCGGGATGCTCGCCGGCCCCGACACCGACCGCCTGCGCCAGTTCACCGGCCGGCTGCTGGCCAACCTCGACGTCCTGCGCAAAGCACTCGACGCACCGGGTGGCCCCACACCCGGCACGCTCGTGCGCGACGACGGCACCCCGGTCTCCGACCGCGTCGACCAGGCCGAAACCCGCGCCGTCCTCTCCAGCCTCAGCCACCTCGACGAGGCCCTCGTCTCCCTCGGCCGCGTCTTCGACCTCCAGGCCACCGACCCCCGCGCCCCGGCGAAGAAGTGACCGCGGGGCGGCGCCCGCAGCGCCGCCCCGCGGTGCTCAACTCACGGACAGGACAACCACGCGAAGTGGTACGTCGTGGTGATGCTGCCGTCGGTGGAGTCCATCGTGACGTAGCTCGTCGTCTTCTTCGGATCCGACGTCCCGGCCGCGGCCCGCAATTCCGTGTTGATGTTCAGGTTCCGTTCCTCGCCGCACGGCTTGAATGCGATCGCACCGACTTCCGTGGAATCGGTGAATTGCCAGTCGTTCTCGAACGGACCCGTCAGCGGATGCTGGACGTAGGCCGTCGGCGAATTACCCTGGAAATAGTAGTTCGCTCGCTCCAGTCCGGTCGCACCGCGCTCCAGGTGCGCGAAACCGCGGTAGTCCGCCGACGCGATTCCGTACGTGAACCCCTGCGGCACGTGCACCCGCAGGCCGATCTGGCAGTTCTTCCTGGCATCCAGCGGGCCGGCGCCGACACCCACCAGCGCCGTGTAAGTGCTGTAAGTTACGGTGAACGCCGTGTTGTCCTGCGACACCGAGACCGCGGCCGAATTGGGCGGACAGCCGGTGCCGTTGACGGTCGCGACGTCGATGACGATTTTGTCGGGCGGCGGCGGGGTGTTCCACGAATGCGGGGCGACCACAGAGGACAGCGCCACAACGGCAGCAACGACCGCAGAAAGCATCGGAATCCTTCCCAATACATTCGAATTGGGTACGGGGGCGCCGACCATGGTAGCGAATGGATCATGGTCCGAAACCCCGCTGAACGGAGCAACACGCAGTAGCCGTCCCGCCACGCGGTATACCGATAATTTCGAGCCGTCATTTAGCCGGGCACGAATGAAAGGGACCGGAAAACGATTTCGCGCCGCCGGACCGCCGCCCGCCGTCCGCGATCACCTCGCGACGTCCGGGCTTGATCGTTTCACTCCGCCAGCAGCCCCGCGACCCGCCCCAGCGTCGCGACCCCCGCCGCCGACCACGGCCCGGCCGTGATCACGACCGCATGCTCTATCCCCCACTCCGCGAACTCCGCGCACCGCCGCGCGAACGACTCCGCCGCCTCCCCCCGCGCCAGGCGCGTGCTGATCGTCTTCTCGATCGACTCGTACGGCCGCCCGGCCTCCTCGCAGTGCCGCGCGAGGACAGCCAGCTTGTGCCGCACCGTCCTACCGCCGTCCGGGATGTCGAACACGTTGCACGCGTCGGCGTACTCCGCGACGAGCCGCAGCGTCTTGCGCTCACCCGCCCCGCCGATCAGCACCCGCGGGCGGCGCACCGGCCGCGGGTTCCCGATCGGCCGCTCGAGCCGGTAGTGCCTGCCCTCGAACGCCGAGGAATCGCCGTCCCACATCCGCCGCGCCAGCCGGAGGGTTTCCGCCATCCGCTCGAAGCGCTCGCCCACCGGCGGGAAGGGCAGACCCATCGCCCGCGCCTCGCCGTCGTGGTGCCCGGCGCCGATCCCGAACCGGGCCCGCCCGCCCGAGAGGACGTCGAGGGTCGTGACCGCCTTGATCAGCAGCGCCGGCGGCCGGAACGTCACCGCCGACACCATCGTCCCCAGCCCGATCCGGCTGGTGCGGGCGGCGAGGAACCCCAGCGTCGTGTACGCCTCCAGCATCGCCGAATCCGGCGTGCTGTTCGGATCGGCCTGCAGCAGGTGGTCGGGCACCCACAGCGTGTCGAGCCCGGCGTCCTCGGCCGCCACCGCGACACCCGCCAGCTCGTCGGTCAGCTTGTCCGGCCACGAGAAGTCCGTGACCCCGATGCTCAGCCGCACGGCTACCCCCTCGTCAGCAGTTCCAGGTTGTGGCCGTCCGGGTCCGCGAAGTAGACCCCGCGACCGCCGTTCATGGAGTTGACCTCACCGGGCCGCTCGTGGAACGGATCCGCCCAGTACGCGACGCCGGCCCGCTCGATCCGCACCATCGCGGCGTCGAAGTCGTCTTCGCCGACCAGGAACGCGTAGTGCTGACTGGTGACGACGTCGACCTGGAGGTAGTCGAGCGTGACGCCGTTCGCGAGCCGGACCGGCACGAACGGACCGGCGACCGGCTCGGTGCGCAGGCCGAGGATCCCGGCCAGGAACTCCGCCGACTTCTCCCGGTCGGTGGCGCACACGATCGTGTGGTTCAGTTCGACGCTCATCGCTCATTCCCTCCCGGCGTGAAGGGCGGCGGGCCGCCGATCGGGCTGAGGTGGATACCGGCCAGGTGCCACCGGTCACCGGCGCGGACCAGCACGTGGGTGGCGCGGAACCGGCCGTTCGCCGGGTTGCCCCGGTGCGTGGCGACCTGGTCGTGCACGCCGATCGCGATGGCGGTGTCGCCGAAGTCGCGGACCTCGACGTCGGCCCAGTCCAGCTTCTCCGTGACCAGCGCGCCGCCGCCGTAGCGCGCCAGCCACTGGTCGCGGTCCAGGACGAAGCCGAGCGGGCCGACCAGGCGGAAGCCGTCGGCAGCCAGGCCGGCCAGCACCGCGGTGTCCCCGCGCTCCTCCGCGGCGGCCCAGACCCGGCCGAACTCGCGGACCTGCTCTTCGGTGCTCATCGCGTTCCCCTTTCCGGTTCGACGAGCACAACGTTAGATGTCTAATGATTAGATGTCAAACGCTTAGATCTCTGCGGTAGAGTGCCGTCCGTGCCAGCACCCACCACCGCCCCCATCGGCGTCGTCCTCGCCCGCACCGCCAAGACCGCCGGCCGCGCGTTCGACCAGGCCCTCGCCGCCGCCGGCGGCTCCCAACCCGTCTGGCAGATCCTCATCTCCCTCAAAACCCGCCCCGTCGCCAACCAGCGCGAACTCGCCGACGCCGTCGGCATCCAAGGCGCCACCCTGACCCACCACCTCAACGGCATGGAGACCGCCGGACTCGTCACCCGCCGCCGCGACCCGGAGAACCGCCGCGTCCACCTGGTCACCCTCACCGCGGAGGGCGAACAGCTCTTCCTCCGCCTCGCCTCGGCGGCCATCGCCCACGACGAACGCATGCGAAAAGGCCTCACCGACGCCGAGGTCGCCCAGCTCGCCGACCTCCTCCACCGCCTCGCCGCCAACGTCACCGACAACTGAAAGCGATCCACGCAACAGTGACTGGACGCACCCGACCGGCAACGCCCAGGAGGGATAGGCTCCACACCACTAGCCAAAGTCGTCTCAAGCTGGAGTACCGCAATGAGCCAAGCCCCTGTCAACGTGACCGTCACCGGCGCCGCCGGCCAGATCGGCTACGCGCTGCTCTTCCGCATCGCGTCCGGTCAGCTCCTCGGCCAGGACGTCCCGGTGAAGCTGCGGCTCCTCGAGATCCCGCAGGCGGTCAAGGCGGCCGAGGGCACCGCCATGGAGCTCGAAGACGGCGCGTTCCCCCTCCTGGCAGGCACCGACATCTTCGACGACCCCAAGCAGGCCTTCGAAGGCACCAACGTCGCCCTCCTCGTCGGCGCCCGCCCCCGCAGCAAGGGCATGGAGCGCGGCGACCTCCTCGAGGCCAACGGCGGCATCTTCAAGCCCCAGGGTGAGGCCATCAACGCCGGCGCCGCCGACGACGTCAAGGTCCTCGTCGTCGGCAACCCCGCCAACACCAACGCCCTCATCGCCCGCTCGCACGCCCCCGACGTGCCCGCCGACCGCTTCACCGCGATGACCCGCCTCGACCACAACCGCGCCCTCGCCCAGCTCTCCAAGAAGCTCGGCGTACCGGTCACCGAGATCAAGAAGCTCGCCATCTGGGGCAACCACTCCGCCACCCAGTACCCCTCGGTCCAGCACGCCGAGGTCGCCGGCAAGGCCGTCGACGTCGACCAGGCCTGGCTCGAGAACGACTTCATCCCCACCGTCGCCAAGCGCGGCGCCGCCATCATCGAAGCCCGCGGCCTCTCCTCCGCCGCCTCGGCCGCCTCCGCCGCCATCGACCACGTCTACACCTGGGTCAACGGCACCCCCGCCGGCGACTGGACCTCCGCCGCCGTCGTCTCCGACGGCTCCTACGGCGTCCCCGAAGGCATCATCTCCTCCTTCCCGGTCACCGCCAAGAACGGCAAGTACGAGATCGTCCAGGGCCTCGAGATCGACGACTTCTCCCGCGCCCGCATCGACGCCTCCGTCGCCGAGCTCGTCGAGGAACGCGACACCGTGCAGAAGCTCGGCCTCATCTGAGCCTGCTCCCCGCCGAGGGCCGCCGTCCACATCGGACGGCGGCCCTTTCGCGTCCGGCGAACACCGCACGCTCACAGCGAAACCACCACCGCCGACCCGCCCCGCAGCCCTACCGTCAGCCCCATGACCCTTCTCGCCGCACCCGACATGCAGGCCCCGAGCACCGCCCCCGAAGACTCGGTCTACCAGCAGCTCCTGCGCGACCGCATCGTCTTCCTCGGCTCCGAGGTCAACGACGACGTCGCCAACCGCCTCATCGCCCAGCTCCTCCTGCTCGCCGCCGACGACCCGGCGAAGGACATCACCTTCTACATCAACTCCCCCGGCGGCTCGGTCACCGCCGGCATGGCCATCTACGACACCATGCAGCTCGTCAAACCCGACGTCGCCACCTACGGCCTCGGCTTCGTCGCCTCCATGGGCCAGTTCCTGCTCTCCTCCGGCACCCCCGGAAAGCGCTACCTCCTGCCCAACACCCGCATCGTCATGCACCAGCCGTCGGCCGGCATCAGCGGCGCCGCCACCGACATCGCCATCCAGGCCGAGGTCTTCGGCAAGATGAAGCGCCGCATCGCCGAGATCACCGCCCGCCAGACCGGCCAGAGCGTCGAACGCATCACCACCGACGCCGACCGCGACCGCTGGTTCGACGCCGAGGAAGCCCTGTCGTACGGCTTCGTCGACCACATCGTCGCCGGCGCCTGACCCACGGCACCCGCCCCGGTGCCCGTGCGGCACCGGGGCGAGCAGCCGCCGCGATCAGCAGTGGCTCGTCAACCTCATGCTCTGGATCCGGTCGAACCACGCCGGGTCGAACGACCCCGCGTCGAACCACCACGTCCACTGGTTCTTCATCGTGCCCCGCACGAACTTCGGGTCACCGCCGTGCGTGATCGGGCCCCGTCCTTCCCTTGCGGTCTTTTTGGGCGGTAGACACGACTGCGGGGCTGGTTTCGATAAAACCAGCGCCGCAGTATAGGTCGTTATACAGTTAGAAGACTCAGACTCCGCTGAGCCCGCGACGGGTCAGGAGCGGCTCGATCTCCGGGTCGCGGCCGCGGAAGGCGCGGAACGCGTCCATCGGGTCGATGCTGCCGCCCCGGCCCAGGAGGGTGCGGCGGAAGTGGTCGCCGTTCTCGCGGGTCAGTCCCCCGCTCTCCCGGAACCACTGGACGGTGTCGGCGTCGAGGACTTCGCTCCAGATGTAGGAGTAGTACCCGGCGCTGTAGCCGCCGCTGAAGACGTGGGCGAAGTACGTCGTGCGGTAGCGCGGCGGGATGGCGTCGACGGCGACGCCCGCCTTGACGAGCGCGTCCGTCTCGAACCGCTGGACCTCCTCCACGCGGTCGTCGACGCCGAGGCGGTGCCAGGCCTGGTCGAGCAGCGACGCCGCCAGGTATTCGGTGGTGGCGAAGCCTTCGCCGTACTGCTGGGCGGCGAGGAGCTTGTCGACCTGCTCCTGCGGCAGGGCCTCCCCCGTCTCGTGGTGCTTGGCGTAGTTGGCCAGCACTTCCGGCCACAGCATCCACATTTCGTTGACCTGGGACGGGTATTCGACGAAGTCGCGGGGCACGTTGGTGCCGGAGAACGTCGGGTAGCGGACCGCCGAGACGAGGGCGTGCAGCGCGTGGCCGAACTCGTGGAACGCGGTGACGACCTCGTCGAACGTCAGCAGGGTCGGCTCCCCCGCCGGCGGCTTGCCGACGTTGAGGACGTTGACCACGACCGTCTTGCGGTCGAGCAGCTCGGACTGGTCGACGAAGGTGTTCATCCACGCGCCGCCGCGCTTGGCGTCGCGGGCGTAGAGGTCGAGCAGGTACAGCCCGAGCGGTGTGCCGTCGGCGTCGAACACCTCGAAGGTCCGGACCTCCGGGTGGTAGGTGGGAAGGTCGGTCCGCTCGGTGAACGTGAGGCCGTAGAGCTTGGTGGCGGCGAAGAAGACGCCGTCGAGGTACACGCGGTCGGCCTCGAAGTACGGGCGCAGCGCCTCGGTGTCGACGTCGAAACGCTCACGGCGGACCTGGGCGGCGTAGTACGGCCAGTCCGACGGGCGCAGCGTCGCGCCGGGGACATCGGCCTCCAGCAGCTGCTGCAGTTCCGCTGCCTCGGTGCGGGCGTTCGCGACGGCGGCGGGCGCGAGCCGCTCCAGCAGACCGGCCGCGGCCTCGGCGGTCTTCGCCGTCTCGTCGGCGATGACGTACGCCGCGTGGTTCGGGTAGCCGAGCAGCACCGCCCGCTCCGCCCGCAGGTGCGCGATCTCGGCGACGAGCGCGTTGTTGTCGAACTCGTTGCCGCGGTTGCCCCGCGCCATCGACGCGGCGTGGATCCGCGCGCGGACCTCGCGGTCGCTCAGCGTCTCCAGCGGCGACGCCTGGCTCGTCGGCAGCGTCAGCGGGATGACGTACTTGCCGTCCTCGCCGCGGGCGGCGGCCGCTTCGGCCGCGGTGGCGATCGCGCCGTCGCCGAACCCGGCCAGCTCGGCGCGGTCTTCGATGACGACGGCCAGGTCGTTGGTGTCCTTGAGCAGGTTCTGCTGGAACTTCGTCTGCAGCGTCGACAGCTGCGCGTTCAGCTCGCGCAGGCGGGCCTGCTCGGCCTCGCCCAGCCCGGCGCCCGCGCGGCTGAAGTCGAGGTGCCGGCGTTCGAGCAGCCGCCGCGACTCCGCGTCGAGGCCGAGCTCGTCCCGCTTCGCGTGCAAGGCGTCGATGCGGGCGAACAGCTTCGGGTTCAGGTGGATCGCGTCGTGGTGGGCGGCCAGCTTCGGCGCGAACTCGGCCTGGATGGCCTGGATCTCGTCGGTGCTGTTGGAGCCGGAGAGGTTGTAGAACACGCTCGCCACGCGGCCGAGCAGCTCACCGGCGCGCTCCAGGGCGACGATGGTGTTCTCGAACGTCGGCTCGGCGTCCTGCGCCGCGATCTGCTCGATCTCCGCCGCGTGCTCGGCCAGCCCGGCCTCGAACGCGGGCCGGTAGTGCTCGTCGGCGATCCGGTCGAAGGGCGGCAGTGCGTAGGGCAGCTCGCTGGGTGCGGCGAACGGGTTGTCCGGCGAAATCATCGGGGCAGGCTCCTGGTGGGGGTACAACACTCGGTCCCGCCACCCTACGTGGTCCACCTGTGCGGATGTCAGCGCTTTCCGGAGGTGGCCAAGCTCACCGGCCGGTGGTACCGCCCACGACGGCGTCGCTGCTCGAAGCGGCCTTCTTGCCCCGCTTCGGCTTCGGCTCGGGCGGCACGATCCCCCGCAGGTCACCGCTGTGGTCGTTGACCCGCATGACGAACGGCCGCGTCTCGGTGTAGCGCACCACCGAAATCGACGCCGGGTCGACGACGATCCGCTGGAACGCGTCGAGGTGCTGGCCGAGCGCGTCGGCGAGGATGGACTTGATCACGTCGCCGTGGCTGCACAGGAGCCACACGGCGTGGTCGCCGTGCTCGGCCGCGATCCGCCGGTCGTGCGCGCGCACGGCGGCCACCGACCGCGCCTGCATCGCCGCGAGCCCCTCACCGCCGGGGAAGACCGCGGCCGAGGCGTGCGCCTGCACGACCCGCCACAGCGGCTCCTTCGCCAGGTGCTTGAGCTCCTTGCCGGTCCAGTCGCCGTAGTCCACTTCGGACAGCCCCGGCTCGACGACCTTGTCCAGACCGCGCGCGGCGGCGAGGGGGCCGACGGTCTGCTTGCACCGCAGCATGGGCGAAACGACGAGCCCCGAGAGGGGCACGCCGTCGAGCCGTTCGACGAGCTTCTCCGCCTGGGCGCGGCCGGTGTCGTCGAGGTTCACCTTGGGCGAACGCCCGGCCAGGATCCCGGACCCGTTGGCCGTCGACTTGCCGTGCCGGAGCAGAATGACCGTACTCACGGCCCCCACCCTACGTGGCGGAGATCAGTGGCCGACCGGGCCCGCGTTCGGATCGAGCACGCCGGTGAAGATCAGCACGAACAGCAGCACGCCGAGGACCAGCCGGTACACCACGAACGGCACGAAGCTGCGCTTCTTGATGTAGGCCATCAGCCACGCGATCACCGCGTACCCGACCCCGAACGCCACCAGCGTCGCCAGGATCGTCGGGCCCCACTGGGCCGGCGCGTCGCCCGAGCCGATGTCCTTGAGCTTGTACACCCCCGACCCGAACACCGCCGGCAGCGCCAGCAGGAACGAGTACTCGGCCGCTTCCGCGCGGGTGTAGCCCAGCAGCAGGCCGGCGCTGGTCGTGCCGCCCGAGCGGGAGACGCCCGGGATCAGCGCCAGCGCCTGGGCGAAGCCGAAGCCGAGACCGTGCGGCACGGTCAGGTGGTCCAGCGTCCGCTCCTGCTTCCCGACGCGGTCGGCGTAGAGCAGGATCAAGCCGAACACGATGAGCACGGTGGCGGTGATCCGCAGGTCCCGGAACGCGCTGTCGATCTGGTCCTGCAGCAGCAGGCCGAGCACCACGATCGGCAGCGAGCCGACGATGATCAGCCAGCCGAGCCGGGCGTCCGGGTCGCGGCGCCAGTCCGGCTTGTACAGCGAGAAGAACCAGGCCTGCAGGATCTTCCCGATCTTCTTCCCGAAGTAGATGATCACCGCCAGCTCGGTGCCGATCTGGGTGACGGCGGTGAACGCCGCGCCCGGGTCGTCCCAGCCGGCCAGCGCCGCGACGATCCGAAGGTGCGCGCTCGAGGAGATCGGGAGGAACTCGGTCAGGCCCTGGACCAGGCCCAGGACCAGTGCTTCGAACCAGCCCACGTCAGGCCACCCCCGCCAGCTCGAGCGCCTCGACGGCGGTGGTCAGCGCGCCTGCCGGGTCGGGGGTGAACGGCGACACCGACAGGGTCGTCACGCCGGCCTCGGCGAATTCGGTCATCTTCTCCGCGATCCGTTCCTTCGGGCCCAGCAGCGACGTCGCGTCGAGGAACTCCAGCGGCACCGCCGCCATCGCCCCGGCGCGGTCGCCGTCCAGGTACTTGTCCTGCACTTCCGCGGCCTCGGCCGCGAAGCCCATCCGGCAGGCCAGCCGGTTGTAGAAGTTCTTCTCCCGGCTGCCCATGCCGCCGAGGTAGAGCGCCGCGTACCCGCGGACGGCGTCCGCGCACGCCGTCCAGTCGTCGCCGGGGACGAGCGGCACCGTGGGGACGACGTCGAAGCCGTCGAGCGTGCGCCCGGCCCGCTCGGCACCGGCCCGCAGCTGCGCCAGCTGCTCCCCCGCGTGCGCCGGCGAGAAGAACACCGGCAGCCAGCCGTCGGCGATCTCCCCGGTCAGCTCCAGGTTCTTCGGGCCGATCGCGGCCAGGTAGAGCGGGATCTGCTTGCGCGCGGGCCGGACGGTCAGCCGCAGCGCCTTGCCGGGTCCGTCCGGCAGCGGCAGCGTGAAGTGCTCGCCCTCGAACTTCAGCCGTTCCCGCCGCAACGCCGAGCGGACGATCGCGGCGTACTCGCGGGTGCGGCCCAGGGGCGAGGTGAACCGCACGCCGTGCCAGCCCTCCGACACCTGCGGGCCGGAGACGCCGAGGCCGAGCCGGAACCGGCCGCCCGAGAGCGTGTCGAGGGTCGCGGCGGTCATCGCGGTCATCGCCGGGGTCCGGGCCGGGATCTGCAGCACGGCGGCGCCGACGTCGATCCGCGCCGTCCGCGCCGCGATCCAGGTCAGCACGGTCACGGCGTCGGAGCCGTAGGCCTCCGCGGCCCACACGACGGCGTAGCCCAGGTCGTCCGCTTGTTTCGCCAGGGCCAGGTTCGCGGGGTCGTTCCCCGCTCCCCAGTAGCCGAGATTCAGTCCGAGTCGCACGGGGCCAGACCCTAACGGGGGCCTTGATCGCGACACGACTCACCTTGGTCTCCTCCGGACGGGGCAGCCCACTAGGCTCGGCGGTCGTGGAAAAGCGACTGCTCGGCCGCTCGGGACTGCGCGTCTCGCGGATGGCGCTCGGCACCATGACCTGGGGTGGCGACACCGACGCGGAAGAGGCCGCCAGCCAGCTGGTCGCCTTCGTCGACGCCGGCGGCACCCTGGTGGACACGGCCGACATCTACGGCGAGGGCGAAAGCGAGCGGGTGCTCGGCTCGCTGCTCGGCGACCTCGTGCCCCGCGACGACGTCGTCCTCGCGACGAAGGCGGTCGCCCGGCGCACCGACGGCCCCTTCGGCGGCGGCGCCTCCCGCGGCGCCCTGCTCAGCGCGCTCGACGGCTCGCTCAAGCGGCTCGGCACCGACCACATCGACCTCTGGCAGCTGCACGCGTGGGACACCTGCGTGCCGATCGCCGAGACCCTCGCCGCCCTCGAATACGCCGTGACCAGCGGGAAGGTCCGCTACGTCGGCGTCTCCAACTACGCGGGCTGGCAGCTCGCGACGGCCGCCGCCGGCGCCGCCGCGGTCGCCCCGATCGTCTCCACCCAGGTCGAGTACTCGCTCCTGGAACGCGGGGTGGACCGCGAGGTCGTCCCGGCCGCCGAGCACCACGGCATCGGGCTGCTGCCCTGGGCGCCGCTGGGCCGCGGGGTGCTGACCGGCAAGTACCGCACCGGCACGCCCGCCGACTCCCGCGGCGCGAACAGCGCGTACGCCGGCTACGTCGAGCACCACCGCACCGACCGGGCCGCCCGGATCGTGCAGGCCGTCGCGACCGCCGCCGACGGGCTCGGCACGTCGCCGCTGGCCGTGGCGCTGGCGTGGGTCCGCGACCGGCCCGGCGTCGTCGCCCCGGTCGTCGGCGCGCGGGACACCGGTCAGCTCACCGGCTCGCTGGCGGCGGAGGAGATCACCCTCCCGCCCGCGATCCGCTCGGCGCTCGACGACGTCAGCGCCATCGAGGTCGGGTACCCGGAGCGCTGGCCGCGCTAGGTGTCTGTTGGGTGACATGCACGTGACGGCAAGACGATCGTGGAGGATGCTGGTGTTGACCGCCCGTCGAGGGACACCTGGAGGCAGCAACGTGCGTCGGTTCGCCGCCGTGTCGTGGATCGCGATCCCGCTCGCCGGTGTCCTGGCGCTTTCGGGCTGCTCGTCGGCCAAGACCGACAACAGCGACGAACTGCAGATCGTCGCGAACCCCGTGGCGGCGAAGCCGGCGGTCTCCCCCGCCGTGACCGTGCAGCCCGCCGGTCAGGTGCTCGCGACCGGGCCGGTGTCCGCCCTGGCGGTCGCCGACGGGACCCTCGTCGTCGCCCTCGACCAGCCGCCGTCTTTGCGGCTCTACGACTTGAACGCGCTCGCATCCGCCCCAGTGAATATGCCGTTATACGGCAAGGCGGAGAAGCTGAGCGTGGCGCCGGGGCGGGTCGAGATCGCGGAGCCGGCGCAGGGTGTGGTGCAGCAGCTGTCGTTGCCGGACCGGAAGCTCACGGAGACGAAGACGGGCGGGCAGCCGGCGTCGAGCATCGCCTACGGCGCCGACCGGCTGGTGGCGATGGGGCCGGCGAAGGACATCCAGGTGCTGCCGGCGACGGGTCCGGCGCGGACGATCGGCGGGCAGCTCTACAGCGCCGACGACGTCGTCGACACCGGGAAGGGTGTCGTCGTGCTGGACCGGCTGCGGACCGCGGTGTTCTCGGTCGACGTCGCCGCGGGGAAGGTCGACGAGGGCCTGCGCGCGGGCGACGGCGCGGCGAACGCGGTGGCGGACTCCTACGGGCGCGTGCTGGTGACGGACGCGCGCGCGGGGGCGCTGATCGCGTTCTCGGCGTCGCCGCTGATCATGCGCCAGCGCTACCCGGTGCCCGGGGGCGCGTACGGGATCGCCTACGACGCGCGGCGGAGCCTGGCCTGGGTGACGCTCACCGAACGCAACGAGGTGGTGGGGTTCGACGTCCGCGGCGGCGAGCCCGTCGAGAAGTACCGGTTCCCCACCGTGCGCCAGCCGGACTCGGTCGGGGTGGACGAGAAGAGCGGCCGGGTGTTCGTCGGCTCGGCCGCCGGAGAAGGGACCCAGGTGATCCAGCCATGACGACGGTCAGCGAGGCGGTGGTCGAAGGGGATTGGGAGTATCGCCGCCTGCACCTCCCCCCGGGCGTGTCCCGGCGTGCGGCGGCGATCCAGCTCTCCATCCACGCGGAGTTCGCGGGCTGGGAACTGCGCACGGTGCGGCTCTACGCCGACGGCACGCGCAGGGTCTGGTTGCGCCGCAAGAAGACGAAGGAAAGCCTGCCGGGCGCGCTGCCGACCTAGGCGATGGCCGATCCCCTCCAGCCGTACGGGCCGCTGATCGGCTCGCGGCTGCGGCTGGTCACCTGGAACGTCTGGGGCCGGTTCGGGCCGTGGGAACACCGGCAGGCCGCCATCGCCGCGGCGCTCGCCGAGCACGCCCCGGACGTCGTGGCGCTCCAGGAGGCGTGGTCGGCGGCCGAGCGCGATCAGGCGCGGGAGCTCGCCGCGGCGGGGCTGCCCCACCACCGGTTCTCCGGCGACCGCGCGGAAGGCGGCGTGTCGTCGGGCAGCGCGGTGCTTTCCCGCCGGCCGATCGGCACCGTCGAACCGTGGGTCCTGCCCGGCCCCGCCGGGCACGAGGGCAGTGCGGTCCGGGTCGACATCGACGGCGGCGGGTGCGCGAGGCCGGCCGCGGCGCGTTGACCGTGGTGTGCGGCGACTTCAACGCCGCACCGGACCGCGACGAGATCCGGCTGCTCACCGGCCGGGCCGCGGGCGCCGGGGTGTGCCGGCACGACGCCTGGGAGTTCGCCGGCACCGGCCCGGGGCACACCTGGTCCACCGCGAATCCGTGGGCCCCGGCGGCGTTGCCCCGTGACCGGCGCGTCGACTACGTCTTCTCGACGTCGTTCCGCCGGGGCGGTGCTGGCCGAACTGCGCTACTGACCCGTCACCCGAGCGCGCGGGCCAGCCACGCACTCCAGTTCTTCTCCTCGACTTCGGCGTCCGCTCCCGGGGTGAAGAGGTGGTGGGAGGCGACCATCGGGCCGTGGAAACCGCGGAGGAAACGGATCATCGCGTCGGCCGTGCGGATGCCGGCCGTCTGGTCGTTGACCGCGTAGACGACGCCGTCTTCCGGCGCGCGGCCGTCGAGGACGAACCGCACCCGGTCGCCCGCCGCGGGCCGCGAAGGCAGGCCCAGCGCCGTGCCGAGTCGCGCCCACGCCGCGTCCCAGTCCCCCACCGGCGGGCCGAACGCCGTCACCGGGACCGCCGTCCGCCCGGCGAAGTGGGTCACGTACTCGGCCAGCGTGCGGAAGAACATCGCGTTCCCCGTCGTCATCGCCTCGAACTCGTCCTCCCAGTCGTCGCCGGGCAGGAAGCCGCTGGTGACGCACCGGACGACCGTGCTCCCCGTGTCGCGGCCCTCGATGAGGAACTCGTAGGCGATCGTCCGCCCGTCCGGGGCCGGGTCGCTGCCGTAGACGAGCTTTTCGAGCGGCTCCCACTCCCGGATCCGGTATTCCGGCCGGTACGCGCCGAAGGCACCGCGGACGACGCCGCCCGTGCCGCCTTCGACCTCGTTGCGGCCCATGAACCACGAGTCGATGCCCGGCCCGGTGGCGATGGCGTCCCACACCTGCGCCGGCGTCGCGTCGACCTCGGCGACGTCGGTCAGCTCGAACTCATGCCCCACTGGCGGTCTCCTCCGGGACGCTCGGGTGGACGGCCACGACCACCCGGTGCGGACGGCCCTTCTCGGCCGTTTCGTCGTGGTACTTGCCGACCAGGGTGGTGACCGCGGTCGCGAGCTCTTCGGCGAACGCGGCGCGGTCGGCCGCGGAGGCGAACCGGATCTCGCCGTCGAGCGCGAAGGTCGCGACGCGCTGCTTGGCCTTGGCCGCGCCGGTGATCAGCACGCCGACGTCCCGCACCAGCCGGCCGGCGACGGCGAGCAACCAGCGGGCCGAAAGCCGGTCGGGCGACTGGGCGGGGTCGGGCTGGACGGCGGCGAGCGCGGCCGGCGAGATGACGTACGACGACGCCGTCGCCCGCATCATCCGCTCGGTGACGTTGCCCTTGCGCCGTTCCTCGACCAGCTCCACCAGGCCGTGCGCTTCCAGGGCCCGCAGGTGGTAGTTGACCTTCTGGCGCGGCAGGTCCACGCGCGCGGCGAGCATCGTCGCCGATGCCGGCTCCGCCAGTTCGGCCAGCAGCCGGGCGCGGATCGGGTCCAGCGACACCTCGGCCGCGGCCGGGTCTTCGATCACCGCCACGGAGAACATGGGCCCAGCATCGTCGCCGAACAACTATGTTGTCAAGAACTCTCGCCTTGTCGGTGACCGGCGTTGACCAGGGCGACGACCCGCGGCAGCACCTGCGCCGCGGCTTCCAGGGGCACGACGTGGCCGACGCCGGGCAGCACCACCGCCGTCCCGTCGTCGAGGCCGCCGACCCACTGCTCGACGTCGGACGCGCGCACGATCCGGTCGCGCTCCCCCACGATCGCCGTCACCGGCACCCCGCTGACCTGCGCCAACGCCGCGTCCCGGGCATAGGCGTCCAGCGCCGGGCGGAACAGCGCCACCGTGTGCGGCCAGTTGCCGCGGATCATCTTCACGGTCAGCTCGACCAGCTCCGGGTCCGGGTCGTCGCCGAAGAGCCACCATCGCAGGCCCGCGCTGACCGCCCGGCTCGTGTGCTCGCGCACCACGCCGAAGAGCTTCGAACCGAGCACCGCCTCGAGATCGCGGGCCAGCTTGCCCAGCGCGTTCGGCCACGCCGCCGAGACCTCCGTCGCGAGCGTGCCCGACGACGTCGCGAGCAGCACCAGCCCCGACACGCGCGCCTCGAACAACGCCGGGTGCCGCTGGGACAGCGACATGATCGCCAGCCCGCCCATGTCGTGTCCCACCAGGACCACCCGGCCCTCGGGCACTTCGCGGGCGAGCAGCTCGGCGAGGTCGTCGCCGAGCTGCGCCATCGTCGCGGTGCCGCGGCGCGCCCGTCCCGACCCGCCGTGGCCGCGCTGGTCGTAGGTCAGCACGGCCACCGGCCCGTCGGCGGCGTCCGGCACCAGCGGCGCGATCCGGCCCCAGCTGCGCTGGTCGAGCGCGTAGCCGTGGACGAACACCACGGTCACCGGCGCGGCCGGGTCGCCCCTGCGCACCACCTGCAGGGACGTGCCGTCGGCGAGCGCGAACGCGGTCATCAGCTCGTGCGCAGGAACCGGTCCAGCACGCGAGTGCCGAACTTCAGCGCCTCGACCGGGACGCGCTCGTCGACGCCGTGGAACAGCGCCGAGAAGTCGAGGTCCGCGGGCAGCTTGAGCGGCGCGAACCCGAAGTTGCGAATGCCCAGCTCCTGGAACGACTTCGCGTCCGTACCGCCGGAAAGCATGTACGGCAGCGTCTTCGCGCCCGGGTCCTCGGCGAGCACCGCGGCGGTCATGGCGTCGACGAGGGCGCCGTCGAAGGTCGTCTCGACCGGCGGGAGCTCCATCCACTCCTTCTCGATGTCCGGGCCGAGCAGCTCGTCCAGCTCCCGGTCGAACGCCTCCAGCCGGCCCGGCAGGATCCGGCAGTCGACCGCGGCTTCGGCGACCGACGGGATGACGTTCGACTTGTACCCGGCGGTGAGCATGGTCGGGTTGGCCGTGTCTCGCAGCGTCGCGCCGATCATCCGGGAGATGTTGCCCAGCTTGGCGACCGAGCCTTCGAGGTCGTCCTCGGGGAAGTCCCAGCCGGTGATCTCGGTGACGCCGGCGAGGAACTCCTTCACCGAGTCGGTGAGCACCAGGGGGAAGCGGTGGTTGCCGAGCTTCGCGACGGCCTCGGACAGTTTCGTGACCGCGTTGTCGCGGTGGATCATCGAGCCGTGCCCGGCGGTGCCGCGCACGCGCAGCTTCATCCAGCGGATGCCCTTTTCGGCCGTCTCGATCAGGTACGCGCGGACGTCGTCCTTGAGCGTGATCGAGAAGCCGCCGACCTCGCTGATCGCCTCGGTGACGCCCTCGAACAGCTCGGGGCGGTGCTCGACGAGCCACTGGGCGCCGTACTTGCCGCCGGCTTCTTCGTCGGCGAGGAAGGCGAAGACGAGGTCGCGCGGCGGGACGACGCCGTTCAGCTTGTAGTGCCGGGCGAGCGCGAGCGCCATCCCGCACATGTCCTTCATGTCGACCGCGCCGCGGCCCCAGACGTAGTCGTCCTGGATCGCGCCGGAGAACGGGTGGACCGACCACTCCGAGGCGTCGGCGGGCACGGCGTCGAGGTGGCCGTGGATGAGCAGCGCGCCCCTGCTCGAATCCGCCCCGGGCAGCCGGACGATCACGTTGTGCCGGTTCTTCCCGCCCGACTCGACGTAGGTGATCTCGTAGCCGGCGTCGGTCAGCTTCTCCGCGACGTACTCGGCCGCCGCCCGCTCGCCGACCAGCGTGTCGGGGTCGCCGGTGTTGGTCGTGTCGATGCGGATGAGCTCGCTGGTCAGCGTGACGGCCTCGGCCGCGGCGGCTTCGATCAGGTTCGGTTCGGTCACCGGCCATTCCTATCATTCGCGGGGCCGGTACCGCTGGCCGCGCGCCTGGTGGGACCGTCGCTGCCCGGCGAGCCGATCACACCGCCAGTTCGAAGTCGCTCACGTACCAGGCGCCGTCCTTCTTCGTGAGTTTCAGGGTCAGCCGGAACGAACCGGTGTCCCCCGTGGAGCCGACCAGCTCGAGCTCGCGCAGCGACCTGCCGCCGATCTTGATCGAGGTGTCCGACGCGGTCGCGGTGTCCCCGTTCACCTCGACGCCCTCGGTTTCCACCGCCGCGCCGGTGTCGACGCCCGGTTTCGCCCAGGCGTCGTGCAGCTTGCCGAGCGTCTTCACGGCCTTGCCGTCGCTCGCGCACAGCTTCTCCGGATCCGCCGCGCCGGCCGCGGCCACCACGGCGCTCGATCGGCAGGCCGCGGCGTAGTCCTTCGTCAAGATCTGCGAGACCCAGCCGGTCACCGCCGCTTCCGGGGTCCGTGCGGCACTCGCGGCGACCTCGCCGGCCGAGGACGGCGCGGGAGCCGCGGCGGACGAGACCGCCGCGGGAGCCGGCACCCCGGTCCCCACGGTTTCCGCGGTGCAGCCGGCCGATACCGGCAGCAGCACCGCGCCCGCCACGGCGAGCAGTCCCGCGCGGGCCACGCGCCCCGCACCTTCGGTTCTCCGGGTTTCCACTCGCGCGCTCCTGTCCGCCCACCGTCGATGCGCGGACACCCTAGTACCGCAACGGATTCAGCCGCGGTCCAGGGCCGACACCACTTCGGACACCGGGCGCAGGTGCTGGTTCAGGATCCGCAGCGCCTCTTCGGCGTCGTGCGCGTCCAGCGCGGCCACCAGCGCGCGGTGCTCGGCGTCGATCACCGGCAGCCGCTCCGGCCGGGCCTCCAGGGCCCGCACCGCGACCCGCTGCTGGCGCGAACGCAGCGTGTCGTACAGCTCGGTCAGCACGGAGTTGCCCGCCGCGTTGACGATCGCGCGGTGGAACGAGCGGTCCAAGCCGGACACCGCGAACCAGTCGCGGGCCTTCCCGGCGCGGTCCATCTGCTCGATCAACCCGGCCATCTCCGCGGGCGCCCCCGCCCGGGCCGCGCAGACCTCGCCGATCGCGTGCCCCTCGATCAGCCGGCGGCTCTGGTACACCTCCTCCAGCTCGCGGGCGGTGACCGTGCGGACCTGCGCGCCCTTGCGGGGCAGCAGGCTGATGAACCGCTCGGCCTCCAGGCGGTGGAACGCCTCGCGGACCGGCGTCCGGGACACCCCGACCACGCCGGACACCCACTGCTCGTCCAGGAACCGGCCGCCTTCGAGCTCGCCCGCGATGATCCCGTCGCGCAGCCAGGCGTACACGCGGTCCCGCGCCGGCCCGGCCGGTGCGCTGGTCGTCATACCTCTCCCCTCGTCGTCCCGGCGGCCAGCTTAGCGTCTGGACCCACAGATATCCATCGTGTATACACGGTGCACACAACGACCGGAACTACCGTCGTGAGCGCGCAGGAGGTTCCCGATGTCCCCAGTCCCCGCCGACCGGCGTTACGCCGTCTGGCTCTCCGATCCCTCGTTCGCCGCGGCCGAGATCGCCCGCGGGATCGGCTACGGCGCCGCCGTCCTCGACATCGAGCACGGCGCGTTCGGCCTGGCCGACCTCGAGCGGTTCGTCCCGTTCCTGCGCGCGCTCGGCCTGGAGGTGCTCGCCAAGGTCCTCGGCCCCGAACGCGGGCCGATCCAGCAGGCCCTCGACTTCGGCGCCGACGCCGTGGTCATCCCGCACGTCGAAAACGCGGCGCACGCCAAGGCCGTGACGGCGTTCGCGAAGTTCCCGCCGCTGGGCGACCGCAGCTTCGCGGGCGGGCGCACCACCGGCTACCGCGGCTTCACCGACGAATGGGTCACCGCGCAGGACCGCGGCACCCGCTGCCTGCCGATGATCGAGGACGCCGGCGCCCTCGAGGACGTCGCCGAGATCCTCGCACTGGACACAGTGGACGGTGTCTTCGTCGGCCCGTCCGACCTGTCGCTGCGCCGCGAACGCGGGGCGTACACGCGGGAAGAAGGCGACTTCGCCGACCTCGAGCGCGTCGCCGACGCCGCCCGCGCGGCCGGGAAGCCGTGGGTGCTGCCCGCGTGGAGCCGAGAAGAAAAGGAGTTCGCCCTCGCCCACGGCGCCGGGCAGCTCGCACTGACGATGCAGCACGGTGCCCTCCTCGCCGGGCTCACTGCCGCGTTCGAGGAGACCACGTCGCTCGCGGAGCGGGCGCGATGACGACCACGGTCCGCACGGCGACCCGGAAGAAGGCCCGCTGGACGATCGCCGGCGTCCTCGGCGTCGGGTCGTTCGTCAACTACGTCGACCGCGTCAACCTCTCGATCGCCGGGCCCGAGATGATGCGCGAGTTCCACCTCAGCGCGGCCCAGCTCGGCGTCGTCGCCTCCGCGTTCCTCTGGACATACGCGGTGCTGCAGCTGCCGATCGGCGCGATCCTCGACCGGATCGGCGTCCGCTGGGTCAACCGCGCGGCCGCCGCGCTCTGGGCGATCGCGTCGTTCCTGACGGCGTCGGCGGGCGGCCTCGGCCTGCTCCTGGTCTCGCGGCTGGTGCTCGGCTTCGGCGAAGCGCCCACGATCCCGGCGGGCTGGAAGGCGATCGGCCAGTGGTTCCCGCGCTCCGAACGCGGCCGGGCAACGGCGATCTTCGACGGCTGCGCCAAGATCTCCAACGTCCTCGGCATCCCGGTGATGGCGTTCCTCGTGACGGTGTTCAGCTGGCACGCGGCGTTCGTCTTCACCGGCGTCCTCAGCCTCGGCTACCTCCTCGTCTGGTGGCTGCTCTACCTGACGCCGAAGCAGGCGCTCGAACGCGGGCGCCTGTCGCCCGAGGAGTTCGCGTACCTGCGCGAGGGCGGCGCGGACGACGAAGACGCGCCCGCGCCGAGTTCGCTCACCGGCCTGGGCCACCTGCTGCGCCGCCGCAAGACCTGGGGTCTGGCGCTCGGGTACGCGTCCTACACCTACGCCTACTACGTGCTGCTGACCTGGCTCCCGGGCTACCTGGAGAAGCAGTTCGGCGTGAAGCTGCTGGCCGGCGGCTTCTACACGATGATCCCGTGGCTGGTCGCGGTGCTCGCACAGTTCCTCGTCGGCGGGATCGTGCTGGACCGGCTGATCGCCCGCAGCGGCGACGAGACCAAGGCGCGGCGGATCGTGCTCGTCGTGAGCATGCTGGTCTCGCTGTCCGTCGCGGGGGCCGCCTACGCCGGATCCGTCGCGGTGGCCTTGGTGTTCCTCTCGATCGGGGCCGCCGGGCTCGCCGTGTCGGTGCCCGCCGGGTCCAGCATCGTCGCGGTCATCGCGCCGGAAGGCTGCTCCGGCACTCTCGGCGGGCTGGTCAACTTCGTGGCCAACATGATCGGCATCGCCGCCCCGATCGTGACGGGCGCCGTCGTGGACGTGACGGGCTCGTTCGCCGGCGCGTTCCTCGTCACCGGCGTGGTGCTGCTCGCCGGGATCTTCTGCTACACGGTCGTACTCGGCAAGCTCGACCGCATGCCCGCCGCTCCCCGGAAGGAAACCGCATGACGCACGTGGCACTGGCGCAGTACGCGCCCGGCGACGACAAGGCCGCCAACCTCGCCCTGATCACGAAGCTGGTGGGCGACGCGGCCGACCGCGGCGCGCGGGTCGTCGTACTGCCCGAGTACGCGATGTTCACCGTCCCGGCGAAGGACCACCGGTTCGTCGGGTCCGCCGAGGCGCTCGACGGCGAGTTCGTGACGGGCCTGCGCTCGCTCGCCGCCGCCCGGGACGTCACGATCGTCGGCGGCATGAACGAGCGGCTCGACGATTCGCGGATCTCCAACACCCTCGTCGCGGCCGGCCCGGGCGGGATCGCGGCGCTGTACCGCAAGATCCACCTGTACGACGCGTTCGGCTTCCGCGAGTCCGACGTCGTGCGCGCCGGTGAGATCACCGAGCCGGAGACCTTCGAGGTCGAGGACATCCGCTTCGGCCTCCAGACCTGCTACGACCTGCGCTTCCCGGAGGTCACGCGGCGGCTGGCCGACGCCGGCGCCGACGTCGTGCTGCTGCCGGCCGAGTGGGTGCCCGGGCCGCTGAAGGAATACCACTGGAGCACGTTGATCCGCGCCCGCGCGATCGAGAACACCCTGTACGTCGCCGCGGCGGGCCAGGCCGCGCCGACGGGGTCGGGCACCAGCATGCTGGTCGACCCCATGGGTGTCGTCGTCACCTCGCTCGGCGAGCAGACGGCGGTGGCCGTCGGCGAGGTGTCCGCCGAGCGGATCGCCGAGGTGCGCGCGAAGAACCCGGCGCTGGCCCTGCGGCGGTTCACCGTGGTGCCGCGCTGAACTCCGGCAATCTTGCGCTTCGACTGACTCATCAGTCAAGGATTGCGATTATCGCAACGCGGGGTTACCGTCTCCTGGCATGGACGAAACCGCCGAGCTGCGGGACCGGGTCCGCGGACTGGTCAAGGCCATGCCGGGAGCCCAGCGGGAGTTCGCCGCCGCGATCGGGCTCGACGAAACGAAGCTGTCCAAGGCGCTGAACGGCACCCGCCGGTTCTCGCCGCACGAACTGGTCCGCGTCGCCGAGTA
Organism: Amycolatopsis sp. NPDC049691; assembly: GCF_040675005.1. Lineage (NCBI taxonomy): Bacteria > Bacillati > Actinomycetota > Actinomycetes > Pseudonocardiales > Pseudonocardiaceae > Amycolatopsis > Amycolatopsis sp. NPDC049691. Next base: position 104,324 of record NZ_JBFANX010000010.1, read on the forward strand.
CTGCGGCGTCACGGTCAACTGGCTGCTCAACGGCAGCGACGACGCGGTCACCGTCACGGCGGTGCCCGCGCCGGCCGCCCGCCCGGCGAGCGACGACCCCGACCACCTCGCCCAGTCCGAACCGCGCCGCCGCATCCTGGAGACGGCCTGGGCGCTGATCGCCGAACGCGGCTACCACAAGGTGCGCATCGCCGACATCGCCGAGGCGTGCGGCACGAGCACCGCGGCCATCCACTACCACTTCCCGAGCAAGACCGAAGTCCTCAACGAAGCGTTGCGGCGCAACGTGAAGCTCGCGTTCGACCGCCAGGTGGCCGAGCTGCACTCGATCGCCGACGCGCACGACCGGCTGCTGCGGCTGGTCGAGCTGCAGCTCCCGGCCGACGGCGTCCTGCGCGCGGAGTGGTCGGTGTGGCTGCAGGTGTGGAACGAGGTCGCGCTCGACCCGTCCTTCCGTTCGCTGTACCACGACTCGATCGGCCGCTGGGAGCGCACGATCGCCATGACCATCCGCTCGGGGTGCGAGCAGGGGGTCTTCTCGGTCGTCGACCCGGACGTGGCGACCACCCGGCTCACGGCGCTGATCGACGGCCTCGGCATCCAGGTGCTGACCGGCCGCCCGGGCAGCACCGCCGAAAGCATGCGCGCGCACCTGCACGACTTCATCGAGAGGTCCATCGTGAAAGGGGAATGATGAACCACGAGGTCATCGTCACCTGCGCCCTCACCGGGGCCGGCGACACCGTCGGCCGCAGCCCGCACGTGCCCGTCACGCCCGCGCAGATCGCCGCGAGTGCCGTCGAGGCAGCCAACGCCGGGGCCGCCGTCGTCCACATCCACGTCCGGGACCCCGAAACCGGCGCGCCCTCGCGGGACGTCGCGCTCTACCGCGAGGTCGTGCGGCTGGTCAAAGAGTCCGAAGTGGACGTCGTCGTCAACCTGACCGCGGGCATGGGCGGCGACCTGGTCATCGACCGGGAGGACCCGCTCAAGCCGGTCGACGGCACCGACCTCGTCAACGCTCTGGATCGCCTTCCGCACGTCGAAGAGCTGCTTCCGGACATCTGCACCCTGGACTGCGGGTCGCTCAACTTCGGCGAAGGCAGCCAGCTCTACGTGTCCACTCCGGACATGCTGCGCGCCGGCGCCAAGCGCATCCAGGAGCTCGGCGTCAAACCCGAGCTGGAGATCTTCGACACCGGGCACCTGTGGTTCGCGTCCAAAATGGTCGAAGAAGGGCTGATCGACGCTCCCCCGCTCTTCCAGCTCTGCATGGGCATCCCCTACGGCGCTCCCCCGGACCCCGGGCTGCTGCAGGCGATGGTGAACCTGCTGCCCGCGAACGCGCAGTGGGCGTCCTTCGCCATCGGGCGGGACCAGATGCCCTGGGTCGCGCAGTCGGTCCTGCTGGGCGGGCACGTCCGGGTCGGCCTGGAGGACAACCTGTACCTCGCCAAGGGCGTCAAGGCCACCAACGGCCAGCTCGTGGAGCGCGCCACCGGGATCGTCGAGGACCTCGGCGCCACGGTGGTAAGCGCTTCCCGCGCCCGCGAGATCCTCGGCCTGAAGGAGCGCGTCCATGCCTGAGACGGTCGCCTGCGTCGGCGCCGGCGTGATCGGCGGCGGCTGGGTCGCGCACTTCCTCGCCCGCGGGTTCCACGTCCGCGCCTGGGATCCGGAGCCGGCCGCCGAGGCGAAGCTGACCAGGCTGGTCGACGCCGCCTGGCCCGCCCTCACCTCGCTCGGCCTGGCCGAAGGAGCGAGCCGGGACAACCTCGTCGTCACGGCCACCCTCGCCGAAGCCGTCGACGGTGCCGTGTTCGTCCAGGAGAGCGCGCCCGAGGACCTCGCCCTCAAGCAAAAGCTGCTGGCCGAGATCGACGCCGTCACCGCGCCCGGGATCGTCGTCGCGTCCTCGACGTCCGGCTACGGCATGACCGAGATGCAGGCCGACGCCGCGACCCCGGACCGCCTGGTCGTCGGGCACCCCTTCAACCCGCCCTACCTGATCCCGCTGGTCGAAGTGGCCGGCGGCGGCCGCACCGGGAAGTGGGCCGTCGAGCACGCCGCCGCCTTCTACCGGCGCGTCGGCAAGACGGTGATCACCATGGACCGCGAGGTCCCCGGCTTCATCGCCAACCGGCTGCAGGAAGCGCTGTGGCGCGAGGCGCTGCACATGGTCGCGAACGGCGAAGCCACGGTCGAGCAGATCGACACCGCCATCACCGACGGCCCCGGCCTGCGCTGGCCGGTCCAGGGCCCGATGCTCACCTTCCACCTCGCCGGCGGCGAAGGCGGCATGGCCCACATGCTCGACCACTTCGGGCCGTCGCTGAAGTCGCCGTGGACCCGCCTCGAAGCCCCGGAACTGACCACCGCGCTGCGGGACGCCGTGGTCGAGGGCTGCGAAGACGAGGCCGGCGGACGCACGATCGCCGACCTCGTCGCCGAGCGCGACCGGGCCGTCATCGCGATCCAGCGCGCCGTCCGGGAGGCCCGCGATGGCTGAACTGTCCTACCGCGACCGCGTCCGTCCGGAGTGGATCGACTACAACGGCCACCTGTCCGAGCCGTACTACGTGCTGGTGTTCGGCGACGCGACCACGTTCCTCATGGACACCGCCGGCCTGGGCCCGCACCTCAGCGGCTCCTCGCTGTACACCGTGGAGGCCCACGTCCGGTACCTCCGGGAAGTGGGCCCGGACGCCGATCTCGAGGTCACGACCCGGGTGCTCGCCGCCCGCGGCAAGAAGGTCCGGCTCTGCCACGAGATGCGCGTCGACGGCGACCTCGTCGCCACCGAGGAGATCCTCGCGATCCACGTCACGGGCAGCAGAGCCTCGCCGCTCCCGGCCGCGGCCGTGGAGCGGCTCGAGCGGTACCTGAACCCGGTCCCGGACTACGCGGGGCGCGCCATCGCCTGACCCGAACACCCGCTCCCACCGGAAGTCCCCACCATGGAAGAGCGATGTAGCCCCCTCACCCGACGAAGGTTCCTCGCGGCCACCGGCGTCACGCTGCTGGCCGCCGGCTGCGGCACGACGTACGCCGCGCCCGTGCCGACCGGGCCGCCGCGCTCCGGCGGCCGGCTGCGCGTCGGCGTCACCGGCGGCGGCGCCTCCGACACCCTCGACCCGCACACCCCGGCGACCAACCCCGACATCGCCCGGGTGATCAACCTGTACGAGCCCTTGCTGGCCCGCGACCACGACTACCGGCTCGAGCCGCTCGTGGCGCGGTCGCTCACCGCGTCGCCGGACGCCCGGACGTGGACGGCCGTCCTGCGCGACGGCGTCCGGTTCCACGACGGCCGCCCGGTCACGCCGGCCGACGTCGTCGCCACCTTCAAGCGGATCACGGACCCGAAGGACCCCAAGAGCGGCGCGGCCGGCCTGAGCATGCTGGCCGAGGTCGTGCCGAGCGGAGACCGGGCCGTCGAGTTCCGGCTGAGCACGCCGAACGCGGGGTTCGACGACCTGCTCGGCCAGTACTCGCTCGGCATCGTCCCGGCGGACTTCGACCTGGCGCGCCCGATCGGCACCGGCCCGTTCAGGGCGGGCTCGTTCAGCCCCGGGCTGCAGAGCACGTTCCGCCGCAACGAGCACTACTGGCGGCCGGGACAGCCCTACCTCGACGAGCTGGTGCTGATCAACTTCGCCGACGACGACGCCCGGATCAACGCGCTGCTCTCCTCCCAGGTGGACGCGATCGACCAGGTGCCGGTGGCGCTGGTGGACGTCCTGAACAGCGATCCGCGGATCCAGGTGCTCACCGCCCAGACCGGCACGTGGCTGCCGTTCACCATGCGGGTCGACCGGCCGCCCTTCGACGACGTCCGGGTGCGCCAGGCCCTGCGGCTGGTCGTCGACCGCGAGCAGATGATCAACCAGGTCCTCAGCGGACAGGGCAGGCTCGGCAACGACCTCTACGCACCCTTCGATCCCGCCTACGCGAAGGAACTCCCGCAGCGCAGGCAGGACATCGCCGCGGCCAAGCGGCTCCTCGCCGAGGCCGGCCACTCCGCACTGGACGTCGAGCTGGTCACCGCGCCCATCCAGGCGGGCGCGGTCGAGGCGGCGCAGGTGTTCCAGCAGCAGGCCAAGGCCGCGGGCGTCACCGTCCGGATCCGCAAGCTCGACACCACGACGTTCTACGGCGAGAACTACCTCTCCTGGGACTTCGCGCAGGACTTCTGGTACACCCGCAACTACCTGCCCCAGGTCGCGAACGGCTCGCTGCCGAAGTCGCCGTACAACGAGACGCACTGGCACGACCCGGAGTTCGTCGACCTCGTCACCCGTGCCGGGTCCACAGTGGACCCCGCCGCGCGGACCGAACTGCTCAAACGGGCGCAGCGGATCGAGTACGAGCGCGGCGGGCTGATCGTTTGGGGGTTCGTCAACCAGGTCGACGCCCACCGGAAGTACGTCGCCGGGCTCGTCCCGGACCGCACCGGCGTCTCGCTGAGCGGCTACCGGTTCCGCGACGCCTGGCTCGGCACGAGCGGGGAGGCCTGAGATGACCCGCCTGATCCTGCGCCGGCTGCTCGTCAGCGTGCTCGTGCTCTGGGTGGTGTCCCTGCTGGTCTTCGTCGCGACGCTGCTACTGCCCGGCGACCCCGCGCGGGCCGTCCTCGGCCAGCAGGCCACCCCCGAGCGCGTCGCCGCGCTGCAGCACCAGCTGCACCTGGACCTGCCGGTGTGGCAGCGCTACCTCGGCTGGCTCGGTGGCCTGTTCACCGGTGACCTCGGCACGTCGACCTCGACCCAGGGCCCGGTGACGGCGCTGCTGGGCGACCGGATCTCGGCTTCGCTCGTGCTGCTGGCCGTCGCCGCGGTGCTGGCCACCCCGCTCGGCCTCGGCCTGGGCACGTGGAGCGCGATCCGCCGCGGCCGCGCCACCGACCAGGTCGTTTCCGGTGTCAGCCTGGTGATCGCCGCGCTGCCGGAGTTCGTCATCGGCGTCGCGCTCGTCGTGCTGCTCTCGACGACGGTGGTCAAGATCTTCCCGTCCGTCACGATCACCGCGCCCGGCGAGGCGGTGTGGGACCAGCCGGCCCAGCTCGTGCTGCCCGTGCTCACGCTCGTGCTGGTCGTCACGCCGTACATCACGCGGATGATGCGGGCGACCATGAACGAGGTCCTCGACAGCGGGTACGTCGAGATGGCGCGGCTCAAGGGCATGCGCGAGCGGACCGTGCTGGTCCGGCACGCGCTTCCGCACGCGATCGGCCCGGTCGCGCAGGTCGTCGCGCTGCAGCTGGCCTGGCTCGCCGGCGGGGTCGTGGTCGTCGAGTTCCTGTTCCGCTACCCCGGCATCGGCCAGGCGCTCATCGACGCCGTCGCCAAGCGGGACGTCGCCGTCGTGCAGGCGATCACGCTGCTCATCGCCGCGGTCTACATCGTGGTGAACCTGCTGGCCGACGTCGTCGGCATCCTCGCCACCCCGAAACTCAGGACGGAGGCCGGCCGATGACCGCCGTCGAACTCCCCGGCAGCGTCGCCGAAGCCGCCCCGCCCGCGCGCTCCGGCGGGCTCTTCCGCACCGCGTGGACGTTCCCGCAGGCCAAGATCGGCACGGCGCTCACCCTCGTGGTGGTGCTGATCGCCCTGCTCGGGCCGTGGCTGGGGCCGGTGCTCACCGGGCACACCACGACCGGCTTCGCCGGGAAGCCGTTCAAGCACGACGGCGTCTTCGGCACCGACGGCCTCGGCCGCGACGTGCTGACGAGGTTCCTGGCCGGCGGCACGACGCTGCTGCTCTACGCGGTGCTGGCCACCGTGCTCGGGATCGTGCTGGGCGCGCTGCTCGGCATGGTCGCCGGCTACGGCGGCGGGCGGCTCGACAGCTTCCTCATGCGCGGCAACGACGTCCTGCTCTCCTTCCCCCAGCTGGTGATCGCGCTGCTGGCGATCGCGGTGATCGGGCCGGAGGGCTGGCTGCTGGTGCTGGTCATCGGGCTGACGCACGCGCCGCGCACGGCCCGCGTCGCGCGGCAGGCCACCGTCGCCGTGGCGGGCCAGGACTACGTCCGCGCGGCCGAGATGTACGCCGTGCCGCGGTCGCGGATCCTGCTGCGGGAGATCCTGCCGAACATCACCGGCCCGCTCATGGTCGAGATCGGGCTGCGGCTGACCTACTCGATCGGGTACATCGCGTCGCTGTCGTTCCTCGGCCTCGGCATCCAGCCGCCGTCGGCCGACTGGGGCCTGATGATCAACGAGAACCGGATCGCGCTCGTCGTCCAGCCGTGGGGCGTGCTGCTGCCGGTGCTGGCGATCGCCGCGCTGACCGTGGGGACCAACCTGGTGGCCGACGCGCTGGGCACGGCCGCCGCCGGCCGGAAGCGGGAGGCCCGCGCATGAACGCCGCCCTGGAAGTCACCGGGCTCTCGGTCCGCACCACCGCCGGGGTGCCCGTCCTGGACGACGTCTCCTTCGCGGTCGCGCCCGGCGAAGTCCTGGCACTGGTCGGCGAGTCCGGGTCCGGCAAGACCACCGCCGGGCTCGCCGCGCTCGGGCACTTCCGGCGCGGGCTGACCGCGTCCGGCGGGCGGATCACCGTGCACGGCGAGGACGTCCTTTCGCTGGACGCCGCGGCCCGGCGGCGGTTGCGCGGCCGCACGGTCGCCTACATCCCGCAGGACCCGGCGCTGTCGCTCAACCCGGCGCTGCGGATCGGGCCGCAGATCGCCGAGGTCCTCGAAACCCACGGCTACCCCGGCTCGGTCGACGAGCGCGTCGGCGCGGTGCTGGCGGAGGTCGGGCTGCCGGCGGACCCGCGGTACCGGCGCCGCTACCCGCACCAGCTGTCGGGCGGGCAGCAGCAGCGCGTCGGCATCGCGATGGCGTTCGCGTGCCGGCCCGCCGTCGTCGTGCTCGACGAGCCGACCACCGGGCTGGACGTCGTCACGCAGTCGCTGGTGCTGAAGACCGTCCGGGCGCTGACCGCCGAACACGGCGTCGCCGCGCTGTACATCACCCACGACCTGGCGGTGGTCGCCGAGATCGCCGACCGGGTCGCGGTGATGTACCACGGCTCGATCGTCGAATGCGGGCCGGCTCCGGCCGTGCTGCGGACGCCGTCGCACGCCTACACGCGGCGGCTGCTCGACGCGGTGCCCGATCCGGACGCGGTCCGCGAGCCGCCGCCGGCCGAGGAGCCGGTGCTCGCGGCGAAGGGCGTGTCCGTCTCCTATGGACAGCACGTCGTGCTGCGCGGGGTCGACGTCTCGGTCGCGCGCGGCGAGTGCCTGCTGCTGCTCGGCGAGTCGGGCTCCGGGAAGACCACGCTGTCGCAGTGCATCGCGGGGCTCACGCGTGCCTACCGCGGGACGGTGTCGCTGGCCGGTACCAGCCTGGCGGTTTCGACGCGGCAGCGGTCGGACGAGCAGCGGCGCCGGATCCAGTACGTGTTCCAGAGCCCGTTCTCCTCGCTCAACCCGCGCCGGACGGTGGCCCAGTCGATCGAGGTGCCGTTGACGCGCCTGACGTCGCTGTCTCGTGCGGAGCGCCGCGCGCGGGTCGGCGAGGTGCTCGACCGCGTCCGGCTCGGGCGGGCGCTCGCCGACCGGTTGCCCGAGCAGCTCAGCGGCGGTGAGCGCCAGCGCGCCGCGATCGCGCGGGCGCTGGTCACCACCCCGGACGTGCTGGTGTGCGACGAGGTGACGTCGGCACTGGACGTCTCGGTGCAGGCGACGATCGTCGAGCTGCTCGGCGAACTGCGGCGCGAGCTGGGGATGGCGATGCTGTTCGTGACGCACAACATCGCCCTCGCCGGTGAGGTCGCCGACCGCATCGCGGTGCTGCGGGGCGGTTCGATCGTCGAGGAAGGTCCCGTCCGGACGGTGCTGGACGCACCCTCGCACGCCTACACGCGCGAGTTGCTGGCCGCGACGCCGCGCCTGTGAAGGGCACGGTGGCGCCGGGGTTCGAGCCGGTCCGGGACGCGTTCGCGACGGTGCTGGCCCGGACGTCCGGCGGGGCGGCGTTCAGCGTCGTGCGCCGGGGCGAGGTGCTGGTCGAGCTGTGGGGCGGGCCGGGCTGGACGCGGGACACGCTCGTCGTGCTGTTCTCCGGGACCAAGGGGATCGTCGCGACGGTCATGGCACTGCTGCGGATCGACCCGGCGGCGCCGGTGTCGCGCTACTGGCCGGAGTTCCCGTCGGGGGACGTGGCGCACGTGCTGTCCCACACGATCGGGCTGCCGTACGTCGAGGCGGACGTGCCCTTCCTGGACAACCGGGCCAACGCCGTCGCACTCGCCGCGCAGCGTCCACTGTGGACACCCGGTTCGCGGGTCGCCTACCACGCGGCGACGTACGGCTACCTGTGCACGGAACTGATCCGCCGGGTCACCGGCTCCTCGGCCGGCGCGGTCGTGCGTTCCCTGCTGGGCGGCTTCGACGTCCACCTCGGCACGCCGGCGGCGGAGGACCACCGCGTCGCGCGGCTGACGCGGTCGCCGGACTACCGGATCAGCACGTTCCTGCACGACCCGGCCCGGCGGCGGATCGTGGAGCGGATGTACCGCGGGCTCCTGGATCCCGGGACGATCAACTCGGCGGCGTACCGCCGGGCCGAGCTGGCGGCGGGCGGCGCGACCGGGACCGCGGCGGCGGTAGCGCGGCTGTACGACCGGATCTGCGCGGGCCTGGTCCCCGCTTCGGTGCTGGCGGAAGCGACGTCGACGTGGGCGGCGGGCACGGACGCGCTCAACGACCGGCCGGTCCACTTCGGACTGGGCTTCGAGCTGGCCGACCCGCTGGGAACGTACGGGCCGGCGAACGTGGCGTTCGGCCACTCGGGCGCCGGCGGCGGCCGCCACGGGGCGTGGCCGGAAGCGGAACTGGGGTTCTCGTTCACGACGAGCGAGCTCCAGCCCGAAGACACCGACCGGCGGGGCTCGCTGCTGCTGGCAGCGCTGGCGGAATGCCTCTGACTCAGGCGACCGTCGCGATCGTCTCGCCCGCCACCGGCGGGCACGGCAGCAGGCGGTGCGGCACCGGCTCCCCCGTCCCCGGCTCGACCAGCGACGCCAGCAGCCGCACCGCCGCCCGGCCCAGCGCCCGCCTCGGCACCTCGAACCCGCTGACCACCGGCCCCGCCGTCCCGCCGGGGGGCCGCCCGAGCACCGCCAGCGAGACGTCGCCCGGTACCGAAACCCCCGCCGCGCGCAGGGCCCGGCGCGTGCCCTCGAACACCGCGGACGTGTCGGTCTCTTCGACGACCAGCGCCGTCACGCCGTCGGCCAGCCAGCCCGCGATCGTCGCCGGCGCGAGGTCCGTGCCGTCGGTGCGGGTCACCGCCAGGGACAGGCCCGCGTCGGCCGCCGCGCCGCGCACCCCGCGTTCGCGGTCGCCCGACGAAGGCGCGTCGTCCGGCTCGCGCAGGTACCGGACGCGCCGGTGGCCCGCCCGCGCCAGCCGCCCGACCACCTCCGCCGACGCCGTCACGTAGTCCGCGCCCACGTGCGGGATGCGGCCGTCCAGCTCGGTGCGCCGTCCGATGCAGACGAGGGGGAAGCCCGCGTCCAGCAGGCCGGCGAGCGCGTCCACCGGGACGTGCCTGCCGAGGAACAGGCAGCCGTCGGCGAGGCGGGTGCGGCGGATCCGGTCGGGCGCCGCGCTCGACGCCGTGAACATGATCAGGTCCTTGCCGAGCGCGGCCGCCTCCGCCTCGACACCCGCCAGGATCGGGTAGCAGCCGTCGGCGATGTCCGGGAACGCCGGGGTGAACGTGTAGAGGCCGAGCAGGTTGTTGCGCGCGGACATCAGCCGTGAGGACACCGGATCGGGCACGTACCCGAGCCGTTCGGCCGCCTCCAGCACGCGCAGCCGCGTCCGCTCCGAAAGCCGGACCCCGGCGCGGTTGCCGCCCAGCACCACCGAGACCGTCGCCTGCGAGACCCCCGCCACGCGCGCGATGTCGGCCTGCCGGACCCTGCCCATCGCCACCTCGCTCGGAGTCAGCCGATCCGATCCAGCCTGCAAGCGCGCCCGGCGGGGAGTCAACGGGTTTGCCCGAAACTCCGGCAAACCTGTCCCGACCGTACTAATACGTATTACTCTCTTGTATCGCCCGGGTGGCCGTGGCACCGTCGCCGCATCCGAGACCTCGAAGGAGCGGTCATGACCCTCACCCGACGCGGCCTGCTGGCCGGCGCCGCCGCGCTCGGCGCGGGCGCGTTCCTCCCCGCCACCGCCACCGCGGCCCCCGCCGGCTTCCCGGACTACCGCTACCAGCGGCTCGCCCTCGTCAAGAGCAAGCTGCGCTACAACCCGACCGGCGAGCTGATCTTCCCGTGCATCCGCGGCACCAAGGGCCGCATCCCGGACGCGCTCGCCGCGTACTACCTCTACTACGCGCCCCACGACGCCCCGGGCGGGATCTGCCTGGCCTACGCGAACTCCCTCGACGAGGAGTTCACCGAGTACGCCGGCAACCCGATCATCGAGAACTCCTGGCCCGGCGAGTACTCCGTCAGCCACGTCTCCTCGCCGCACGCGCTGTGGAACGACGACGTCAACCGGATCTACCTGTACTTCCACGGCGAGAACACCGTCACCCGGCTGGCCAGCTCCGCCGACGGCATCCACTTCACCTACGAAAAGGAAGTCCTCTCGACGCGGCTGCAGCCCGCCGGCACCACCGAGACGTCCTACGCGCGGGTGTTCCGCCAGGACCTGCCCGCGAAGAACGCCCGGTACGTCATGGTGTTCATGCTGAACAACACCACGAACCACCGCGACATCGGCTGGGGCTGGTCGCCCGACGCGCTGAACTGGACGTTCTCGCAGACGCCGCTCGTGCGCCACACCGACGTCGGCGCGAACGACATCGGTGGCCCGCACCTGCTGTACCGCAACGGCAGCACGTACGTCGTCTACAACACCGACATCGCCCACGGCGGGAAGCTGATGATCACCGAGGTCGGCACCGACTTCTCCAAGCGAGACCATCTCGGCGTCTTCCACACCCCGCTCGCCGGCGCCCCGGACAACGGGCGGTCCGCGGCGCCCAGCTTCGGCACCTACCAAGGCCGCGAATACATGGTCTACGAGGCCGGCGAGCGGCTCGCCGGGAACATCGCCATCGCCCGCGCGATCTGACCTCCGGTGGCAGGATGCGGCCATGCGCTCCCTGCCCCTCGCCGGCGTCACCGTCGTGTCCTGCGAACAGGCGGTCGCCGCGCCGCTGGCGACCCGGCACCTGGCCGACCTCGGGGCCCGGGTGGTCAAGATCGAGCGGCCGGGCACCGGCGACTTCGCCCGCGCGTACGACGAAACCGTGCACGGCCAGTCCAGCCACTTCGTCTGGCTGAACCGGTCCAAGGAGAGCGTCACGCTCGACCTCAAGAGCGACGCCGCGGCAACGGTCATGACGGCCCTGCTCGACCGGGCCGACGTGTTCGTGCAGAACTTCGCCCCCGGCGTCGCGGACCGGCTCGGGCTCGGGGCGGCGGCCGTCCGCGCGTCGCGGCCCCGGCTGATCACGTGCTCGGTGTCGGGCTACGGCTCGAGCGGGCCCTACCGCGACGCGAAGGCGTACGACCTGCTCATCCAGTCCGAAGCCGGCCTGGTCTCGGTGACGGGCTCGGAGACCGAGCCCGCCAAGAGCGGCATCCCGGCCGCGGACATCGGCGCCGGGATGTACGCGTTCTCCGGCATCCTGTCCGCGCTCTACGACCGCGAACGCACCGGGCAGGGGACCGAGCTGGAGGTCAGCCTGTTCGACTCGCTGGTCGAGTGGATGGGGTTCCCGCTCTACTACGCCGGCTACGGCGGCACGCCCCCGCCGCGCACCGGCACGAGTCATCCGGCGATCGCGCCGTACGGCACCTTCGCCGCCGGCGACGGGACCGAGATCGTGCTGGCGGTGCAGAACGAACGCGAGTGGGCGGCGTTCTGCGAGCACGCCGTCGAGCGGCCGGAGTGGGTCACCGACGAGCGGTACGCCACCGGCAGCGCCCGCGTCGCCCACCGGCCGGAGCTGGAACGCGAGATCGACGCGATCTTCGGGCGGCTGACCGGCGCCGAACTGGAGTCGCGGCTGCGCCGGGGCCGGATCGCGCACGCGCGCCGCCGCGACCTGCCCGACGTCCTGGCGCACCCGCAGCTCACGGCGCGCGACCGGTTCGCGGAGGTGGCGACGCCGGGCGGGCCGGTCCGGGCCACGCTGCCGCCGATCACCGTCGCGGGCCGGGCGCCGCGGATGGACCCGGTGCCGGCGCTGGGCGAGCACACCGACGCGGTGCTGGCCGAGTTCGGGTTCGACGCGGCGGACCTGCGGCGCCGGGGCGTCGTGTAAAGGAGGTGATCTTGCCCGCGGCCGTCTGCGAGAATGGCCGCCATGACCGCCTTTCCCTTGGCGCCCAGCCCGATCCACGTGCCCGACGAGGTCCTCGACGACCTGCGCGCCCGGCTCGCGCTGACCCGGCCGCCGGTGGACGAGGGCAACGAGGACTGGTCCTACGGCGTCCCGGCCGGCTACCTCGGCGAACTGGTCGCCTACTGGCGTGACGGCTTCGACTGGCGCAAGGCCGAAGCGGCCATCAACGCCTACGAGCACTACGAAGTGAACGTCGACGGCGTCCCGGTGCACTTCCTGCGCAAGCCCGGCCGCGGCCCGCGCCCGGTCCCGCTGATCCTCACCCACGGCTGGCCGTGGACCTTCTGGCACTGGGCGAAGGTGATCGACCCGCTGGCCGACCCGGCCGCCTTCGGCGGCGACCCCGCGGACGCGTTCGACGTGATCGTGCCGTCGCTGCCCGGTTTCGGGTTCCCGGGCCCGCTCACCGGCTTCCCGGACGTCAACTTCTGGAAGGTGTCCGACCTCTGGCACACGCTGATGACCGAAACCCTGGGCTACGCGAAGTACGCCGCCGGGGGCTGCGACATCGGCGGCATCGTGACGAGCCAGCTCGGCCACAAGTACGCCGCCGAGCTGTACGGCATCCACATCGGCTCCGGCCTGCCGCTCGACTTCTTCACCGGCCCGCGCGCGTGGAGCTTCACCCGCAACCGGCCCCTGACCGACGACCAGCCCGCCGACATCCGCGCCCGGATCATCGAGCTGGACCACCGCTCGGCGGCGCACCTCACCGTGCACATGCTCGACGGGGCCACCCTCGCCCACGGCCTCAGCGACTCCCCCGCCGGCCTGCTCGCCTGGCTGCTCGAGCGCTGGACGGCGTGGAGCGACAACGGCGGCGACGTCGAGTCCGTGTTCACCAAGGACGATCTGCTGACCCACGCCACGATCTACTGGGCGACCAACTCGATCGCCACGTCGATGCGCTACTACGCCAACGCCAACCGCTACCCGTGGACGCCGTCCCACGACCGCACCCCGCGCGTGGAGGCGCCGACCGGGCTCACTTTCGTCACCTACGAGAACCCGCCGGGCATCCACTCCGCCGAGGAGCGCGTGCGGGCGTTCGAGAACGGGCCGCAGGCGGCGTGGTTCAACCACGTCAACGTCGCCGCCCACGACCACGGCGGGCACTTCATCCCGTGGGAGAACCCCGGCGCCTGGGTGGACGACCTGCGCCGTACGTTCCGGGGCCGCCGGCCCTAGGACGCACCCGACTCGAGCACCGCGAGGTCACGCACCGCGTAACGGTGATGTTCGGCCTCTTCCTTCAGGACCACCTTGAGGCAGCGGCGCACGACGTACTCCTGCTCGGGGTACGGGTCGGCCGGCTTGCGACCGCACACCCGGTCGAGCTCGGCCGGGGTGAGCGCGTCGACGACCCGCCGCATCACCGCCATGCGGGCGAGCCGCGCTGCGAGCACCTCGTCGAGCGTCGGGGTGGCTTCGAGGGTGAGGCCGAGCTTCGCCGCCTCGGCGGGCGGCGTCCCGCCGGCGGGATAGCCCAGCGGGTGGTAGGGCGCTTCCTCCTCCAGCACGGCGTTGCCGAGCCAGGCATCGCAGGCGAACAGCAGGTGGCGGTGGGTCTCGACGAACGACCACTCGCCGTCGACCCGCTCGTGCAGCGCGGCTTCCGGCAGGAGCCTCGCCCGGTCGAGCGTCGCGCTCCACATCTTCTCGATGGCGTCCCAAGCGGCCCGGTAGTCCTCGGGAGTGGCCGCGTCCCGGGCCAGCACCCGTGCGGGGTGCCGGCGGTCGAGCTCGGCCTCGACGTAGGCGGTCACGTCGACGTCGTTGACGACCAGGCGTGCGAAGTCGCCGCCGAGGGAGATGTCGCTGCCGTAGCAGTCGACGATCTTCAGGCCGGTCACCTCGCAATCGCGGATCTCGAGGCCCGCGAGGTCGCACAGGTGGATCCGGGCACCGCGGAACTGGTCGCTCTGGACGTATTCGGAAGCCATCGGGGCAGTCTCGCCGACTCGCTCCGCGCACGCCAGGGCGCCCCTAGTCCCCCAGGATGCGCCGGGCGCGGGCCAGCACCGGCCGGTCCACCATGAACCCGTCCACAGTGGACGCCGACGCCCCCGCCGTGACGACCCGGCGGGCCCACTCGCGTTCCGACTCGGTCGGCGCGAAGCCCAGCCGCACCGGGTCGACCTGACGCGGGTGGATGCACAGCTTGCCGCCGAAGCCCAGCCGGCGGGCGTACCGGACGTCGGCGGCGAGCCGGTCGTCGTCGCGCAGGTCCGTCGTGACGCCGTCGAGCGGCGGGGCGAGCCCGGCCGCCGCCGACGCGATCACCAGCCGCGAGCGCGCGTAGGCGAACGGTTCCGGGTCCTCCGGTGCGACGCCGAGCTCCGCGGCCAGGTCGACGTGGCCGAACGCCAGCCGCCTCACCGACGGGACGGCGGCCAGCTCGCCGGCGCGTTCGACGCCACGCGCGGTCTCGACCAGGGCCACGACCTCGCGGAACCCGGCGAGCACGCCGGGCGTTTCCGCTTTCGGCACGACCACCGGCACTCCGCGCGCGGCCACCAAGGCGGCGTCGGCGTCGAACCACGGCGTGCCGGGGGCGTTGATCCGGACGGCGGCCCGGTTGTTCTCGAGCCAGGACGCGACCGCCGCGCGGGCGGAGTCCTTGTCCGCCGGGGCGACGGCGTCTTCGAGGTCCAGGAGCACGACGTCGGCGCCGCTCGCCACGGCCTTGCCGAAGCGGTCGGGCCGATCGCCGGGCACGAACAGGTAAGTGGTCGCAGGCACGTCGCCGAGCCTAGTAAGGGATCGCGACGCCGGAGACTGCGCGTTCACCCCATGCGGCGCCCGGCCCCTCAGGACGACCGTGAAGTTCCTCGGAAGACCTACGAGAGGAAGAGACCATGCGCGGCGACTGGATCTACGACTGGGTGCGGGTGGAGATGGAGTACCGGGCCGGGCCGCCCCACCCCGTCCGGCGGCGGCGGGAACCCCGCCAGTGGACGGCGCTGTGGGCGGCCCTGTTCTCCGGCCGGCGGATCGAGGTCCGCCACAGCGGGTCCCCGGCGAACTGCTAGGCCCTCCGGAGGTCTCAGCCGGCGAACCGGCCCACCGCCACGAACGCCGCCAGCACCAGCAGCACGACGTTCATCGGCAGCGCCTTGGTTTCCTTGCGCCGTGCGTGCACGACGATCGCGCCGATCTGGATCACCGCCAGTCCGGTGGCGGCCAGCGGCGTCAGCACGGGCGCGATGTCGAGCGCCCACGGCAGGATCAGCCCGACCGCGCCGAGGACCTCGACCGCGCCGATGCCCTTGACGGCCGCGTCGGAGAAGTCCGCCACCCAGCCCATGTTCGGGTTCTCCAGCAGCTTTTCGCGCGGTGTCGCGAGCTTCATGCCGCCGGCGGCGAGGTACAGCGCGGCGAGCAGGCCCGCCGCGATCCACAGGACGACGTTCACGATGACCTCCGGTCCGAAGAAAGTGGTTGAACACTACACCACTTTCCGGAGGTTACTCCTCAACTTGGCTGGACCGTGACCGACTGCCCCGGCCGCAGGGTGATCGCCCGGCGCCACCGCCCCGCGCGCACCTCCGTCCGCGTCCCGCCGACACTGCGGACCACCGCCCGCGTCACCTTCCCGTCGCGCCACGCCAGGTCCACCTCGAAGCCGCCGCGCGCGCCGATCCCGGTCACCCGGCCCGACCGGGCCCACGCCGAGGGCAGCGCCGGCAGCAGCTCCAGCACGCCCGGCCGCGAGTAGACGAGCATCTCGGCCATCGCCGCCGGCGCGCCGAGGTTCGCGTCGATCTGGAAGATCGTGTAGCTGCCCTGGCTGTACATGTCGAAGAAGTTCGGCGCGGTGCCGTTGCCGTTGGCGACCGACGGCCGCAGGACCGTCAGCAGCAGCTGGTACGCGCGGTCGGCGTCCTTGAGCCGCGCCCAGCACGCCGAGCGCCACGCGGTCGCCCAGCCGTAGCTGTCCATCCCGCGCGCGACGAGCAGCGCGCGCACGCCGTCGAGCAGCTCCGGCGGCGCCGTGTCGGCGGCGATCCGGTCGCCCGGGAAGAAGCCGATCAGCGGGGACAGGTGCCGGTGCGTCGTCTCGCCGAGGTTGTCCGGCGACATCCACTCTTCGAGCCAGCCGCTCGTCGGGCTCACCTTCGGCAGGTAGAGCTTCTTCTGCAGTCCCGCGATCCGGTCGCCGTAGGCGCGGTCGCGGCCGAGGATCGCGACGGCTTCGCGGTAGTGCTCGAACAGGTCCCAGACGATCTCCTGGGAGTAGGTGTTGCCGCGGGTGTCCTGCGGGCCGTGCTCGGGCGACCAGTCGTGGTCGTCGACGAGCACCTCGCGGCCGTCGACGGTCATCGGGACCAGCCGGGCCTCCCAGAACTCGGCCGCACCCTTGAGCAGCGGGTAGATCCGCGCGAGGTACGCCTTGTCCTGGGTGAACGCGTAGTGGTCCCACAGCGAGTTGCACAGCCAGGCGTTGCCACCGGGGTGCCACCACCAGCCGGAGCCGCCGTAGATGTTCGTCGAGAACGCGACCGCCCAGCCCGCCACTTTGCCGCTGGTGTTGCGGAAGCGGTTCCTCGGGTCGTTGAACAGCCGCTTGGTGCTGTCCGTCCACACGGGAAGCTGCGCGAGGCAGTAGTCGGCCAGCGCAGTGAAGCTCTCGGGCAGCGCCGCGCGGTCGGCCAGCCAGTAGTTCATCTGGACGTTGATGTCGGTGTGGTAGTCGCTCATCCAGTCGGGCGTGTTGCTGTTCTGCCACAGCCCTTGCAAGCCCATCGGCAGCCCGTCGCGCGAGCCCGTGATCGTCAGGTACCGCCCGAACTGCAGGTAGCTCGCCTCCAGTTCCGGGTCCGGGGTGGCCGGGTCGTCGTGGCGGGCCACCAGGCGCGACCACGTGTCGAGCGCGCGCTTCGCCGGCGGCGACTGACCCAGGTCGACGGTCATCCGGTCGTAGAGGCGCCGGTAGTCGGCGACGTGGGTGGCCAGCAGCGCGGCTCCCCCGGCGCGCGAGGCTTTCGCCGCCTTCTGCTTCGCCAGCGCCAAGGGATCGAGGGACGCGTCCAGGAATTTCCGCGCCGCGTCGGGCACGTAGTTCGTGCCGCCGCTCAGGACGATGACCACGTCCCGGCTGCCGCTGAAGGTGGTTTCGCCGGCGACCGTGCACGCGTACTTCAAGCCGTTGGCGAAGGTGCCGGTGAACGCCGCCTCGCCGGACATGGCCTCGCCGCGGGTGGGCTCCAGCGAGACCGAGCCCGTGACAGGCCCGCCGCTGAGCCGGATCACCACGACGTCGTCGGGGTGGCTCGCGAAGTACTCGCGGCGGTACCGCACACCCTCGTGCCGGTACGTGATCACGACGACGCCGTTGCTCAGGTCGAGCGTGCGCCGGTAGTCGGTCACGCCGGTGTGCGCCGGCACCGAGATCCGCAGCTTCGCCAGCAGGCCGAGCGTGCCGAACTTCTCGCGGTCGTAGGGGAACTGGCCGTCGTCGTCGAGGACGTCGTTGGCGCCGCCGGTCCACAGCGACGCGTCGGCGAGGTAGAGGAAGTCGGCGGCCGGGTCGCCGCCGACGAGGCCACCGATCCGACCATTGCCGATCGGCAGGCCCTGCTCGATGATCTTGCCCTCGGCCCCCGGTGCCGGGTACCACAGCGTCGTCGCCCATGCGTCCGGCACGAGGTCCGCCGCGGCCGGACGCAGCACGTCTGCGCTTGCGGTGAAAGCAGGAGCGCCGCTGAAGGCGAGACCGGCGCCGACCGCGCCACCGAGCTTGAAGAAGGTACGGCGAGAGGGAGGGTTCGACATGTCGGATCCGTTCGGCGTTGAAGGCGGGACCGGCGGGCAGCCCGCCAAACATATGACCTATCCGAACCCGAGGTCAAGATTCTTCGTAATTATCCGGTTACTTTCAGCGGCTTGTACTGTGGTGCGTCGTGACCGGCTCCCGGCCGCGAGGGCGGCGGCTCCTCGCCTTCCTGCGCGAACTCCAGGCGACCACGTCGTGGACGGTGGCCGCCGAGGAGACCGGCTCCGGCTCGACGTGGCGGCTCGGCGGCTCGACGTGGCGGGCCACGGTGGTCGTCGAGCCGCGCCGGTGGCTCGGGCTGGAGTTCGAGGCGCGGGATCCGGTGACCGGCAGGCGCGCCACCTACGACATCGACACCGACCTGTACGACATCGCGCGGCCGGACCAGCGTGAGTTCGCCGAGGAGGTCGAACGCGACATCATCGAGTTCCTCGGCAACCTCGTCGAGGGCGCCCTGCGGCGGGGGAACGAGGGAAACAAGTTCGTGCTCGTGTTCCCCCTGGACGGCTCCTTCGTCCGCGTGGTCCAAGGGCGCTTCGCCACCCGCGTATCGACGCACGCCGA
The DNA here is from genome assembly GCF_040675005.1 of Amycolatopsis sp. NPDC049691. Taxonomy (NCBI): domain Bacteria; kingdom Bacillati; phylum Actinomycetota; class Actinomycetes; order Pseudonocardiales; family Pseudonocardiaceae; genus Amycolatopsis; species Amycolatopsis sp. NPDC049691. The sequence goes on from NZ_JBFANX010000010.1 coordinate 123,053, forward strand.
TCGGCTCGGCGGTGACTACACGCCGGTGGACTAACGCCTCCGGTCGTGCGGCTCACCCGCGTCGACCCGCTCCTTCAGGTACTCCCGGAAGGTGATCTCGCCTTCGCGGTGCCCGGGCGTCAGGTGGCCGCCGTCGGCGTAGGCCCGGAACGTCTCCCCCGGCACCTTCAGCGGCACGATCCGCCGGACCCGCCCGGTCGCCTCGCCGACCGCCTGGGCCAGCTCGGTCGCCGTCAGGATCTCCGGGCCGCCGAAGTCGGGTGCCCGTCCCGCCGGGTCGTCCTGGGCCAGCGCCGCCAGCCGGCGGGCGACGTCGCGGACGTCCACGGGCTGGAACGAGATCCGCGGCACGGGCACCACCGGCAGCCGGGACGCGCCCGCGAGCAGCGTGCGGACCAGGCCGTGGAACTGCGTCGCCCGCTGGATCGTGTACGGCAGGCCCGAGGAGGCGATGAGCTCCTCGGTCTCGTGCTTGGCGCGGTAGTAGCCGAGCGGGACGCGGTCGACGCCGACGATCGAGACGTAGACCAGGTGCGGGACAGCCGCCCAGCGCGCCGCTTCGACGAGCGTCCGGGCGAGCGTGGCCTCGCGCCCGAAGTAGTCGGTGGCGCAGTGGACGACGACGTCGACGCCGGCCACGGCGCTGTCGATGCCGCGCCCGGTCCGCAGGTCGCCCCGGACCACCTCCGGCCCGGCCCGCCTGCTCAGCACGCGGACCTCCTCGCCCGCCGCCCGCAGCCGCGCCACGACCGCCGAGCCGAGCTGCCCGGTGCCGCCGGTGACCAGGATCCGCACGTCGACCACCTCCGGCGTCATCCTGGCACGGCGGTGCCCGCCGGGAAACGGTTTCCCGGCGGGCACCACACGTGTTCTCAGTTGCGGATGATGGTGAACGTGGTCGTCTTGTTGCGGATGTCCTCGTCGTTGTCGCTCAGCGTCAGCCCGGTGAAGGTCGCCGACCCGACGGCCGGGCCCTGACCCGGTTCCGGCAGCTCGTTGGCCCAGATCCCGATCCCGGACTTGGCGTCGAAGGCGTCCCCGCTGCGGTGCGCGCCGGTGATCGACACGTTCGTCAGCACGGTGTCCTCGACCGGGTGCTCCGGCGTGGTGCCGTCGTACTTGGTCTGGAACATGATGCCGCTGTAGGTCGGGCTCTGGATGTCCACATCGGACACGCGGATGCCGCGGAACTCCTTGGACGCGGAGAAGAGCCAGATCGCCGGGAAGGTCTGCTGGCCCCAGAAGTGGCCGCCGTCCCGGACGAGCGAGGCGTTCTGGACCGTCGTCGGCTGCGGCCCGAACCCGAGGAAGGGGTAGCCGAAGTCGAGCGAGCTGATCGTGATCGCCGAGTACGTCAGCGTGTCCGCGATGTAGAGGTTGCGGAAGGTGTTGTTGTACCCGCCGTACACCGCCAGCCCGGCCGCGCGCCACGGGGTGAGCGAAGTCAGGTTCTCGAACACGTTGTCGTACTGGTTGCCCTGGTTGATGTCCGTGGCGGCGAACAGCGCGAAGCTGTCGTCACCGGTGGACCGGGCCTCGTTGTTGGTGACGTGGTTGCCGGTGCTCCCGTTCGTGAGGTTGACGCCGTCGGCGAAGGTGTCGCGGATCCGGGAGTTCTTGATCGTGGTGTTGTCCACGTTCGTGCCCCACACCATGACCACCTGGTGCTCCACCCAGATGTTGTCGATCGTCAGGTTCGCGACGTTCGTCAGGTTGAACACCTTGCCGGGGCCGTCGATGCGCGAGGTGTAGTTGCCGAACACGGCGAACCCGCTGAACGTCGAGCCGTTCGCGCTCGACTGCACGTCGATGCCGATGTCGGTGTTCTCCTGGCCCGAAGGCGCGGAGAACTTCGTGAACCACGGCCCGGCGCCGGTGACCGTGACGGCCTTGCCGTAGACGTTCAGCTTGCTCGACAGCGAGTAGTTCCCGGCCGGCAGGTAGACGCCGGTGAGGGTCGCGTCCTGGCGGACCTTGTCGAGGGCGTTCTGCACGTCCTGCTGCGTGAACCCGGTGGGCACCGCGAAGTGCGCCGGGTCCGGGTTCGCGACCGCGGTGGCCTGCTCGAAGTTGACGAAGTCGATCGCGTAGTTCGTGCTGTTGGCCGCGTCCTTCTGCAGCTTGATCCTGTGCCCGGCGGGCACGGTCGTGCCGAGCATCGTGCCGGCCTCGTCGTAGATGTGGCGCGGGCCGGTGCCCGGCGAGTTGCCCGGGCCGGTTTCGGCGCCGTAGAGCCACGCGTAGTGCGAGGTCAGGTCGATGGCCTTGAGGAACGTGCCGTCGACGTAGACGTTCAGCGTCGCGTTGATGCCGCCGCCGCCCGCGGAGTCCGGGATGGAGAACCGGGTGACGAGCGTGTTGGTCGACGCGCGGGTGGTGAACTCCACCGACGAGCCGGTCGAGTTCAGCGTCACGGCCTTGCGGCCCGACGCTTCGCCCGCGAGGTCGCCGATGGTGCGGTTCGGCCCGATCACCGAAGCGCCCCCGGCGACGACGCCGTCTTCGGCCTCGTACATGTCGTAGGGCATGTTCGCGCCCCGGCCGACGAACAGCGCCTGCGTGCCGGTGTTGTTGGCCTGCTTGACCGGCAGCTCGTTGGCGTCGTTCGCGACGACCGTCTTGACGGTGTACTTGCCGTTGGCCGCGGTCCAGGTGCCGACGGTGACCGGCGCCGCGGTGGCTCCCGCGGCGATGGCCCCGGAGTAGCTGCCGGACAGCGTCTTGACGACGGTGCCGTTCTGGTCGGTGATCGTCACCGTGATGCCGTGGGCGCCGGCCGCGCTCGCCACGGTGCCCTGGTTGCGCAGGGTCGTGGTGAACGTGACGGTGTTGCCCGCGGACGGGTTGCCCGGCGACCACGCCGTGGCCGCGACGAGGTCGGAGCTCTGCACCGGGCTGACGACGAGTGCCGTCGAGCCCGTGTAGGAGTTGTTGGCCTCGTTCTGCTCGATGACGGCGTTGGCCTCGTCGACCTTCGCCGTCAGCTGGTAGCTGCCCGCGTCGCGGGTGCCGATGTTCGCCGACACGGTCGTCGACGCGCCGGCGGCGAGCGCGCCGACGTTCGCGGTGCCGACCTTGGTGGTGCCCAGGTAGAGGTTGACGTTCGTCGCGCCCGAGGCGGCCGTCCCGGCGTTGCGGACGGTGGCCGACGCGGTGATCGCGTCGGTTTCGACGGGGCTCTGCGGCGACCAGGACACGCCCGAGACGGTCAGGTCCGGGTTCGGCGCGGGGACGCCGAAGACCTGGAACTCCGCCGCCTGCCCGCCGCCGGCACCGGAGTTGGCGGTGACGCGCAGGCGGACGTCGGCGGCCCGGCCGGAAACCGGGATGGTGACGGTGTTGCCGCTCGACGGGCTGAAGCTGTAGGTCTGCGCGGGAACGAGCGTGGTGAAGGCACTCGAAGCCTGGTCCCGGCCTTCCACGGCGATCGTCTGCGTCCGCGGGCCCCACGAGGCGTCCGGGTTGAGCTTGACGACGACCTGGTTCAGGTCGGCGTTCGAGCCGAGCGCGACGGTCAGCAGGTTCGGGTACGTCCCGCCGCCGCCTTCCCAGTACGTGGTCAGGGAGCCGTCGTCGGCGTTGGCCGCCACGTAGGTGAACTCCGTCGACGACGCCGTGATCGGCTTGCCGAGTGCCAGGTTCGTACCGGCCTGGGTGCCGGTGCGGGTCACGGTGTTGCTGTTCGCCGACTGGTTGCCCGCGGCGTCCCGGGCGCGGACGTAGTAGGCGACGGTCGTGCCGTCCGGCTGGCTGTCGGTGTAGGTCAGGACGGTCCCGGCGACGCTGCCGCGGAGCTGGCCGTTCGCGTAGACGTCGTAGCCGGTGACGCCGGTGTTGTCGGTCGAAGCGGACCAGGTGAGCCGGATCTGGCCGCTCGCGGGCTGCGTGTAGGCGAGGTTGCCGGGCGCGGACGGAGGCTGCGTGTCGCCGCCTGCCGGGCCGTGCACCTCGAACTCCGACAGCTGTGCGGCGGGCCAGCCGGTGTTGGCGGAGACGTTCAGCCGGACGAACCGGGGCTTGCCGGTGACGTCCACGGTGACCGTGTTGGCCTTGGCCGGGTCGAACACGTACCCGGCGGAGGGCTTCAGGTCGGTGAAGCTCGTCCCGTCGGTGCTGCCCTGCACGCTGAAGGTCTCGGTGCGGGCGCCCCAGTTCGCGGCGGGGAGCTTGAGCACGAGCTGCGCGACGTCGGTGGGTGCACCGAGGTCGGCCTGCACCCACTGCGGGAAGGCGTTGTTGGTGCTCTCCCAGTAGGTGTCCTGGTTGCCGTCGCCCACGTTCGCGACGGGGTAGCCGGCGAGCTGGCTGCTGGCGGTGTAGGTCGCGGAGGCGGCTTGGGCGGCGGGCTGGACGGCGGCGACGGCCGGCGTGGCCGGGGCGGCGCTCGCCGCGACGGCGGGTACGGCCAGGAGGAGGGGCAGGGCGGCGTAGGTCGCCGCGCGCGACAGGAGTCGCTTCGTTCTCATGGGGTCCTCTGATCCGGGGAGGAGGGGAGACGCGTCGAGCACGCACGGGCCCGGCGCGGGGGCCGTGCGGGAACCGGGGAACGGGAGCACGCGGGAACCGGACCCGGGGGCGCGCGCGGGCAGCACGGGACAGCCGTCATGGGCACCTCTTCGTCGAGGGCTGGGCGGAATCTTCCTGACGTCTGCTTCGATTTCTCGCGCTGTTGTCAGGTTCTTGCACTGATTCGTTCAAGAGTTACCGTGACGGAGGTCTCAAGTCAACGCCCGCCCACGAAAAAGGCCTCCTCGCGGGGGATGCGAGGAGGCCTTCCGGGGATCGAGTTCAGCGCACGGCACCCAGCCGGATCGCGTGGGTGCCCGGGGCGTCGACCGGCTCGCCGCAGTGGGCGCAGACGGTCGCCGGCCGCAGCACCTCACCGCAGGCGTGCCGCCACAGCGTGGGCGGTTCGCCCTGGTGGACGTACTTGTCACCCCAGGCCATCAGGCCGAGCAGGATCGGCTGCAGCGCCCGGCCCGCCTCGGTCGGGTGGTACTCGAAGCGCGGCGGGTGGTCCTCGTACCGGCGCTTCTCGAGCACGCCCGCGTCGACGAGCTTGCGCAGCCGCGCGGCCAGGATGTCCCGGCTCGCGCCGGTGTTCTCGGCGATCTGGTTGAACCGCCGCTCCCCCAGCATGATCTCCCGCAGCGCGAGCAGGCTCCACCGCTCGCCGACGACCTCGAGGGCCTCGGCGACCGAGCATTCGCGACCACGCCGGGTCATGCCACCTCCCTGGGGTTGAAAATCCAACCTAGCACTTCAGTCGCCTGTGACCTGGCGTACAGGTGAGTTGTGTAATCCAACTTACCGAGCGTATACCGAAGACATCCCCGATCTGCGAGGAGGCAGACGCCATGACGGACGCGGTGATCGTCGACGCGGTACGGACCCCGATCGGCAAGGGCAAGCCGACCGGAACGCTCGCCGGGGTGCACCCGGTCGACCTGCACGCCCACGCGCTGCGCTCGCTCGTCGAGCGCACGGGCGTCGACCCGGCCCGGATCGACGACGTGATCAGCGGCGCGGTCGGCCAGATCGGCGAGCAGAGCATGAACACCGCCCGCTGGGCGGCGCTCGCGGCGGGCCTGCCGGAGTCGGTGCCGGCGGTGACCGTCGACCGGCAGTGCGGCAGCAGCCAGCAGGCCGTCCACTTCGCCGCGCAGGGGGTGATCGCCGGCGCGTACGACATGGTGATCGCCTCCGGCGTCGAGTCGATGAGCCGGGTGCCGATGGGCAGCCAGGTGGCCGGGCGCGACCCGTTCGGCACGCAGGTCGCCGCCCGCTACCCCGACGGCCTGGTGCCGCAGGGCATCAGCGCGGAGCTGATCGCCGCGAAGTGGGGCTTCAGCCGGGCGCAGCTCGACGAGTTCTCCGCCGAAAGCCACCAGCGGGCCGCTCGCGCTTGGGCGGACGGGAAGTTCGCCGGCGAGGTCGCGCCGCTCAAGGCACCCGGACCGGACGGCGTGCTCGTCGACGTCACGACCGACGAAACCGTGCGGCCGTCGACGACCCCCGAGATCCTCGCCGGGCTGAAGCCGGCGTTCCGCGCGGACGTCTGGGAGCAGCGGTTCCCGGACCTCGGCTGGCACGTGACGGCCGGGAACTCCTCGCCGATCAACGACGGCGCGGCGGGTCTGCTGCTCACCAGTTCCGAGACGGCGAAGGCGCTCGGCCTGCGGCCGCGGGCGCGGATCCACAGCTTCGCCGTCGCCGGCGACGACCCGCTGTACATGCTGACCGGAGTCATCCCGGCGACGCGCAAGGTGCTCGCCCGGGCCGGGCTGTCGGTGGGCGACATCGACGCCTTCGAGGTCAACGAGGCGTTCGCCAGCGTCGTGCTCGCGTGGCAGGCCGAGATCGGCGCGGACCCGGCGAAGGTCAACGTCAACGGCGGCGCGATCGCCATCGGCCACCCGCTCGGCGGCAGCGGCGCCCGGCTGATGACGACGCTGCTGTCGGTGCTGGAGCAGACCGGCGGCCGCTACGGCCTGCAGACGATGTGCGAGGCGGGCGGCCTCGCCAACGCGACGGTCATCGAACGCCTGGACTGACGGGCCAGGTACGCCCGCAGCGCCGCCACGGCTCCCCCGGGATCCGCGGCGGCGACCGGGAACACCTCGTCGAAGCCCTGCGCCAGCAGTTCCGCGCGCGTCTTCGCCGGCCGGCCGCCGAGCACCACCGGCAGGCCGGCGAGCACGGGGTCGGCACGCACGCGACGCAGGACGTCCACTCCCGACGCGCCGAGCACAGTGGACAGCACCAGGCAGTCCGGGCGCTCCCGGCGGCAGGTTTCGACGACCTCGCCCGCCACGCGCACGTCGTGACCCTCGCGTTCGAGGACCACCTGCAAGGCCACGAGGCTCCACGCGCCCGCGTCCAATCCCGACAGCACGACCTTCACCCCGGGCAGAGCGCCGAGCCCGCCGGGGAAATACGTCAGTCTTCGGGTGGCTCCTCGAGGCCGTCGCGCTCGGCCCACTCCAGCAGCGGTTCGAGCGAGAAGACGGCCTTGTCGATGCCGGCGTGGAGGTCGCCGAGCTCGGCGAACCGGGCCGGGACCGTCGCGATGGTGAAGTCACCCGGCTCGGCGTCGTCGATCTCCTCCCAGCGGATCGGCGTCGAGACCGTGCCTTCCGGGTTGCCGCGCACGGAATACGCGCTCGCGATCGTGTGGTCGCGGGCGTTCTGGTTGTAGTCGACGAACAGCAGCCGCGGGTCGCGGTCCTTGCGCCACCAGGTGGTCGTGACGTCGTCCGGGGCCCGGCGTTCGACCTCGTGCGCGAAGGCCAGCGCGGCGCGCCGGACGTCCTTGAAGCCCCAGTTCGGCTCGATCCGCACGTAGATGTGCAGGCCGCGGCCGCCGGAGGTCTTGGGCCAGCCGACCGCGCCGAGCTCGTCGAGGATCTCGTGCGCCACGTGCGCGACCCGGCGGACGCGGTCGTAGCCGCAGTCGGGCATCGGGTCGAGGTCGATGCGCCACTCGTCGGGCTTTTCGGTGTCGGCGCGCCGGGAGTTCCACGGGTGGAACTCCACTGTGGACATCTGCACCGCCCAGGCGACGTGCGCCAGCTCGGTGACGCACAGCTCGTCGGCATGCCGGTGGTAGCGCGGAAAGGTCACCCGGACGGTCTCCAGCCACGGCGGCGCGCCGTTCGGGACGCGCTTCTGGTGGACCTTCTCCCCCGCCACGCCGGACGGGAAGCGGTGCAGCATGCACGGCCGCTCGCGCAGCGCGTTGACGATGCCGTCGCCCACCGAGAGGTAGTAGTTGACCAGGTCGAGCTTCGTCTCGCCGCGGGCCGGGAAGTAGACCCGGTCCGGGTTCGAGATCCGGACCGTGTGCGGCCCGACTTCCAGCTCCACCGCCGCCGACTTCTGCGCCATGGCCAGACCGTAGCCGAAAAACCGCGTTACGGTGGGTCGGTGAGCCTCCCACCGGACGGGCACGTCCACACCGAGTGGTCGTGGGACACCGTCACCGGGTCGATGATCGGGTCGTGTGAACGCGCCGTCGAGCTGGGGTTGCCGTCGGTGGCGTTCACCGAGCACGCGGACCTGACGCCGTGGCTGATCCCCGAGCCGGTCCGGCCGCTGCTGCCCGACCACTTCCGGGTGCGGCTGCGCCCGGACGGCGTCTTGGCGCCGCCGGACCTGGACGTCTCCGGCTACCTGGCGTGCATCGCGGAGTGCCGGTCGCGGTTCCCTTCGCTGCGGATCCTCTCCGGCGTGGAGCTGAGCGAGCCGCACTGGCACCGGCCGCGCGCCGACGCGCTGCTCGCCGCCCACGACTTCGACCGGGTGCTGGGCTCGGTGCACTCCCTGCCCGGACAGCACGGGCACCACCACGAGGTCACCGTACTGACCGGCCGGCCGCCCGGCGACCTCCTGCGGGCGTACCTCACCGAAGTGCTCGGGCTGGTCGAGTCGACGGCGGGTTTCGCCGTGCTGGCGCACATCGACTACGCGCTGCGGTCGTGGCCGGCCGAGGGGCCGCCGTTCGCCTCCGCGGACTTCGAGGAGGAGTTCCGCACGGTGCTGCGTGCGCTGGCGTCGAGCGGACGCGCGCTGGAGGTCAACACGAAGGTGCCGCTGCCGGGCGAGGTGGTCCGCTGGTGGTTCGAGGCGGGCGGGGAGGCGGTCGCGTTCGGCAGCGACGCGCACGAGCCGGGACTGGTCGGCCACGGCTTCGCGGAGGCGGCGGCGCTGGTCGAGTCGTGCGGCTTCCGCCCGGGCCGCACGCCGCACGACTTCTGGCGCCGCTGATCCGGCGTCAGGCCAGGGCGTGGCGGCCGTGGGCGCGGGACTCGGCGCTCTGGTCCAGCAGCCGCGCCGCGACCCGGCCGATCGCCGCGTCCAGGTCGGCCCGGTTGCCCGTTCCCCAGTCGCCGAGGCGGTCGGCCAGCCAGTCGTGCCAGGCACCGGCCACCTTCGCGAACTCCTCGCGGCCCGGCTCGCTCAGTTCCCAGCCGTCACGGGCGTAGCGCAGGTGGCCGGTCAGCTCGAGCCGGTTGAACGCCGGTTCGAGGACCTGCGCCGGGACGCCGAAGTACGCCCCGATCGCCTTCAGCGTCGCCGGCTCACGGCGGCGTTCGCGCAGGTGGACCTGCAACAGGCACCAGATCCCGCCCTCGTCGAGTTCCGTCCCGGCCCGCGAGACGATCGCCGGGGCGACCTTGCGGCGCTCGCGGAAGAACAGCGTCGCGACCGCGCGTTCCAGTTCGTGGTCGTCCGTGCGGGCCTCCGGCATCGCGAAGCCGTCGCCGAGGTCCGGTGCCGCCGCCCGGGCGGTGTCGCGCAGCGGGACTTCCTTGAGGAAGAACGCCAGGGCCAGGGCCACGAGCCCGACCGGCGCGGCCGCGAGGAACACGACGTGCAGCGAGTCGCTGTAGGCCTTGATCACCGGCGCCGAAACCGCCTCCGGAAGGGCGTGCAACGCCGTCGGCACCTGCAGCGCCCGCGGGTCGGTACCCGGCGGCACCGGGAGCGCGGCCAGCTTGGGCGTCAGCTGGTTGGCGTACACCGTGCCGAAGATCGCCGCGCCGAACGAGCTGCCGATCGAGCGCAGGAACGTCACCCCGGACGTCGCGACGCCCAGGTCGGCGTAGTCGACGGTGTTCTGCACGGCGATGGTCAGCACCTGCATGCCGAGCCCGATCCCCAGCCCGAGCACCGCCATGTACGCCGACGCCTCCCAGAACCCGGTGTCGGTGTCGAGCCGCGAGAGCAGGTAGAGCCCGGTCGTCATGCCCGCGGCCCCGGCCAGCGGGAAGATCTTGTAGCGCCCGGTCCGGCTCACGGCGTTGCCCGCGGCGATCGACGCCACGAGCAGCGCCAGCACCATCGGCAGCAGCCGGACCCCGGACGTCGTCGCGGACGTGCCCTGCACGTACTGCATGTACGTCGGCAGGTAGGACAGCGCACCGAGCATCGCGAAGCCGACGACGAAGCTCATGATCCCGCCGACGGTGAACACCGGGTTGCGGAACAGCCGCATCGGCAGCATCGGTTCCTTCGCCCGCAGTTCCACGAAGACGAACGCGGTCAGCAGCACCACCGACCCCACCGCCATCCCGACGATGACCGGCGAGCCCCACGCGTACTGCGTGCCGCCCCAGCTCGTGACGAGCGTGAGCCCGGTGGCGGCGAGGCCGATGAGCAGGATGCCGAGGTAGTCGATGACCGGCTTGACCGCGGCGCGTGCGTTCGGCATCGCCGACGACGCCACGACCAGCACGACGACGACCAGCGGGATGTTGACGTAGAACGCCCAGCGCCAGGACAGGTGGTCGACGAAGAACCCGCCGAGCATCGGGCCGGCCACGGTCACCACGCCGAACACCGAACCGAGGACGCCCTGGTACTTGCCGCGCTCGCGCAGCGGGACGACGGCGGCGATCAACGCCGTCGAGGTGACCATCAGCCCGCCGCCGCCCAGGCCCTGCACCGCGCGCCAGACGATCAGCCAGACCATGCTGTCGGCGAACCCGGCGCAGAACGAGCCGATGCCGAACACGATCACCGACAGCTGGAACATCAGCTTGCGGCCGAACAGGTCGCCGAGCTTGCCGACCACCACCGTCATGATCGTCTCGGCCAGCAGGTAGGACGTGACGACCCAGGACAGGTGCCCGGCACCGCCGAGGTCGCCGACGATGGTGGGCAGCGCGGTGCCGACGATGGTCTGGTCCAGCGCGGCCAGGAGCATCCCGAGCAGGACTGCGCCGAACACCGCGTTGACCCGGCCCCTGCTCAGCGGTGCGGGTCCCGGCTCGCGGGCGACCTCCGCGGTGGCCGTCATGTCCCACCCCTCCTCGCTCGGCCTTTCGAGGCTAGTGCGCGCCGTCCACTGTGGATAGCCACCCGTTCCGGTGGTCCGCGCGGGTCAGAGGGTCCAGCGGTCCCGCGGTGGCGCCTCGAGGACGAGCTCGCCGTCGACGGCCGCGGCGATCTCCTCGGGCGTCCAGACGTCCTGGTGCAGCACCGGGCGGATGATCGCGGGCTGGCGGACGGTGTGCAGGTGCCCGTCCGCCAGCCGCAGCACCTGCCCGGTGACGCCGGCGGAGAGGTCGCTGAGGAGGTAGGTGACCAGCGGCGCCACCCGTTCGGGCGGGTGCGCGTCCGGGTTGCCGTTCGGGTCGGCGGCCATCAGGCGGGTCCAGGCGATCGGGCTGACGGCGTTGACGCGCACCCCGTGTCCGGCCAGGTCGGCTGCCCACGAGTACGTCATCGAGGCCACCGCGCCCTTGGACGCCGAGTACGCGGCGGCGCCGCGCTGCCCGATCATCGACCCCGACGTCACGTTGACGAGGACACCGTTGCCCTGGGCAACCATCACCTTCGCCGCCGCCGTGCCGCAGTGGAGCGGGCCGAGGACGTTGGTCTCGATCAGCGCCCGGGTCCGCTCGGCGTCGTCGTCTTCCCACGGCGGGGCGTGGTAGCCGACGGCGGCGTTGTTCACGAGACCGTCCAGCTTGCCGAACCGGTTGCGGCACAGGGTGATCAGTGCCCGGGCGTACTCCGCGTCGGCCACCGAGCCGATGCTCGCCACGGCCGTGCCGCCGTCCGCTTCGATCGCGGCCACGGTCTCGTGGGCCGGCCCGGCGTCGATGTCGTTGACCACGACCGCGGCGCCCGCTCCGGCGGCGTGCCGCGCGAACGCCCGCCCGAGCCCGCGTCCCGCCCCGGTGATCACCACCGCCCGCCCGTCCAGGATTCCCATGTGTCCCAGTGTGACCCAGCCGCGCGGCTCACGCTTCCCTGGTCAGTGTCACCTCGAACGGCCGGAAGCCCTGCGCCCGGTAGAACGCCACTGCACCGTCGTTCGCCGCGTACGCCTGCACGACCAGTTCGTTCGCGCCGCGGTCCCGCGCCCAGTCCACGAACGCGGACACCAGCGCCTCTCCCACTCCTCGGCGCCGGTGCTCCGCAGCGACCCGCATGCTCTCCAGTGCCGCCCGCACGGCTTTGGGGCACAGCGAACCGATCGGCAGCAGCCGCCCGATCAGGTGGCCGGCGGCCGCGCCGTCCGCGCGGGCCAGCAGGCACAACGCCTTCTCGTCCCGGACGAGGCCCCGGTAGTACGCCGCGCCTTCGCGATCCGGCCAGCCGAGGTCCATGCGCGGGTCACGGCTTCCGGCGTCTTCGGCGAACAGCGCGGCGGCCGAGGCGACGAGTGCGGGAACGTCTTCGGTGACTTCGACGGAAACAGTCATACCCAGCACGGTAACCGCGTGTTTTTTCGGAGTAAATGCCAATCTTCAAGGCTGCAGGCGAGCCAGGCTTTCCAAGGCGAGCTGCTCCAGATGGCCTGCCGCGGCGGCACTTCCGCCCGCGGCGCGGAAGGACGCCGCCACGGTCGCCGCCGCCCGCCGGTACGACGGCTCGGTGAGCACCTCCCCGACCGCCGCCGCGACCCGCTCGGCGTCGGCGCGGCCGAACCGCAGCCGGATGCCCGCCCCCGCGGCCACGACCTGGGCGGCCACGATCGGCTGGTCGTCGCGGATCGGGGCGACCACCAGCGGCAGGCCGTGCCACAGCGCTTCGCAGACGGTGTTGTGGCCCGCGTGGCACAGCACCGCGTTCACCCGCGGCAGCAGCGTCAGCTGCGGGACCCGCGGCAGCGCCAGGACGTTCGGCGGCACCGGGCCCAGCACCCCGCCGGGGTCGACGAGCACCGCGCGTGCGTCCAGCCCGGCGAACGCCTCGGCCGCGGTGGCCAGGAACCGGCCGCCAGCGTCGGTGTTCGCCGTGCCGAGGGAAACCAGCACCGTCGGGCGGAGCGGGTCGAGCCACTCCCACGGGAAGTCCGTTGTGGACGGACGCGAGCCGAGCGCGGGCCCGACGAGCCGCACCCGCGGCGGAAGCGTGGCCGCGCCGAGCAGTTCGCGGGTCGTGAACGCCAGGACGCCGTGCGGGGAGAACCGCGGGTCGACCGAACCGCGGCCGCCGGCGATCCGCGCCCGCAGGTCGTGCAGCAGCGAACCGACCCAGTCGGCGACCTTCGGCATGCCCGCCAGGGGGTCGACCAGCTCGGCCGACGTCGTCGCCGAGGTCACCCACGGCAACCCGCGGGCGTCGGCCAGCAGCCCGCCGGCCAGTGCCTGCTGGTCGGCGACCACGACGTGCGGGGCGAACGCGTCGATCGCCGCCGCGACGCCGGGGGCCATCGCGTCGGCCAGCGGGACGAGGAAGTCCTCCCAGAGGAACCGCAGCGCGGCCGGTCCCTTGAGCGCCGCCGGGCGCGCGGGCGCCCCGGCCGGCAGGCCGCAGGAGAAGACGAGCGCGTCCGGACCGGCCAGCTGCCACAGCAGCTCCTCGTGCCCGGCCCAGGCGACCTCGTGGCCGCGCGCGGTGAGTTCGGCGGCGACGCCGGCGGCCGGGTTGACGTGCCCGACCAGCGGCGGGACGACGAACAGGAAGCGGGCCACTACCGCGTCCGCGCCGGGACGCGCGAGGTGTCGCGGACCCAGCCGAAGATCAGCTCGATCACCTCGGCGGTCCGCTCGACCAGCACCGAGTGGCCCTGCTCGGGCAGCACGACGCAGCGGCAGCGGTCCAGGTGCGCCTCGAAGTGCGGCACCTGCTCGGCGAGGCCGGAGTCGCCGCCGAAGACGGCGAACACCGGGCAGCGCACGGCCGAGAGGTCGGCGGCGATCGTCGCGCTGCGCGGGATGTCCTCGGCGATCGTGGTGGTCTGCAGGATCTTGTTCGCCGCCTTCGACAGCCGCGCGGTGTGCGCGCCGTGGTTGTCGGCGATCCAGCCGATCACCTCGTCGATCGCCAGCCGGGTCTTCGCGTCGGCGAGCCCGTCGGCCATGTGCCGCGTCCACTCTTCCGTCGGCGGTTCGCCTTCGATGACGACGACGCTCGCGACCCGGTCCGGCCGGGCCGCGGCGAGCCCGAACGCCACCGAAGCGCCGAAGGAGTTGCCGACGACGTGCACCGGCCGCGTCACCCCGCACGCGTCGAGGACCGCGACGAGGTCGCCGACGAACTCCTCGAGGTGGTAGCCGGACTTCGGGCGGGTCGTGCGGCCGTGCCCGCGCAGGTCGTACATCAGCACGTCGAAGCCGCGCTCGGCGAACGCCGGGCCGAGCGTGAAGTAGTAACTGGCGAGGCTGTCGGTGAGCAGGCCGTGGACGCACACCACCAGCGGTGCGTCGCCGTCGAGCGGGACGTCGGCGTTCAGCCGCTGGACGTGGACGTCCAGTTCGCCGGCGCGGATCCGGCTCACGCCGTCGCCCGCAGCGAAGCGACGATGTAGCGGACGAGCTCGCCGACGGTCAGCGCGATGATCTCCTCGAGGTCGCGCTCGGCGATGAACGTCGCGAAGTTGACGCGCTCGCCGTAGTGCTCCCGCAGCTGCCCGGACAGCGCCACCAGGTCGACGCTCTCCAGCTCGAGGTCGTCGTGGAACGTCGTGTCCATCGTGATTTCCGCAGTGTCTTCCCCGTCGAGGCCGTACTCCTCGAGCAGCTCACGCAGCATGCCGCCGAGCTGAGCCAATACGGCCGCTTCGTCCGTTGCCGTCGTCTCGATGCTCATTCCGCGGTCTCCTTCGTCTCTTCGGTCCAGGCGACGACGTAGCGGCGCGGCGGTGCGCCGGGCAGGCTCTCGACGTCGGTGCAGTGCACGAGGAAGCCGGCTCCGGCGGCGCGGACGGTCAGCTCGTCCGGCGCGGCCGCGACGACCTCGAAGTCCCGGGGCTCGCCGCGCAGGCCGGTACCGAGCAGTTTCGCCACCGCTTCCTTGGCCGTCCAGAACCGGGCGAACCAGCGCTCCGGGTCGCCGGTCAGGCCGGCGAACAGTTCCTGTTCGCCGGCACCCAGTGCGGCGTCCACAGTGGACCCGGTGCGGGCGGCGACCTCTTCGACGTCGATGCCGCACCGGCCGCGGCGGGCGATCGCCACGCCGACCTCGCCGCGGTGGGCCACCGAAACCGTCAGCGGCGGCAGGACGCGGCCGTACGCGCCGGTCGCGAGCGGGCGGCCGGCCTCGTCGTTGCCGATCCGCAGCTCGGCCGGGAACATCTCGGCTTCGCCGCGGGCCCAGAGGAACTGCCGGACGGCGTCCTTCGCCGCGATCCGGCCGAGCAGCCACTGGCGCCTGCCGCGCGGCGGACGCCGGTCGTAGGCGTCGCGTTCGGCGCCCGCCAGGTAGTTGCGCATGATCAGCTCGCGGGTCGCCAGATCCGGCCACTGCTCGTGCACCAGCGCCCAGCCGCCCGGCTGCTCGACCGACAGCGTCGAGCGCTCCGGGGTCCGGTCGGCCTGGCGGATGTGCGGGGTGCTGTCGAACCGGCGGTCGCGCCAGCCGGCGAACTCGGCCCAGACCTGTCCGTTGTGGACGAGCTGCATGTCGGCGTCGAGGAACTCCTCGCTCAGCCCGGTGATCTTCACCAGGCACTCCAGCCGCTCCCCCGGCGCCGGGTGCGGGCCGTGGAACCGGATCTCGCGCATGCCGACCGGGAAGACGGTGGTGCGCTCGGTCAGCCGGGACATGATCCAGTAGCCGAGTACCTGGCCGACGTTGTCGAGCAGCGCGCCGGGCGCGGCGGGGGTCGTCAGGACGGCCCGGACGTGCCGCTCGCCGACCGCCGTCAGCTCGGTGACGCCCTGGAAGCGCGGGCCGTGGAACATCCAGCGTTCGTCGTACAGCTGCGCCGCCGTGGTCTCCGGGACCTGCTCGGCCGACGCGGGGAACGCCCAGGGTGCGGGCGCGCCCGCCGGGTACGCCGGGGCGAGTTCGACGGTGGCCTGGGAGTAGCCGTCGAGGGTCGCGAGCACCCGGTCGGGGCCTTGCGGCCGGACGCGGACGCCGACGGTGACCGGCGGCACGGCCGTGATCCACTGCGTCAGCCGGACGTCGTGCACCGCGACCGCGCGGCGGCCGGGCGCGGCCTGCTCGGCGAAGCCCATCAGGTGGTCGATCACGGTGGTCGCCGGCACCACCGGCCAGCGGTCCCCCGGCTCGGCCTGCGGCGGCTGCTTGAAGAAGCAGTGGTCGAGCAGGTACGGCATCGCCTCGACCGACACGATGAGCGTGGTGTCGAGCGGCTTCGGCGCCGGCAGGCGGCGGCCCGGCCGGGCGAGCACCGTGGACGCCAGCTCGGCGGTGTCGGCCAGCAGGGCCGCGAACTCCGCGGCGAGCGGGCCCTTCGCGGCCAGTTCGTCCACAGTGGACCTGCGGACGGCGGGCAGTGCGATGCGCGCGCGGACCTCGTCGTCGAGGGAGATCAGCCGGCCGCCGAGATCCAGCTTGGCGGCCTTGTGCGCGGCCGGGCGGTCGCCGGGCAGGCGCGTGAAGTCGATGTCGAGGCCGTCGGCCCACAACGCGGTCGCGACGCGGCGCAGCTGGGCGAGGCCGGGCCGGTGTGCGGAGTGGGCGGCCACGACCAGGTGGTCCTCGCCGTGCAGGGTGTCGCCGACCAGCGAGCCGAGCTGGCCCGCGCCGACCTGCACGAACGCCCGGACCCCGGCCGCGTGCAGTGCGCGCACGAGCGGCCGGAACCGGACCGGCTCCAGCAGGTGCCGGACGAACAGCTCGCGGATCCCCGCCTCGGTGGCCGGATACTCCGACACCGTGGTCGCCGACCAGAGCGGCACCCGCGGCGGGTGCAGGGTGAACCGCGCCGCCGCCTCGCGGATCGGGCCGAGGTAGGGGCGCAGCATCGGCGTGTGGAACCCGGAGCGGAACGGCAGCACCTGGGCCACGATCCCGGCGTCCCGGAAGCCCGTCACTAGCGTCTCGACCGCCGCCGCGGGGCCGCAGATCATGGCCTGGTTGGGCGAGTTGTCGTGGGAGAGCACGACGTCGGTGCGCCCGGCCAGCTCTTCGAGCACCCGGGGCGCGGGCGCGCCGATCGCGGCGAAGGCGAGGCCGGGGACGACGAGCGCGTCCGGGTCGAACCCGGCGAGGAACGCGTCGACCTCGTCCTCGGCGTGCACGCCGGCGACCGCCATCGCCGTCCACTCGCCCAGGCTGTGCCCGGCCACGGCGTCCGGGACGACGCCCATCCGCTCGAGTGCGGAGCCGAGCAGCCTGCCCAGTTCGAACACCGCGGTGCCCTGGCGGCCGACGTCGCCGATTTCGACGTCGCCGTGGTCCCACGGCAGGCCGAAGTGGCGCGCGACGTCGGCGCAGTTGAGCGTCAGCTCCGACTCCAGGCCGGGGAAGACGAAGGCGAGCTTGCCGCCGCCCGGGCCGAGCAGCGGGCGGTCGGCGAACCAGACGTCGTTGCGACCGCGCCACGGCTTCCCGCGGCCGACCGCCTTGCGGGCCAGCGCCATGCGCTTTTCGGTCGGGTCGACGACGCCGAGCCGGACGGGCCCGTCGCCGGTCCCCCGCGGTCCGGGCCGGTCGAGCAGCTCGCGCAGCTCGTCGACGCTGCGGGCCGCGAGCCGCAGCACGCGTTCGGGTTCCCGGACGACGACCGGCTTCGCGCGTCCGGGAACTTGTTCGAGGACGACGTGCGCGTTGATGCCGCCGAACCCGAACGCGTTGACCCCCGCCCGCCGCACCGGCGCGTCCCACTCCTTCGCCGTGTCCAAAGTGGAGAACCGGGTCCTGGCGAGCGCGGGGTGCGGGTCGTCGCAGTGCAGGGTGGGCAGCAGGACGCCGTGGTGCACGGCCAGGGCTGCCTTGACCAGCCCGGCGATGCCGGCGGCGGGCATCGTGTGCCCGATCATCGACTTGACCGAGCCGAGGACCGCGGCGCCCGCAGGGCCGAAGACCTCTTCCAGGGTCGCGAGTTCGGCCGCGTCGCCGGCCGGGGTCGCCGTGCCGTGCGCTTCCAGCAGCCCGAGCGAGTCCGGTTGCGCGGGGTCGAGGCCGGCGGCGGCCCAGGCCTGGCGGACCGCGCGGACCTGGCCACCGGAGTCCGGGTTGGCCAGGCTGGCGGTCCGGCCGTCGGAGGCGACGCCGGTACCGGTGATCACGGCGTACACGCGGTCGCCGTCCCGTTCGGCGTCGGCCAGGCGCTTGAGCACGACGACGCCGGTGCCCTCGCCGATGAGCACGCCGTCGGCGTCGCGGTGGAACGGCCGGATCCGCTCGGACGGCGACAGCGCGCCGAGCTGGGTGAACACGCTCCAGAAGGTGATGTCGTGGCAGTGGTGGACGCCGCCGGCGAGCACGGCGTCACAGCGGCCGGAGGCGAGTTCGCGCACGGCGTGGTCGACGGCGATCAGCGACGACGCGCAGGCGGCGTCCACTGTGTACGCCGGGCCGCGCAGGTCGAGGCGGTTGGCCAGCCGGGACGCGGCGAGGTTGGGCACCAGCCCGATCGCCGACTCCGGCGCCTCCGGACCGAGCTGGTCGGTGAAGGCCTGCCGGACGGCGTCGAGCCGGTCTTCACCGAGTTCCGGCAGGAGTTGCCCGAGCGTGCGGACGAGCTGGCTCGCGGTCCGGACGCGCTGGTCGAGCCGGACCAGCCCGGGCGTCAGGTAGCCGCCGCGGCCGAGGACGACCCCCACCTTCGTGCGATCCGGCGGCAGCCGGTCCGGGCCACCGGCGTCGGCGACGGCCTGCGCCGCGACCCGCAGCGCGATCAGCTGGTCGGGTTCGGTGGCGGGCACCGAGTTCGGCATGATCCCGAAGCCGGTGACGTCCACTTCGGCCAGTTCGTCGACGAACCCGCCGCGGCGGCAGTAGACGCGGTCGGCGCGCCGCTCGTCCGGTGCGTAGTGGAGGCTGTCCCACTTCTCGGGCGGCACTTCGGTGATCGCGTCGACGCCGCCGACGAGGTTGCGCCAGTACGCCGCGAGGTCCGGGGCGCCGGGCAGCAGCACCGACATCCCGACGATGGCCACGCGCGTGTCGGTCACCACGGTCACCACCCGGAAGCGGTGTGGACGACGGCGGAGACGTCCTGGCGTCCCCAGGCGAGTTCGCGCAGCAGGCCGAGGGTGCCTTCGTCGGGGTCGATCAGCTCGATGCCGCGGCGGGCGTAGTCGCGCATCAGCGCGGGCGTGACCATGCCGCCGTGGTCGCCGGTCGGTGCCCACGGTCCCCAGTGGACGGTCACCGTCCGGCCGGCGGGCCACCGCCGGCCGAGCGTCTCGAGGGCGTCGTTGGCGGCGGCGTAGTCCGACTGGCCGCGGTTGCCGAGCGTCGCGGCGATACTGCCGAAGAGCACGACGAACTTCGGTTCGTCGGGCAGGTCGGCGGTGGCCTCGAGGAGCGTCCGGGCGCCGTCGACCTTGGTGCCGTAGACGCGGGCGAACGACTCGGACGTCTTGTCGGCGACGAGCTTGTCCTCGATGACGCCGGCGGCGTAGACGATGCCGTCGAGGCGGCCGTACTCGGCGTGGATCTCCTTGACGGCCCGGTGCACGGCTTCGGCGTCGAGCATGTCGACGGACTGGTAGCGGACGCGGCTGCCGAGGTCTTCGAGCCGGCTCAGCGTCGCGCGGACCTCGCGTTCGCTCTGGAGGCGACGGACGGTCTTCTCGATCTCGGCGGGGCTCTTCAGTCCCTTTTCGAGGAGAGCTGCTCGCAGTGCTTTGGCGTCGGGGGCGCGCGGGTAGTCGTCCTCGCCGGCCGGGACGGGGGTCCGGCCGAGCAGTTCGACGCGGCACCGGGTCGCGCCGGCGAGGGTGGTGGCGAAGCGGGCGGTGATGCCCTTGGCACCGCCGACGAGCAGGACGACGGAGTCCCGGTCGAGGCCGATGGCGGCCGCTTCGGCGGCGCCGTCGCCGGCCGGGCCCGCGCCGCTGCTGCCGAGGACGCCGAGGGGCTCTTCGGTGGGTTCGAGTCCGCGCCGGTTCGTGCCGTCCCGGAGCACGACGGGTTCACGGTCCACAGTGGACAGCTCGGCGACGAGGTGCGCGGGACCGGCGTGTTCGACGACCCGGGCGAGGGTGCCGGGGTACTCGCGGGAGACGCTGCGGTAGAAGCCGCGGAGGCCTTCGCCGGGGCCGGCGGTGAGCAGCCAGCGGGGGTTCTGCGCGAGGACGGCCTGGTAGAGGGGGAAGGCGGCGGGCAGGACGGGATCGCCGTCGGGCAGGTGGAGATAGCCGTCGAAGCCGGCTTGGACGCCGTCGCCGAGTTCGGCGTCGGCACCGTGGGCGGCGAGTTCGGCACGGACGCCTTCGGCACGGGGACCGGAGCCGAGCACGAGGAACCGGCTCCCGGCGATGTCGGGGGTGGTGGCGGGAGCGAGGTCCACTTCGGACATGACGTACCGCTTCGGAGCGACGATGACCGGCTGCGGTCCGGAGTGGTCGACGGAGGACTCGCCGACCGCCGCCTGCGCCGCGCGTCCGGTCGAGGATTCCGCAGTGAGCATCTCCGCGATCCCCGCGGCCGTGCGAGCCTTGGCGAGTTCCTCCACGTCACCTTCGCCGAGGCGAACCGTCAGTTCACCCGCGATCTCGGCGCGCTTGATCGAGTCGATGCTCAGGTCGGCTTCGAGGTCGAGGTCCGGCTCGATCATCTCGACCGGATACCCGGTCCGGTTCCCGATCACCTCGACCACGGTCTCCAGAACCGAGCGCCCCAATGTGGCCTTCGGTGCGTCAGACGCACCGAAGGCCACATTGGGTGCGTCTGACGCAACCAAGGCCACATTGGGGCGCTGTGCGCCGACCAGGTCCGCGATCGCCGCCGCCGTGCGGGCCTTCGCGAACTCCTCGACGTCACCGCCGGCCAGGCCCAGCCGGGTGGCCAGCTCGCCCGCGATCTCCGCCCGCTTGATCGAGTCCACGCTCAAGTCGGCTTCCAGGTCGAGGTCCGGCTCGATCATCTCCACCGGATACCCGGTCCGCTCCCCGATCACCTCGACGATCGTCTCCAGCACCGGCCGCTCGGCCGGCGCCGCCACCACCGGAAGCGCCTCGACGACCGGCACCGGCACCGGCACGGGCGCCGACACGACGGCGGGCGCCTCACTGCCGAGGTACCCCAGCAGCACGTCCCGCTGGGCGGCGATCATCTCCCGGCTCGTCCGCAGGAAGTCGGTGACCATGGCTTCCGCGGTCGACTCCGGCACCGCGACCGAGGACTCGAGCGAGACGCGCGAAGCCGGTCGCAGCGCCCCCGCCGGGATGGCACCGTCCGCGGTGCGGAGGAGGTGGCCGTCGACCGTCCACCCGGGACGCTTGGGCCGCGGGACGGAAGCCGCGTCGACCGCGTCGCGGCCGCGGAACAGCCAGCCCGTCTCGACGTCGACCCCGGCGACCGCCAGCTGCGCGAGCGCGGCCAGGAAGCCCGGCAGGCCGCGGCGGCCCGGCTGCTCGAACCCGACCGTCCGGTGTGGCCGGTCACCGAGGATCGCGCCGACCTGCCTCGCCAGCACCACGCCCGGTCCGGCCTCGACGAACACCCGCGCGCCGGCCGCGTACATCGCCTCGATCTGCTCGACGAACCGGACCGGCGAGCCCAC
Source organism: Amycolatopsis sp. NPDC049691 (assembly GCF_040675005.1). Lineage (NCBI taxonomy): Bacteria > Bacillati > Actinomycetota > Actinomycetes > Pseudonocardiales > Pseudonocardiaceae > Amycolatopsis > Amycolatopsis sp. NPDC049691. The sequence continues at coordinate 144,438 of NZ_JBFANX010000010.1, forward strand.
CTGCGCGGCCAGCTCGCCGCGGATTTCGGCCGGGGACTCCGGGTACGGCGCCGCGGTCCGGTTCGCGTAGACCGGGACGGCGGGCCGGACGACGCCGAGCGCGTCGAGGTCGCGGCCGAACGTCTCCCCCGCCGCCGCGACCAGGGGGCTGTGGAACGCGCACGCGACCGGGATCCGCTTGGCGCCGAACCCCGCCGCGCGCAGCTGCGCGATCGCGGCTTCGACGTCGGCGGTCGGGCCGGAGATCACCGTCTGCGCGGGAGAGTTGTGGTTGGCGAGCACCACCGCGGACCCGGCGAGCACCGAGCCGACCGCGGCAGCCGACGCCGAAACCGCGGCCATCGCGCCCGGGTCGTCCGCCGGGGTGGCGCCGAGGATGGCCGCCGCCCGGGCATGACTGGCGTGCAGCAGGGCTTCCGGCGTCAACGCTCCCGCCGCGGCCAGGGCCGTCAGCTCGCCGTAGCTGTGGCCGCCGAGCATCGCGGGCCGGACGCCGGCGCGGGTGAGCAGCCGGAACGCGGCCAGGCCGGTGAGGCCGAGCGCGGGCTGGGCGACGCGGGTGTCGGTGACGCGGCCGGCGAGGGCCTGCCGCGCGGGCTCGTCGAACACCGCCGGGCCGAACACGACGTCGGCGGTCGGCGGGTCCAGCCGCAGGTACCGCTGCAGCTCGGGAAAGGCGACGAACAGCTCGGCGAACATGCCCGGCCGCTGGCTGCCCTGGCCGGGAAACAGCACCGCCACCGCACCCGGCTCGGCGTCGCCGGCGCGGTACAGGCCGGGGGCGTCCTCGCCCGCGAGTGCCTTTCGCAGCAACCCGGTCAACTCGTCCACAGTGGACGCCACGGCCGCGAGGCGGACCGGCCGGCCCTGCGCTCGCAGCGTCGCGGAAAGGGCGAGGTCCCGCAGCCGCCACGGCTGCTGTCCCGCCGGGACGTCGGAAGCCAGCGCCAGCAGGTCGCGAACCGCCGCGTCCGTGCCGAAGAGGAACAGCTCGGCCGGCCACTCGTCGGCGGACAGCGCGGGCGGGACGCCGTCGTGCGCGCCGAGCACGACGTGGAAGTTCGTGCCGCCGAAGCCGAACGCGCTCACCCCGGCGATCCGCTCGCCCGCCGGCGCGGCCCACGGCTGCGGGGCCGTCTGGAACACGAACGGGCTCGTCGAGGCGTCCCACGCGGGGTTCGGCGACGACAGGTGCAGGGTCGGCGGCTTGACGCCGGTGTGCAGCGCCAGCGCGGTCTTGATCAGCCCGGCCAGTCCCGCCGCGCACTTGGTGTGCCCGATCTGGGACTTCACCGACCCGATCGTGCAGCCGCCGGGGGCGGCGCCGGCCTCGGTGAACACCTTGGTCAGCGTGCCCAGCTCGGTCCGGTCGCCCACGACGGTCCCGGTGCCGTGCGCCTCCACCAGCCCGACGCGCGCGGGCGAGACACCGGCGTTGCGGTAGGCGCGGGTCAGTGCGGTGTGCTGGCCTTCCGGCCGGGGCGCCGTGAGTCCCAGCGCGCGGCCGTCCGACGCCGCCCCGACGCCCTTGATCACGGCGTAGACGCGGTCGCCGTCGCGCTCGGCGTCGGCGAGCCGCTTCAGGGCGACGCAGGCGACGCCTTCGCCGAGCGCGATGCCGTCGGCCGCGCTGTCGAAGGTCGCCGAACGGCCGGTCGGCGAGAGCGCGTGCGCCGAGGCGAACAGCAGGTAGTCGTTGATGCCGTTGTGCAGGTCGGCGCCGCCGCAGAGCACGAGGTCGCTCGTGCCGGCCGTCAGCTCCTTGCAGGCGACGTCGACGGCGGTCAGCGACGACGCGCACGCGGCGTCCACGGTGTAGTTCGCGCCGCCCAGGTCGAGCCGGTTGGCGATCCGGCCGGCGATGACGTTGGCCAGCACGCCGGGGAAGGAGTCCTCGGTGATCCGCGGGAGCTGGTCGTCCAATGCGGACGGCAGTTCGCCCACATAGGACGGCAGCACGGTCCGCAGGGACATCGCGTTCGACAGGTCGCTGCCCGCCTCGGCCCCGAACACGACCGACGTCCGGGCCCGGTCGAACGGGCGGTCCTCGTACCCGGCGTCCACCAGCGCGCGGTGCGCCGCCTCCAGGGCCAGCAGCTGCACCGGTTCGATGCTGGCCAGCGACGACGGCGGGATGCCGTACTTCAGCGGGTCGAAGCCGATCTCGGGCAGGAACCCGCCCCAACGCGACGGCGTCTTCTCGCCCTGGCCGCCCGCGTCGTAATAGAGCGAGGTGTCCCAGCGCTGCGGCGGCACCTCGGTGACCGCGTCCGCACCGGCCAGGACGTTCGCCCAGAACGTCGCCAGGTCCGGGGCCTGCGGGAACATGCACGCCATCCCGACGATCGCGATGTCGAGCGGCGCGGGCGCCGGTGGCTCGGGTGCCGCCACGGCGAAGGCGGCCGCCCGCTCGCGCAGGACCGCGTTCGCCCCTTCGCCGACCGCGGTGTGCAGGTCGGCGATCGTCGTGACGGCCGAACGCAGCACGGCGACCTCGCCCGCCATGAACATGCCTTCGGCGAGCTGCCGGTCCTCGCCGACGGCACGCAGCTCGGCGCCGACGCGCTCGATGCCCTTGCTGGCCAGGCGAAGCCGGCCGACGTTCAGCTGCTCCAGCCGTTCCCAGGCGTCCCGGCTGGGCACGCCCTGCTGGGCGAGCGCGGCCTTGATGGCGGCGTACTCCTCGGTGAACGGGCTGCGGACGCACCGGGTGGCGTGGCCCGGCGCGGTCTCCAGGAGGTCGGTGTGCTCGGCGCCGAGCAGGCTGCGCTGGAACAGCGGGAGCACGGCGCCGGCGTCGACGGCCTCGCGGGTGAAGAGGTAGGCGGTGCCCATCAGCACGCCGATCGCGGCGCCGCGCGCGGCCACCGGCGCGGCGAGGGCGGCCACCATCGCGGCCGACCGCTCGTCGTGGATCCCGCCCGCGAACAGCAGTTGCAGGTCCGGGGCCGCGTCCGGCGTGGCCGCGACGAAGTCGGCGAGGACGCCGAGCTGCGCCTCCCACAGCGGGAAGCTGGTGCGCGGGCCGACGTGGCCCCCGCATTCCGAGCCCTCGAAGACGAACTTGCGGGCTCCGGCTTCGAGGAACTGCTTGAGCAGCCCCGGCGAGGGCACGTGGAGGAACGTCGAGATCCCGGCCTCTTCCAGCGCCGCGGCCTGCGCCGGACGGCCGCCGGCGATGATGGCGTGCGTGGGCCGCAGCTCGCGGATCACCGCCAGCTGCGCGGCTTTGACGTCTTCGGCGGCGAAGCCGAGGACGCCGACGCCCCACGGCGCGGCGCCGACGGCTTCCCGGGTGCGTTCCAGGACATCGCGGGTCTGGTCCGGACCGGACAGGGCCAGCGCGATGAACGGGAGGGCGCCGCCCCCGGCCACCGCGGCGGCGAACGCGGGCTGGTCGCTGACGCGGGTCATCGGTCCCTGCGCGACCGGCAGCGCCGTGCCGAGCGCGCGGCTGCCCGCGCTGCCGGGGCCGAGCACGGGGGTCTCGACGCGCAGGGCGTCGCCGATGGCGTCGGCCAAGCCGCGCACCGCCGCGGTCACGGTTCCCCACCGGTCGCGGAACCGGGTCGCGAGGAAGACGTCCTGGCCGGCTTCGAGCGGCTCGCAGCCGTGCCGTACGAGGCGGCGGACGCCGTCGACGACGGTGGTCTCGGAACCGTCCAGCCCGGTGAGGGCACGGGTGAGCGCCGAGGGCAGTTCGGCTTCCGGCAGCAGGGCGAGCTGCGTGTCGACGACGACCCCGGCGGCACCGCCCGCGATCGCGGCGGCCGCGGTGTGCGGGCCGATCCCGCCCGCCGCCCACACCGGCACGGCGAAGTTCTCGAGCAGGGCCTGGAGCAGCACGAACGTGCTCAGCTTGCCGGTCCGGCCGCCGCATTCGTGCCCGCGCGCGATCAGGCCGTGCGCCCCGCCGTCGACGGCTCGCGCGGCCGACGCCCGGCTGGTCACTTCGGCCAGCACCCGGCGGTCCGGGAAGTCCCGCGCGGTGCACGCGGAATCTTCGGTCAGCAACACGGTCGTCGCGGCTTCGGGCAGCTCGGCGACCGGGCCGGCCAGCCGGACGCCGTAGTCCGGGACGCCCCACTCGGTGAGCAGCGCGAGCTCGTCCGCGGCGGCCGCGCCGCCGGTCAGGTCGAGGACACCGAGCCCGCCTCCGCGCGCGGCGGCGGCGACCGCGCGAGCCGACGGCCACCGCACCGGAGACACGGCGACGATCAGGCCGGCCGATCCGCGGTCGGCTTTCGGGACACGCATGGGAACTCCCGCTACGCACGAAAGGGTGATGGCAACGGGGAGTACTTAAGCGGGTTCGCACCGCCGCCGTCAACAACCCACCGCGATTTCGTCGTGCAGGTTCAGAAAATTCGGGATCGACCAGCCGGAAGACGCAAGAATTTAACGCCGCCGTCACGTTCCGCGGGTCGGGACGGCCCGACCTGCGGTCCACTTGGCACACACCACCAGATGGGGCAAGCGTTCTCACCCGGCGGACGCAGTGTGACTGACCACACCGGACCACGACGTCCGGCGGTCCCGTCGTTTCCGGCGCGCACCACAAAGCGCCGTGCCGGTAAAAACCGCCACGACGAACGAACTCCTCCCGCAATCCGGAATCCCCGGAATTCCGGATTGCGCGTCCGCTATTCTCCCGGCATTTTTACCCACAGCCGAAAGTAGTGCCCGGCCCCGCCCGATTGGCCTCACCGGAACCCGAGCGTCCACTGTGGATTCCCGAATGTCCCGGATTCGTCGTGCTCACGCGACCTCACCCGCCCCGGCCGCGCGCGGGCCGCGGCAGGCCCACCAGCACGACTCCGGGTATTCAGCCGGACACCATCGGTACCTCCACTCCCCTCGCCCCAGCTCGGCCGCCAAGAATTTTCCACTCTCCGGTGACAGATTTTCCTTAGAAGAAGCTGAACGCGATTCGCATACTCACCGGTAATGATGGACACTGCGTCTACACTTGGACTGTCTGTCCAAGCACGGAGGTGGTCGTGGAGTACTGGTACGCCGACGAGCGGTCGGGGACGCGCTACCCGGGCGACCCGCTGCGGTGGCGCGGCGACGACGGCGCGCCCTTGACCGTCGCCCCGCTGACCGGTCTCACCCCCGGCGACGTCGACACCGGCGTCCGGTCGCTCTGGCGGTACCGGGCCGCTCTGCCCGGCGATATGCGTCCGGTCTCGCTCGGCGAGGGCTGCACGCCCTTGGTCCCGCGGCCGTGGGGCGAGGGTGACGTGCGGTTCAAGCTCGAGTGGTTCAGCCCGACCGGCAGCTTCAAGGACCGCGGCTCCAGCGTGCTGATCTCCGCGCTGGCCGGCGCCGGGGTCACGCGGCTGCTGGAGGACAGCTCCGGCAACGGCGGCTCGTCGGTCGCGGCCTACAGCGCCGCGGCCGGCATCGCGACCACCGTGCTCGCGCCGGAAGGGACGTCACCGGCGAAGGTTCTGCAGGCCCGCGCGTACGGCGCCGACGTCGAACTGGTCCCCGGCACGCGCGACGACACCGCCGCCGAGGCCGTCCGCCGCTCGGCGCGGACCACCTACGCCAGCCACAACTGGCACCCCTTCTTCCTGCAGGGCACCAAGACGCTGGCGTACGAACTGTGGGAGGACCTCGGCTTCCGCGCGCCGGACGCCGTCGTCACCGTGGCCGGGGCCGGCAGCATCGTGCTGGGCTGCGACCTGGGGTTCGGCGAGCTGCTGGCCGCCGGGTCGATCACCCGGCGGCCGCGCCTGCTGGTCGCCCAGCCGCGCAACTGCTCCCCCGTCGACGCCGCCTTCCACGACCGGCAGCCGCCGCCGTTCGCCCCGACCGTCGCCGAGGGGACCGCCATCCGGAAGCCGGTCCGCCTGCCCGAGGTCGTCGCGGCGATCCGCCGGTCCGGCGGCGACACCGTCGCGATCGAGGAGGGTGCCATCGCCGCCGCGGCCCGCCGGCTGGCGTCGCTCGGCCTCTACGCGGAACCGACCAGCGCGACCGCCGCCGCGGCGATCGACGTCTTCCGCGAACGCGGCGCGATCCGGCCCGGCGAAACCACTGTCGTCGTCCTCACCGGGTCCGGGCTGAAGGCGGCCGACAAGCTGCGGGAGCTGATCGGATGACCGAGGACGAGCTCCTGCTGCGCGAAGCCGAGAAGATCGCCCACGCCGTGGGCCGGATGTTCCCGGGGCTGTGCGAGGTCGTGCTGCACGACCTGCGCGACCCGGCCCACGCCGTGCGCGCGATCGAAGGCGGCCTGTCCGGGCGCGCCGTCGGCGACCCGGCGACCGAACTCGGCCTGGCCCGGATCGCCGACCCCGGTTTCCCGGACGTGCTCCAGAACTACCCGAACCGCTTCCCGGACGGCCGGCCGGCGAAGAGCACGTCGATCGGCATCCGCAACGCGAGCGGCGAGTACGTCGCGGCGCTGTGCCTCAACCTCGACGTCTCGCTGCTCGGCTCCGCGGCCCGCGCCCTGACGCGGCTGGCCCGCACCGACGAACCGGCCCCGCTGGCCGAGTCGCTGCGGGCCCGCACCGGCGACGAGCTGCGCGCGCTGGTCGAGGACTACGCGACCGAGCGCGGCCACACCCCGCGCGGCTTGCCGGCCGCCGCCAAGAAGGACCTCGTCCGGACGCTCAAGGAACGCGGGTTCCTGGAGCTGAAGAACGCGGTGCCGGCGCTGACCGACCTGCTCGGGATCTCCCGGGCCAGCGTCTACAACTACCTGCGCTGAGCCGCGGGTTCCCGCCGCTTCGCCACGAACCGCCAGCCCACCGCGAGAACCACGGCCAGCACCGGGATCGAGTAGAACGCGATCTTCTCCGCGCCGTCGGAGAAGCCCATCAGGACGACCACCAGCACCAGGAACGCCAGCGTCGCCCAGCCCGAGTACGGCGCCCACGGCATCCGGTAGGACGGGCGCTCCAGTTCGCCGCGCAGCGCGGCCTGGCGCAGGCGCAGCTGGCAGAACACCAGCGTCGCCCACGTCGTGATCACCCCGAGCGAGGCGATCGCGATGGCGATGTCGAACGCGTCCTTGGGCACCAGGTAGTTCAGCACCACGCCGAGCAGGTAGGCGACCGAGGTGAACAGGATGCCGCCGTAGGGCACGTGGCGGCTGCTCATCCGGCTGACGAACGACGGCGCCTCGCCCTTCTCGGCCAGCGAGCGCAGGATCCGGCCGGTCGAGTAGAGCCCGGAGTTGACGCTGGAGAGCGCCGCGGTCAGCACGACCGCGTTCATGACGTCACCGATGCCCGGGATGCCGAGGCGGCTGAACACCGTCACGAACGGGCTCTCGTCGCCGTTGTAGAACGGCCAGGGCAGCAGCATCGCCAGCATCAGCACCGAACCGACGTAGAAGACGCCGATCCGCCACACCACGCCGTTGATCGCCTTCGGCAGCACCTTGCGGGCGTCCTTCGTCTCGCCGGCCGCGATGCCGACGACCTCGATGGCCGAATAGGCGAAGATGACCGCCTGCAGCGTCATCAGCGCGATGCCGACGCCCGCCGGGAAGAATCCACTGTGGCCGGTCAGATTGTGCACGCCGGCGGGCGTGCCGCCGATGTCGGCGCTGGTGAGGACCAGCCCGAGCGCGGTGACCAGGAAGACGACGATGGCCAGCACCTTGACCACCGAGAACCAGAACTCCAGCTCGCCGAACAGCTTGACGCTCAGCAGGTTCACCGCGAGCAGCACGCCGAGTGCGACCAGCGCGGTGATCCACTGCGGCACGTCCGGCAGCCACTTGTGGACGTAGATCGCGACCGCGGTGATCTCCGCGATCCCGGTCATGGCCCAGTTCACCCAGTACATCCAGCCCGACACGAACCCGGCCCACGGGCCGATGAACTTCCGCGCGTAGGTGACGAAGCTGCCGGAGCTGGGCTCGTGCAGGACGAGCTCGCCGAGCGCGCGCATCACGAAGTAGGCGGCCACCCCGCAGACCGCGTAGGACAGGATCAGCGACGGGCCGACCTGGTGCAGCTTGCCGCCGGCGCCGAGGAACAGCCCGACGCCGATCGCGCCGCCGATGGCGATCATCTGCACTTGGCGGTTGCCCAGTGCTTTCGAGTAGCTTTCACCTTTTTCGGTGAGGAGCGAGGAATCCATGGTTGCCAGACGCTAGAGGCTGTGCGGCAAGTCACCAAGCAGGCTAAGGAAGACTTAAGGTGTGCCGGAGATCACCACCCGCTTTCGTTGGTGCCGCCCGGTTTCGATTTGACAGGGCCGGCGCGGTGGCCGAAGTGGACAGTCGACGCCGATGGCACCCACAGGCCGGTCGCTCCCGCGGTGGCGGCCTCCGGGCACGCGCCGGTTGCGGACCTCCCGGCCCGGGCGGGCATACTCGTGCCCCAGGAGGTGCGCGGTGTCCTCGAGCAGCACGGAACCCCGTCGGGTGACGATCCACGACGTCGCCCGCTCGGCCGGGGTCTCTCGGCAGACCGTGTCGCGCGCGCTGAACGACAAGGCCGAGATCGACGGCTCGACCAAGCAGCGCGTCCTCGACGCCGCCCGCGAGCTGGGGTACCGGCCGAGCCGGTTCGCCCGCGGCCTGGTCCGGCCGGACACCACCACCATCGGCCTGGTCGTGCCCGACCTGCTCAACCCCTTCTTCACCGAAGTCGCCTCCGGGGCGCTGGCGGCCGCCCGGGCGCGCGGCTGGCACGTCGTCGTCTACGACACCGCCGGCGACGACGAGCAGGAGCTGGCCACGCTCCGGGTCATCGGCACCCAGGTCGACGCCGTCGTCGGCTACTTCAGCCGGTCCGAGGAGGACCTCGACCGGTTCACCCCCGGGATCCCGGTGGTGCTGGTCGGCCGCGAGCCGCGCCTGCCGCGGTTCAGCGGCATCTCGATCGACGGCGAGGACGGCGTCCGCGAGGCCGTCGCCCACTTCGCCGGGCGCGGGCACCGGCGGATCGGGATGCTCGACGACGACCGGCCCGAGCCCAGCGTCCGCCAGCTCTGGTTCCGCCGGGCCGCCGCCGAGCACGGCATCGCCCTCGCGCCCGGGTGGATCGCGCGCGCCGCCCAGACCGTCGACGGCGGGGGCGCGGCCCTCGCGAGCCTGCTCGCCGCCCACCCCGACGTCACCGCGGTGTTCGCCTTCAACGACGTGATCGCCATCGGTGCCCTGCGGGAGGCCCGCCGGTTCGGCCTGCGCGTCCCGGACGACCTCGCGGTGATCGGCTTCGACGGGCTCGCCCTCGGCACCCTCGTCGACCCGGAGCTCTCCAGCGTCGCCATCGACACCCGCGCGCTCGGCGCGCTGGCCGTCGAGCAGGCGGCGCGGCTCGTGACCGGTGCCGCGCCCCTCGAACCCGGCGAGCTGGTCGTCCGCGCCGGGCTCCACCTGCGGGAATCCGCCTGATCCCTTGACACGCCGGGCGGGCGGTCCGCAGACTGCGGCTACTCCCGTGAACGTTCACGGGAACGCTCACGGGAGGTGGCATGGCGTACGTCGACGACCCGGGCCCCGGCTACGGCTCGGTGGCCCCGCGCGCGGCCTTCGGCTCCGACGCGCCGGCGCTGTCGTTGACCGGCGCCTGGCGGTTCCGCCTGTCGCCGAGCCTCGCCGCCGCTCCCCCGGACGTCGCCGATCCCGGGTTCGACGACTCCGCGTGGGACGAGCTGCCGGTGCCGTCGCTGTGGCAGCTGCACGGGCACGGCAAGCCCGCCTACACGAACGTGCACTACCCGTTCCCGGTCGACCCGCCGCACGTGCCGTCGGAGAACCCGACCGGTGACCACCGGCTGCGGTTCGACCTGCCCGCCGGCTGGCCTCCCGGGTCGTCTCTGCTGCGCTTCGACGGGATCGACTCGTGCGGCCGCATCTGGCTCAACGGCACCGAACTCGGCGTCACGAAGGGCAGCCGGCTGCCGGCGGAGTTCGAGGTCGGCGCGCTGCTGCGGCCGCGGGACAACGTCCTGGTGGTGCGCGTGCACCAGTGGTCGGCCGGCAGCTACCTCGAAGACCAGGACATGTGGTGGCTGTCCGGGATCTTCCGCGCGGTGACGCTGCTCGCCCGGCCGGCGGGCGGCATCGGCGACTACCGGGTCCACGCGGACTACGACCACACGACCGGGCTGGGCACGGTCCGGGTGGACACCGGCCCGGACGTCGTGCTGGACATCCCGGCGCTCGGCGTCGCCGGGCACCCGGCCGGGGAGCCCCTCGAACTGCCCGTCCAGCCGTGGAGCGCCGAGACACCGCGGCTCTACGAGGGCGCGTTGTCCACGGTGGCCGAACGCGTGCCGGTGCGGATCGGGTTCCGGACCGTGACGATCGAAGACGGGCAGCTCAAGGTCAACGGGCGGCGCATCCTGCTGCGCGGGGTGAACCGGCACGAGCACGACCCGCGGACCGGGCGGGTCGTGTCGCGGGAGACCGCGCTGGCCGACGTCCTGCTCATGAAGCGCCACCACGTCAACGCCGTCCGGACCAGCCACTACCCGCCTGATCCCGCGTTCCTCGAGCTGTGCGACGAGTACGGCCTGTGGGTGATCGACGAGTGCGACCTGGAGACCCACGGATTCGGGCCGCTCGGGTGGGACCGGAACCCGAGCGCCGAGCCGATGTGGACGGACGCCTGCCTCGACCGGGTGCGCCGCACGGTGGAGCGGGACAAGAACCGGCCCAGCGTGATCCTCTGGTCCCTGGGCAACGAGAGTCACACCGGTGACAACCTGGCGCGGATGGCGGAGTGGGTGCACGAGCGCGACCCGAGCCGGCCGGTGCACTACGAAGGCGACCACGAGTGCGCCTATGTGGACGTCCACAGCCGCATGTACGCCACACCGTCCGAAGTGGAGCGGATCGGGCGCCGCGAGGACGACAACGAGCGTCGCCGCGATCTGCCGTTCATCCTGTGCGAGTACGCGCACGCGATGGGCAACGGGCCGGGCGGGCTGCTCGAGTACCGCGAGCTGTTCGAGCGGTACCCGAACTGCCAGGGCGGCTTCGTGTGGGAGTGGATCGACCACGGCCTGGCGGCACCGGGACACTTCGCCTACGGCGGCGACTTCGGCGAGCCGATCCACGACGGCAACTTCGTCATCGACGGCCTGCTCTTCCCGGACCGGACGCCGTCGCCGGGGCTGACGGAGTTCGCGAAGATCATCGAGCCGGTCCGGATCGACGCCGACGCGTCCGGCATCCGCGTCTCGAACCACTACGACTTCGTCGACACCGGGCACCTGACGTTCGCCTGGGTGCTCGAGGACGAGGGAATCGCCGTCGGCCAAGGCATTATCGACGTCCCGATCGTCCACTCCGGACACAGCGTTTCGGTGCCGCTGCCGCCGTTGCCGCCGACCCGCGGCGAGTCGTGGCTGACCGTCACGGCGTCTTTGACGGCCGAAACGGCGTGGGCTCCCGCCGGCCATGTCGTCGGCTGGGGCCAGCTGCCGGTTTCGCCGGCTCCCGCCCGGCCGGTGCCGCCGGCGCGGGGTCCGGTGTTCCGCACGTCCGGACGGCTCGTCCTCGGCGCGGGCGAGTTCGACGCGGCGACGGGCACGCTGACGACGCTCGACGGGCATCCGCTGCGAGGGCCCCGGCTGGACGTCTGGCGCGCCACGACGGACAACGACCGGGGCTCGTCGCCGGGGCCGTCCGAAGCGTCGCAGTGGCGGGCGGCGGGGCTGCACCGGATGCAGCACCGGGTGATCGCGGTGGACGCCGACGGCGACGAGCTGGTGGTGCACACCCGGGTCGCCCCGCCCGCGCAGCCGTTCGGCCTGTTCACCGACTACACGTGGACGGCGTTCGACGGCGGCCTGCGGCTGCGCGTGGACGTCACCCCCGACGGCGAGTTCCCCGGCACCCTCCCCCGGCTCGGCCTGACGATGGCGGTGCCGGGCACGTTCGGCTCGGCCGAGTGGTTCGGCGGCGGCCCCGGCGAGGCGTACCCGGACAGCAGACAGGCGGTGCGGATCGGGCGGTTCTCCAGCAGCGTCGACGGCCTGCAGACGCCCTACGTCTTCCCCCAGGAGAACGGCCACCGGACGGACGTGCGCTGGGCCCGGCTGACCACCCCCGACGGGACGGGCCTCCGCATCGACGGCGACCCGGTGTTCGGCTTCACGGCTCGCCGCTGGACGGCGGCGGCCCTGGAGGCGGCGCGGCACACCGACGAGCTGGAGTCGGGCTCCCTGGTGTACCTGACGCTGGACGCGGCCCAGCACGGCCTCGGCACGGCCGCCTGCGGGCCCGGCGTGCTGCCGGCGTACCGGCTGGTGCCGCAGAAGACGTCGTTCACCCTGTCCTTCCGGCCCGTGGCGGGTGGTGTCGCAAATTGAGACCCCGGGACGCTCCCGGATGCGGTGTCGTGGAGGTCCGACCGCCGACAGGAGCGTCCCGGATGACCCGTTCCACGACGACCCCCACGAGCGCCCGGCAGCTCACCACGCCCGGTGCGCTGGGCCTGGCCGATCTCGTCGCGCTCTTCGACGATCTGCAGTTCACCCTCGAATGCTGCGAACGGCTGGTGGCCGAGCTGGGCCGCCCGCGGGTCGACGCGGTGCTCGTCGAGGCGCTGTGGGTGTCGGCGCTCAACTCCTACGCCCGCTGCTTCCGCACCGGTGACCGCGGCCTGCACCTGACGGTCGACGACGTCACGGCCACCGGCGTTCCGGGCGAAGTCGCCGAGTGGCACGCGCTGCTGGGCCGGATCCGCGACTTCTCGATCGACGGTCCGGTCAACCCGCGCGAGGCCTACGCGGTGGGCGTCGCCCAATCCCCGACGGGAGAAGCCTCGGGCGTGGTCATCACGTCGTCCGCGCGGCCGCTGGTGGACGACGTCACGGTGAAGCAGACCGGCCGGCTGGCCTTCGAGCTGAGCCGGCTGGTGGACGAGCGGATCAAGGACCACCAGCAGAAAGTCTTCGCGGCGGCGTCGAAGCTGACACCCGCCCAGCTTGCGCAATTGCCGTCGATCGAGGTCACGTCTCAATAAGTCTCATTAATGCGTCTCATTATTCCGCGCCCGGCAGGTGCCGGTAGATCGTGGCGCGGGAGACGCCGAGCGCCGTCGCGATGTCGGCCGGCGCGTGTCCCGCGTCGTAGAGCCGGCGGGCCGCCTCGATCGTCTCCGGGCTCATCACCGGCGGCCTGCCGCGGCGGCCGCGGGGCCTGGCCTCCGGTTCGGCGAGCGCGTACAGCCGGTCGACGCCGTCGAGGACGGCCGCGCGCAGTTCGTCCGCCGGCGCGTCGGCGAACAGCACCACCGGGTCGCTGAGCATCGCGATCGCCTGCGCCGCGCGGACCCGGCCGGGCAGGTCCGCGTCCGGGCCCGCCACCAGGTGGTTCGCCGTGAGCATGCCGTCGCGGAAGCGGTCGAACACCGCCTTCGACGCGGTGAGCCCGAGGTCGCGCAGGTTCATCCGGAGCAGGTAGCGGTGGCTCAGCCACACGTCGAGCAGTCCTTCGATCGCCGCGGCGCGCGGGTCGGCGGCGTCCGCGGCCTTCGTCATGGCCGCTTCGAGGTCGGCCAGCAGGGGCTCGGCCAGCGCCGTCACGATGTCCGCCTTGCCGGGGAAGTGGTACAGCACCGCGGTTTTCGTGACGCCGACGCGTTCGGCCAGTTCCCGGACCGACACCGCGTGGAAGCCGCGCTCGGAGAACTCCTCGAGCGCGGCGCGCAGGATCCGGGCGCGGGTGTCGTCGGTCATCGCCCGAGCCTAGCCGGTTGCCTGACCGGTGGACAGGAGCGTACGGTCGGGACTGACCGATGGTCAGTACTTCGATGGGGGTTTCACCATGACCGAGCAGACCGTGCTGATCTCCGGCGCGGGCGTCGCCGGGCCGACGCTGGCGTACTGGCTGGCGCGCGCGGGTTTCCGGCCGACCGTCGTCGAGCGCGCCGCCGGGCTGCGCTCGAGCGGGAGCCCGGTCGACGTCCGCGGGCCGCCCTCGCGCGTCGCCGACCGGATGGGCATCACCGCCGAATTGCGCGCGGCGAGCACCGCCGTGACGTCGCTGAAGTTCGTCGACGACGCCGGGCGCCGGACCGGCCGCGTCGCGATGAGCGGCGGCAGCGGCATCGAGCTGCCGCGCACCGACCTCGCCGCGATCCTGTACGAAGCCGCGCGGGAGGACGCGGAGTTCGTCTTCCACGACTCGATCACCGAGCTGGACCAGGACGCCGGCGGCGTCGACGTCACGTTCGAGCGGGGCGCTCCCCGGCGCTTCGACCTGGTGCTCGGCGCCGACGGCCTGCACTCGGGCGTGCGGCGGCTGGCGTTCGGGCCGGAGCACGCGTTCGTCGAGCACATGGGCGTCTACGTCGCGACGCTGCCGCTGGCCGAGCCGCCCGCCGACCGCACCGAGCTGGTGATGTACAACTCGCCCGGCCGGGCGGTGGCGGTGCACCCGTCGCGCGGCCGCGCGATCGCCGCGTTCCTGTTCCGCGGCGCGGCGGTCCCGGGGTTCGACCACCGGGACGTGGTACTGCACAAGCGGATGCTCGCCGAGGCGTACGAGGGCGCCGGCTGGCGCGTGCCGGAGCTGCTGGAGCGCGTGCGCGAGGCCGGCGACCTGTACCTGGATTCGGTGAGCCGGGTGACGATGGCCGGCTGGTCGTCCGGACGGATCGCGCTGGCCGGCGACGCGGCGTCGTGCGTGTCCCTGTTCGGCGACGGCTCGACGTTGGCGATGGCCGGCGCGTACACCCTGGCGGCGGAGCTGGGCCGGACCCCGGGCAACCCGGCCGCGGCGTTCCGCCGGTACGAGGCGGCGCACCGGAAGCTGGTGGAACCCAAGCAGCGCACCGTGTCCACGGCGGCGGCCCTGCTCATCCCGGCCACCCGCGGCGGCCTGGCGATCCGCAACTTCGGCACGCGCCTGCTGCCCCTGGTCACCGCCGCCCGGCGGCTGACCCCCACCCGCGCCGCTTGACCACCAGCCGCAGGACGACCATCCCGCCCCCGGCAGACTGCTCACGCGCGCAGCATCGGCGGGTACAGCAGTTCCGCCTTCCCGCGCCGGTACAGCTGCGCGGGCCGCCCGCCGTCGCGGGTGGTCGTGCGACCGGTCGGCTCCAGCAGGCCTTCGGCGCCGGTCACCTTGCGGTGGAAGTTGCGCGGGTCCAGCCGCGTGTCCCAGACCAGCTCGTACACCCGCCGCAGCTCCGCGACCGTGAACTCCGGCGCGCAGAACGCCGTGGCCAGCGGTGAGTACTCGAGTTTCGCGCGGGCGCGCTCCACCCCGTCGGCGAGGATCCGGTCGTGGTCGAACGCCAGGTGTTCGCGGGCCAGTGACCGCACCGGCGCCCAGCGCGCCTCCGCCGCGTCGGTGCCCGCGCTCGGCGTCGGCAGGTCCGGGGCCAGCGCCAGGTAGGCGACGGTGACCACGCGCATCCGCGGATCCCGGTCCGGCGCGCCGTAGCCGGCGAGCTGTTCGATGTGGACGGTCCCCGGCGCCAGCCCGGTCTCCTCGGCCAGCTCGCGGCGCGCCGCGTCCGAGAGGTCCTCGTCTTCGCGGACGAACCCGCCGGGCAGCGCCCACTCCCCGAGGTACGGCTCGACTCCCCGGCGCACGACGAGGGCGCACAGCTCGTCCCCGGTCAGGGTGAGCACGACGAGGTCGACGGTGACGGCGAACGGCGGGTGGCCCATACCACCACCCTACCCGCTAATCGTCAGCTTGACGATTAGCGGTCCGTCCGCATATCGTCACCCCGACGATAAGAGGAGGGCTCATGGCCGACATCGACCGCCGCTTCGGGTTCCGCCACCTGCGCGGCGCACCCACCGTGCACATCCGCCACTACCGCCGCGGCAAGCTCGCGCACGACGGCGTCGGGCTGTCGTTCTGGTACCGGCCGCTGACGGCGGTCGTCTCGGAGGTCCCGGTCGACGACCGCGAGCTGCCGCTGCTGTTCCACGCCCGCACGGCCGACTTCCAGGACGTCACCGTCCAGCTGGCGCTGACCTTCCGGATCGAGGACCCGGCGCTGGCCGCGCAGCGCATCGACTTCTCCATCGACCCGGACACCGGGCGCTGGCGAAGCGATCCCCTCGCCCAGATCAGCGGGCTGCTCACCGAGAACGTCCAGCAATACGCGGTCGAGGTGCTGACCCGCATCGACCTGGCGACGGCGCTGGTCGACGGCGTGAGCGCGGTCCGCGACCGGATCCGCGCCGGGCTCGCCGAGGAGGACACCCGGCTCGCGCAGACCGGCTCGGCCGTCGTCGACGTCCGCGTCGTCGCGATCCGGGCCGAGCCGGAAGTCGAGAAGGCGTTGCAGACGACCGCGCGGGAGAAGGTCCAGCAGGAGGCCGACCGGGCGACCTACGAACGCCGGGCGCTCGCCGTCGAACGCGAACGCGCGATCAGCGAAAACGAGCTGCAGAACCAGATCGAGCTGGCTCGCCGCGAGGAACAGCTGCTGACCCAGCGCGGGGCGAACGCCCGCCGGCAAGCCGAAGAGGCCGCGGCCGCGAGCCGGATCGAGACCGAAGCGCAGGCCTCGCGCAAGGAACGCCTGACGCTCGTGGAAGCCGAAGGCAAGCGCGCGCTCGGCGAGGCGGAAGCGGCCGGGGAAGCCGCCCGGCTGGCCGCGTACCGCGACCTGCCCGAGGGCGTCCTGACCGGTCTGGCGCTGAAGGAACTGGCGGGGAACCTGCCGCAGATCGACAGCCTGACGGTCACCCCGGACCTGCTCGCGCCGCTGCTGACGAAGCTGGGCGTGCGGTCGTGAGCCTCGCCCCGCGCGTCGTGCTGGTGCACCGGCGCACCGAGCTGGCCGAGCTGCTCGCCCGGCACGGCACGCGCGGCCAGGCCGAGTTCTTCCTGCGCACGCGCGGGCGGGACCTGGCCGAGGTGACCGAGGCGGACGCCGCCGTGCGGGCGGCGCTCGCCGCGGCATCGGCGGCGATCCCGCTCGACTGGCGCCGCGGCGACGTCGAACGGGCGGACCTCGACCGGTTCCTGTTCACCCCCGAGGACGTCGTCGTGGTGGTCGGCCAGGACGGGCTCGTCGCCAACGTCGCCAAGTACCTCGACGGGCAGCCGGTGGTCGGGATCGCCCCGGGCGCGCCCGGGGTCCTCGTGCGGCACCCGCCGGCGGCGGTCGCGGACCTGGTGCGGTCCACCGGCGACGTCGAGCACCGGACGATGGCCCAGCTCACCGCGGACGACGGCCAGCAGCTGCTCGCGCTCAACGAGATCTACCTGGGGCACGCCGGGCACCAGACGGCCCGCTACCGGCTGGGGGTCGGTGGCGGGCCGGCGGAACGCCAGGCGTCGTCGGGGATCCTCGTCGGGACGGGCACCGGTGCCACCGGCTGGTGCGGGTCGGTGTGGCGTGAACGCGGCAGCGCGCTGCGCCTGCCCGCGCCCGGTGAGGCCCGGCTGGTCTGGTTCGTGCGCGAGGCCTGGCCGTCGCCGACGACCGGAACCTCGTGCACCGAAGGGGAACTGACGCGGGCGCCGCTGACGGTCGAGGTCGAGTCCGACCGCCTGGTGGCGTTCGGCGACGGCCTCGAGACCGACGCGGTCGCCCTCACCCGCGGCCAGACGGCGACGTTCGTCCCGGCGGCGAAGACCGTCCGCCTGGTGAAGTGATCCCGGCCCGGCACACCGAGGGGGCGTGCCGGGCCGGGATCGCGTCAGGTGCCGTAGCGGGACTTGACGATCGACGGCGTGTCGAGGTTGCGGCCCGCGTCCATGTTCTGCGCGAGCCGCAGGTACTGGCCCTCGGCCCACATCAGCGGACCGGCGCTGCCCGTCGGGCGGCCCAGGCCGAAGCAGCCGACGTCGGCGCGGTCCCACACCTGCTCGGGCACGAAGTACCCGTCGTTGGCCGAGTCCGCCATGGACTTCAGGTAGACCGCGGCCGAGCGGCCGTTGGCCAGTTCGTACTGCCCCCGCTCCCCCGACAGCACCGGCCACAGCCGGCCGAACCGCTGGCTGCCGTTCGCCGGCCAGCCACTGCAGTTGCCGGTGCTCTCGCCGTAGTTGTCGTGCGGGTAGCGGTGGAAGTAGACGTCGCCGTTGGGCAGCGTCACCTGCACCTGCGAGTTGCCGTCGGACGCGGCGGCGGTGGGTGCGACCGAGTTCGCGATCGTCGCGTCGCCCGCCGGGCGGATGCCGAGCCGCACGAGGTCGAGGAACCCGAAGTCGGTGACGTCGTGCTCGTAGAAGCAGCCTTCGTCGAAGCAGATCGTCGCGCCGTCGTTGGGGTTGCCGGCGCGGTCGAGGCGTTCGTAGTAGGTGTGGCCGCCCCAGTAGCCGGACGTCGTGACGGTCCAGCCGGCCAGGGAGGTGCGCCAGGAGTCCGCTGTGGACTCCCACGACGTCGCGCTCGCGGTGTCCCCGTTGGCCCGCGCGAGCGCGCCCGCCGCGATCAGGCCGGCGATCTCGGCGGCCACCGACGACGGCGACTTGCCGTACTGCTCCTCCCACCGCTCCGTGGTGTCCGGTCCGGTCGAGACGATGTGGTTCGCCGTCGTCTTGACCTTGGCGTAGGTCGAGGCGTCGGTGAGCCCGGTCAGCCAGGCGAGCAGGATCGCGTCGGCGTCCTGGTCGAGCTGTTCACAGCAGCCGAGCTGTTGCGCGCTGGCGCCGGCGACCCCGGAAACCGGGCTGTAGCGCGGGAAGGAGCCTGCCGGGTACGTCGTGCCGTCGCCGGCCGTGGGGCTGCCGATCCACTGGGAGTTCCAGAGGAACTGGGCCATCCGCTTGGCCTGCGCGCCGTCGCCGGCGGCGAGGAGACCGGTGGCCTGCTGGTAGAGGTCGCGGCCCCAGACGCGGTGGTAGCCGTCGTTGAGGTGATCGCCGTTCGTGTAGTCGCCCCAGGGGGTGGCCAGGCCCGCGACGCTCGCGCCCGGGTGCTGCTTGTCTTCCGCCGTCTTCAGCGCCATCGCCGCGACGTAGTAGGCGCGACGCCGTTGCGTGTCGCCCGAGACGCTCGCCGGCGCGGGTTTCAGGCCGGCGACATAGGAGTTCCAGCCGCCGCGGTAGGAGCTCGAGACGGCGCTGAACCCGCTGCCGAGCGAGCCGGTCGCGTTCGAGGTGGCCGCCGCAGCCGTGCTGCCGAAGCCGAGCGCGACCGTGAACGTCGTGTCCGTCCCGACCGGGATCTGTCCACACTGGACGACGTTGCCGGTGCCGGAGAGGTTGTCGAACTGGTTGTTCAGGGTCTTGTCGGCGCGCAGGTCGGTCAGGCAGTCGCTGCCCGCGCCGCTGTAGCCGTTGTCGTGCGCGGTGAAGCCGGTCGAGACGCGGAGGGCTTGGACGACCGTGGTGGCCGTGCCGCCGAACAGCGTCTCGGTTCCGCTCGCCAGCAGGCCGCTGCCGTCCCACCACGCGTTGTCGTTCGCTCCGCCGCCGGCCATGGAGGGGTTGGCCAGGAGGTAGAGGCGGTAGGTGCCGCCGTCGAGGGACTGGAAGCGCGTGTTCGTGACGAGCGTGGCCCGGGACGGGTCCGTGACGTAGTCCGTCGTGATCCGGTACTTCCCGCTCTTGGCGGTGTTCGTGACCGTGTACTGCAGGGCCTTCTCGTCCGGCATCGTCACCACGTGGTTCGTGGCGTCGCGTTCGAGGTCCACGAACGTGCTGCCGTCGGTGACGACGTACTGCATGTCCTGCGTGTTCGGGACGTCCGCCCGGGGGTAGAAGACCTCGGAGGTCACGCCGTTCGCCACGGTGAACCAGACCGGGCTGGCGGTGGTCGTCGAGGTGCCCAGGGCGGATTTGTTGCCTGTCGCCCAGGATGCTCCGCCGCCGCAGCAGTCCGTTGCCGTGCCGCTCGCTTGGGCTGTCGCCGGGATTGCCGCGCTGAGCAGGGTTGCTGCTCCCGCGCAGGCCAGGACCGCTTTCCACCTGATCATTGGGGGCCTCCGACGGCGTTGTCGTCTATATGTTGTTGGCCGCAACATATTGGAGTACCGGTGGGTGGCAAGCAATGTCCGATCGGACTTTATCGATCCAGCCCTGGGGTGGATGGGCTAGTGGTCGGTGGCGGGTTGCGTGGTCTTCGCGCTCGTTAGCTCTGGGAACGCCGCCACCCCGAACGCCGCCACCCCGAACGCCGCCACCCCGAACGCCGCCACCCCGAACGCCGATTGTGACTACGGCCGGCAACACCGCGTCAAGGCGGGAAAGCGTGCCTTGACCCGGCGCTGCCGGCCGTGTTCTGGCTTCGGATCGGGGTTGCGGGGAGCCCTGGGTCCCAAGAGGGCCGGGTTTTGCCCGGGGCCGCCGGTTCCCTGGCGGCTGGCCCCCTGCTTTTACGCGTTGGCGATGCGGTCCAGCCACTCCGCCATCAGTACCCGCTCTGCCTCGGTCAGCGCTGTCGTGCCCTCCAGACCCGCCCGCAACGCTATTGCCCGCTCCGGCAGTTCCGAGCCTGCCTGCTCCTCCGTGCCCGTCAGGATTCGGGCCAACACCGTCTCGCGGGCCGTTTGCGACAGCTCCGCGTCGCGGTCCTCCTCCGGTGTTGCGATCAACGACAGGACCACGCCCATCCCCGTTGCGTGGACCAGTCTTGCCGCCCGCTCGACGCTCACCCGCAGCCTGCCCGCCTCCGCCACTCGCTCGACGATGCTTCGCAGCATCGCCTCCGCTTCGCGCGCTGCCGGGGACGTTCGGCCTGGGCGGGCGTCGCCGTACATCAGTACGTAGAACTCCGGGCGGGACAGACCGAACTCGATGTGCAAGTCCCAGCCGCGGCGGAGGTCCTCCACCGCGTCGCCCGTCGAACCCAGTGCTCGCTTGCTCGTCAGGTACTCGTCGAACCCGTACGCCGCCACCGCGTCGAGCAGGCCGTCCTTGTCGCCGAACAGGCGGTACAACGCCGGCGGCTGGACGCCCGCCGCCGCGCTCACCGCGCGCGTCGACAGACCGTCGCGCCCCTCTGCCGCCAGCAGTGCCGCCGCCGCTTCGAGGATGCGCTCGCGCGTGTCCGTCGCCGTCTTCGTTGCCATGGTTCCGATGATAACAAATCCTCAGTAGCACTCGTTCGGTATCGGTGATACGTTGATTCACGTATCAACGGAAACACGGGAGAATCCATGCGCACCCGCACCCTCGGCCGGACCGGTCCGGCCGTCGGCGCCCTCGGCCTCGGGCTGATGGGCATGTCCGACCTGTACGGCCCCGCCGACGACACCGAGTCCGTCGCGACGATCCACGCCGCCCTCGACGCCGGTGTCACCCTGCTCGACACCGGTGACTTCTACGGCATGGGCCACAACGAACTGCTGCTGCGCGACGCCCTCCGCGGCCGCGCTCGCGAGAAGGCCGTGATCAGCGTCAAGTACGGTGCGCTGCGCGGCTCGGACGGTGCCTGGCTCGGCTACGACAGCCGGCCCGAGGCGCTCAAGACCTTCCTCGCCTACAGCCTGCGCCGCCTCGGCACCGACCACGTCGACGTCTACCGCCCCGCGCGGCTCGACCCCGCCGTGCCGATCGAAGACCAGGTCGGCGCCCTGGCCGACCTCGTCCGGGCGGGCTACATCCGCCACATCGGACTGTCCGAAGTGGGCGCGGGCACCCTGCGCCGCGCCGCCTCCGTGCACCCGATCTCGGACCTGCAGATCGAGTATTCGCTGCTCTCCCGCGGGATCGAGGCGGAGATCCTGCCCACCGCCCGCGAGCTCGGCGTCGGCGTCACCGCGTACGGCGTCCTTTCGCGCGGCCTGCTCAGCGGCCATTGGACGCCGTCGCGGGAGCTGGCCGCCGGCGACTTCCGCGGCCACAGCCCGCGGTTCCGGGGCGAGAACCTCGACCGCAACCTCGCCCTGACCGACGCGCTGGCCAAGCTCGCCGCGGGCAAGGGCGTCACGACCGCGCAGCTCGCCATCGCCTGGGTCGCCGCGCAGGGCGACGACATCGTCCCGCTGGTCGGCGCCCGCACCCGGGCGCGCCTGGCCGAGTCCCTCGGCACCGCCGACGTCGAGCTTTCCGACGCCGACCTGGCGGAGATCGAGGCCGCCGTCCCGGCTGGGGCCGCCGCCGGCGGCCGGTACGCCGCCGCCCAGCTCGTTCACCTGGACAGCGAGAAGTAGTCGGTCGCCACGCGACGCGCGAGGCGGCGCAGCAGCGGCGCCGCCTCCGCCATGCAGCGCGCCGGGTCCGGTTCCAGGTCCGTCAGCGCGTACGCGGCCGAGATGCCCGCCTTCGCCAGCTCGGACGCCGACAGCAGACACCGCCCAGAAACGGCGACGCACGGGATCCCCGCGGCCGCCGCCGCCCGCGCCACTCCGGCCGGTGCCTTTCCCGACAGCGTCTGCCGGTCCAGCGATCCCTCCCCGGTGATCACCAACGAAGCCCCGGCCAGCGCGGACTCGAACCCGAGCAGCTCGAGCAACAACGAGATCCCCGGCCGCATCCGCGCCCCCAGCACCGCCATCGCCGCGAACCCCACTCCCCCGGCGGCCCCCGCCCCGGGCCGGTCCGCGAACTCCGGCCCGGCGACCGACGCCCAGTGCCGCAGGGCCGAATCGAGCGTCTCGACGTCCGCCGGTGAGGCGCCTTTTTGCGGCCCATAAACAACTGCGGCCCCGGAAGGCCCGTACAGCGGATTGTCCACATCGCACGCCAGCTCGATGTCCACTCTGGACAGACCGGACACGTCCAACGACGCCAGCCGCGCCAAGGCGGCACCACCGAACGGAAGTTCACGACCCGAGGAGTCCGAGAGCCGGGCCCCCAGCGCGGTCAGCAAGCCCGCACCGCCGTCGGTGCACGCGCTGCCGCCCACGCCCAGCACGATCCGGCGGCACCCGGCGACCACCGCCGCCGCGATGACGTCGCCCGTTCCCACGCTCGTCGCCGTGAGCGGCGCCGGCGCGCCGGGCAACCGGTGCAGGCCGGACGCTTCCGCCAGCTCGACCACCGCCGTGTCCCCGCGAACCGCGTAGGACGCCGTCACGGGCACACCCGTCGGGCCGCGGGCGGGGACCGTCACCCGCTCGTACCCGGCGGCGACGGCGGCGTCGACCGTGCCGTCGCCGCCGTCCGCCACCGGGAGGGTGGCGACCTCGAGCGAGGCGTCGGCGAGGCCCGCAGCCACCGCCGACGCCACCTCGGCCGCGGTCAGCGACCCCTTGAACTTGTCCGGCGCGACCAGGACCTTCACGCGCTCGCCTTGTACGCCCGCCAGTCGCCGATCTCGGTGATGTCCCGCAGGGCGACGTGCGAGGTGTACGGCCGCCGCAGCAGCATCGCGAACGCCGAACTGCCGTCCGCCAGCTCCACCACCCCCAGCTCCAGCTCGTGCGGCTCGGACGGCAGCACCTTGTCCCGCAGGTCGTCCAGCGAGACGTCGTACACCTCACCGGTCACCTCGGCACCGCCGTGCGAAACGGGGTACAGCGCCGGGCATTGCGAACCGACGGCGTAGAAGCGGTACTTCGCCGCCGTCCGGGCGGTGCCGACGAACGGCGAGCCGTCGAGGAGGTGGTGCAGCGGTTCGCCGCGCATGGCGCCGCCGTTGAAGAACATCAGGGCCACGGGAATCTCCTTAGCGGAAGAGAGCTTCGACGCCGTCGACGGCGAAGTACACCGCGAACACCAGCGCCAGCAGGGACAGCAGCCAGCCGGCCTCGCGCCACTTGCCGCGGCCGATCTTGATGAGCACGAACGCGATCAGGCCGGCGCCGACGCCGTTGGTGATCGAATAGGTGAACGGGATCAGGGCGGCGGTGAGGAACACCGGGATCGTGTAGTCGGGATCGTTCCAGGGGATGTTGCGGCACTGGGCGACCATCATGCCGCCGATGACGACCAGCGCAGGCGCCGCCGCCTGGGCCGGGACCACCCCGGCGAGCGGGGTGAACAGCAGCGTCCCGGCGAACAGCAGGCCGGTGACGACGCTCGCCAAACCCGTCCGGGCGCCTTCGCCGACGCCGGCCGCGGACTCGAGGAACACCGTGTTCGGTGACGAGCCGGTGACGCCGCCCGCGATCGCGCCCGCGCCGTCGACCAGCAGGATCCGGCCCATCCGGGGGACCTTGCCGTTCTTCGACAGCCCGGCTTCGTCCGAGACGCTGGTGATCGTGCCCATCGCGTCGAAGAAGCCGGACAGCACCAGCGTGAACAGGAAGACGGTGGCCGCGAGCGCGCCCGCCGAGGCGAACCCGCCGAACAGGTCGATGTGGCCGAAGAGCCCGAAGTCCGGGGCGGCGACGACGTGGTCGGGCAGGGCCGGGGTGGTCAGGCCCCAGCCGCCGACGCCGAAGGCCTCGTGCAGCACGACCGCGAACACCGTCGCCACGCCGATGCTGATCAGCACCGCGCCCGGGACCTTGCGGGCCATCAGCACGATCATCAGCAGCAGCCCGAAGCAGAACACGACGATCGGCCAGCCGTGCAGGTGCCCGCTCGCCCCGAGGCGCACCGGGACGGTGGTCTGCGCCGCGTCCGGCATCCGGGTCACGAACCCGGCGCTGACCAGCCCGACCAGGGCGATGTAGAGCCCGATCCCGACGGTGATCGCCATCTTCAGCGGCCGCGGGATGGCGTTCATGATCCGCTCGCGGACGCCGCTGACGGCCATCAGGACGATGCAGACGCCTTCGAGGACGACCAGCCCGAACGCCTGCGCCCAGGTCATCGAGGGAGCCATCTGGAAGGCGACGATGCCGTTGATGCCGAGCCCGGCGGCCAGCGCGAGGGGCGCGTTGCCGACGAGTCCCATGAGGACGGTCATCACGGCGGCGGCCAGCGCCGTCGCGGTGGTCACCTGCGCCGCGGAGAGCCGGGCGCCGGTGATGTCGGCGGAGGCGCCGAGGATGAGCGGATTGAGCAGCACGATGTACGCCATCGCGACGAACGTCGTGACGCCGCCGCGGACTTCGCGGCCGATCGTGGACTGCCGGGCGCGTAGTTCGAACAGCCTGTCGAGCAGCGATCGGCGTTGCGCGGGTACTTCGTCGACTACTGGGGTGGGGACTTCGGTCTGGGTCATGCGTCCTGCCCTTGCCGGTGAGGGTTATTCGGGCTAGCCCGGCGCAACGGACTTGCGCGTGCAACCCAACAGGGACTTTGCGCCGGGCGACGGCTGAATAATCCTCATCGGGTGTGCTCGGCCAGGGCCAGGCACCACGCCGTGCCTGGCCGAGCGGGACGTTCGATTCGGTTGTGCTCCGGTCAGCTGGCCTTGTGGGTCAGTAGTCGGTGCGGTCGGCTTTGTCGAGCCAGGCCGCAAAGGGGGCGAACCCATCCTTTGTGGACAGTCGGGTCACGGGCACCGTCCACGTTTCACGGGGACGGTCGAACAGTTCGTAGAAGGCGCGGTCGTCGAAGCCGGCCTTGGCCGCGTCGTCGCGGTCGGCGGCGAAGAGGACCTTGTCGACACGCGCCCACAGCGCCGAGGACAGGCACATCGGGCACGGCTCGCAGCTGGAGACGAGCACGCAGCCGTCGAGCTTGAACGTGCCGAGCGCCTGGCAGGCCGCGCGGATCGCGACCACCTCGGCGTGCGCGGTGGGGTCGAGGTTCGCGGTGACGCGGTTGACGCCGGTCGCGACGACCTCGCCGTCCTTCACGATCAGCGCGCCGAACGGGCCGCCGCCGTTCGCGACGTTGGTCTCCGCGATGCGGACGGCTTCGTCGAGCCATTCGGTCTCGGCGGAAATCGACGTGGTCATCTCAGACTCCGGTGATGTGCTCGGGGCGGATCGGGACGCACGGCAGCTCGAGGCCGGTGGCCGCGCGGATGGCGTTGGCGATCGCCGGCGTGGCGGAGATCGTGGGTGGTTCGCCGACGCCGCGGACGCCGTAGGGCGCGTGCGGGTCGGGGCGTTCGAGGACGTCGACGCGCATCGGCGGCATGTCGAGGATGGTCGGGATGAGGTAGTCGGTGAACGACGGGTTCCGCACCTTGCCGTCCTGCACCAGGATCTCCTCCATCACGGCGAGGCCGAGGCCCTGCGCCGAGCCGCCCTGGATCTGGGCGACGACCGCGTCGGGGTTCATCGCCTTGCCGACGTCCTGGGCGCAGTCCAGCTGCACGACCTTGACCAGGCCGAGGTCCAGGTCGACGTCGACCACCGCGCGGTGGGCCGAGAAGCCGTACTGCACGTGGGCGTCGCCCTGGCCGGTCTCGGGGTCCAGGGGGTAGGTCGGGCGGTGGTGGAACTCGCGGGTCTCCTCGATCGCGGTGTCCCCCAGCAGCTCGGCCAGGTCCGCGACGACTTCGCCGTCGGCCGCCACAACCTTCCCACCCACCAGGGACATGCCCTCGGCGGGCACCCCGAGCCGCGCGTAGACGGCCTCCGCGACCGCGCGGCACGCGTTGCGGACCGCGCCGCCGGTGACGTACGTCTGGCGCGACGCCGAACTGGACCCGGCGTCGCCGACGCTCGTGTCGGCCGGGTGCACGCTGACCCGGGTCAGGCCCAGCTCGGTGCGGGCGATCTGCTGCTGCAGGGTCACCAGCCCTTGCCCGACCTCGGCCGCCGCGGTGTGCACCATGGCCACCGGCTCGCCGCCGAGGACTTCCAGGCGGACGCGGGCGGTCGAGTAGTCGTCGAGACCCTCGGCGTAGGAGATGTTCTTGATGGTGACGCCGTAGCCGACACCGCGCACGACCCCTTCGCCGTGGGTGGTGTTGGACGCGCCGCCGGGCAGTTCGCGGATGTCGCGTTCCCCCGTCGGCTCGGGCGGCAACGGCAGGTCGCGCACCCGCTGCACCAGCTCGGCCACGGGCGCCGGGAAGTCGACTACCTGGCCGGTGACCACAGTGGACCCTTCGCTCAGCGCGTTGCGGATCCGCAGTTCCGCCGGGTCCATGTCCAAAGCGGACGCCAGCTTGTCCATCTGGGACTCGTAGGCGTAGGTCGGCTGGACCGCGCCGAGCCCGCGCATCGCGCCGCAGGTCGGGTTGTTCGTGTAGACGCCCCAGCCCTCGATGTGTGCGTTCGGGACGTCGTACGGACCGACGCTGAGCGTGGTGCTGTTGCCGACCACGACCGGGGTCTTGGACGCGTACGCGCCGCCGTCGAAGTACATCCGCGCTTTGACGTACACGAGCTTGCCGTCGCGGGTGGCGCCGTGCTCGTAGTACATCTTCGCCGGGTGGCGGTGGACGTGCCCGAAGAACGACTCCAGCCGGTTGTAGCTCATCTTCACCGGACGCCCGGTGCGCAGCGCGAGCATGCACGAGTGGATCTGCATCGACAGGTCCTCGCGGCCGCCGAACGCGCCCCCGACCCCCGACAGCGTCAGCCGGACCTTCTCCAGCGGCAGGCCGAGTGCCTTCGCCGTCTGGCGCTGGTCGACGTGCAGCCACTGGGTGGCCAGGTAGAGGTCGACGCCGCCGTCCTCGGCCGGCACCGCCAGGCCGGACTCCGGCCCGAGGAACGCCTGGTCCTGCATGCCGATCTCGTAGACGCCGGAGACGACGACGTCCGCCGTCGCGGCCGGGTCGCCCTTGACGATCCGCTGGTGGCGCACCAGGTTCCCGCCCGGGTGCAGTTTCGGCAGAGTGTCGTCGTGCGCGGCCCGCTCGGGGTCGGTGATCGGCTCGAGGACGTCGTACTCGACGACGATCTCCTTGAGCGCCTGCCGCGCGATCTCCGGGTGGTCGGCGGCCAGGATGGCGATCGGCTCGCCCTGGTAGCGGACCAGGCCGTCGGCCAGCGCCGGGGTGTCCTGGTACTTGAGGCCGTAGACGTTCTCGCCGGGTACGTCCTCGTGGGTCAGTACCGCGTGCACGCCGGGCTGCGCGAGTGCACGGGAGACGTCGAGGCGGACGATCCGGGCGTGCGGGTGCGGGCTGCGCAGCGTGGCGCCCCACAGCATGTCCTCGTGCCACAGGTCAGACGAGTAGGCGAACTCGCCCCGGACCTTGAGCGTGCCGTCCGGGCGCAGCGGGCTTTCGCCGATGCCGCCGGCGATCGTGTCGTGCAGCTCCTGCGGGGAGCGGGCCGGGGCGCTCATCGGACGGCCTTCTTCGCGGCCGCGTCGCGGACGGCGTCGAGGATCTTCTCGTAGCCGGTGCACCGGCAGAGGTTCCCCGCCAGGGCCTCGCGGATCTCGACGTCGCTCGGGTCCGGGACGCGCTCGATCAGGTCGTGCGCGGCGACCAGCAGGCCGGGCGTGCAGAACCCGCACTGGACGGCGCCCTTCTCGACGAACGACTCCTGCACCGGGTCGAGGTCGTCCCCCTCCGCCAGGCCCTCGACGGTGACGACGTCCCGGCCCTCGGCCTGCCCCGCCGCGACCAGGCACGCGCACGCCGGCACGCCGTCGAGGTAGACCGTGCAGGAACCGCATTCGCCCTGCTCACAGGCGTTCTTCGAGCCGGGCAGGCCGAGCCGCTCGCGCAGCACGTAGAGCAGGCTCTCGCCTTCCCAGACGTTGTCCGCCCGGCGGGACTCGCCGTTGACGGTGACGTTCACGCGCACTTCGCGCTCCCTCCGCAGTATTCGGTCCAGGCCCAGGTCAGCGTCCTGCGCGCCATGACCCCCAGGGCATGGCGCCGGTAGGCCGCGCTGCCCCGGACGTCGTCGATCGGCGACGCGGCCGCGGCGACCAAGTCGCCGAAACGCCGTTTGGCCGAGTCGGTCACCGGCCGGCGCGACTCCCAGTCCAGCTCGCCGGCCAGGAACTCTTCGGCGTCGAACGCCCGGCGCGGGGTGGGGGCGGCCGAGCCGACGCCCGTGCCCACCCGACGCTCCTCCGGGTGCAGGGCCAGCCCGAAGGCCGCGACCGCGATGACCATGGCGTTGCGCGTGCCGATCTTGCTGAACTGCTGCGGTCCGGTGGCCGGTCGCAGCAGCACCGCGGTGATCAGCTCGTCCTCGGCCAGGACATTGCGCTTGACCCCCACGTAGAAGTCCTTCGCCGCGACGACCCGGGTGCCGCGGACCGAGGCGATCTCGACCTCGGCGTCCGCCGCGAGCAGCGCCGGGTGGGAGTCGCCCGCCGGCGAAGCCGCGCCCAGGTTGCCCCCGACGGAACCGCGGTTGCGGATCTGCGGGGACCCGACGGTCCGCGCGGCCATCGCCAGGCCGGGCAGCCGCGTACCGAGCTCGGCGATGATCCGGGTGTAGGGCACGGCCGCGCCGAGCCGGATCCGGCCGCCGTCGGTGCCGTGCTCGTGCAGCTCGGCGACACGGCCGAGGTCGAGCAGGGAGTCCGGACGGCGGTGGTCGAAGTTGAGCTCGACCATCACGTCCGTGCCGCCGGCGATCGGGACCGCACCGGGGTTCGCGGCACGCGCGGCGAGCGCGTCGGCCAGCGAGGCGGGTCGGAGGAATTCCACTGTGGACGTCCTTTCGGGGCTGCTTCGGCAAGGAGTACACACGCTCGGGTGTGGCCGGGACCACGGCAAAACCCCTGAAAGACGGGTGAATTTCCGGCCCCGCTTTGTACTTTCCGACAACACCCCGATCGCGGACGCGGAAAGGCCGCCGCACGAGGTCAGGTCTCGTGCGGCGGCCGTGGTCACGCGGGTGTTACGCGGGCTCGAACTCCTTCACGGCGTCCAGGGCGGCACCCATGGCGGCGTTGCCCTCGCGCTCGATCATGATCTCCACCAGGACCGGCCGGCTGGTGCGCTCGGCCTCCTTGCGGGCCCACTCCAGGGACGTCCGGATCTCCCCGGGTTCGAGCACGCGGGTGCCCGAGCAGCCGTAGGCTTCCATGATCTTGACGTTGTCCGTGCCGTTCGAGTCGTAGTGGATGTCGACCTCGAAGTTCATGTCGTAGCCGGTTTCGGCCTGGCGGATCAGGCCGAGGTACTCGTTGTTGAGCATGATCAGCACGAACCCGACGTCGTACTGGGCGGCGACCGCCAGTTCCTCGACGAGGAACTGGAACGAGTAGTCCCCGACCACACCGACGACTTCGGCGTCCGGGCGCGCTTTCTTGACCCCGATGGCGGCGGGGATCTCCCAGCCGAGCGGGCCGGCCTGGCCGCACACCTGGTAGTGGCGCGGCTTGTGCGCCTTCTGGAACTGGCCCGACCAGATCTGGTAGAGCCCGATCGCGGTGACGAAGTACGTGTCCTCGCCGAAGGTTTCGTTGATCTCCTTGAAGACCCGCGGCGCCTTGATCGGCAGGGTGTCGAAGTCGTCGCGGCGGGGAAGCGCCTCCTTCAGCTCCGCGATCCGGCCGACCCACGCACGCCGAGGCGGCACCGACCGCCGGTCCAGCGCGGCCAGGAGCGCGTCGAGGAACTCCCGCGTGTCCGAAACGATCCCGAGGTCCGGCCCGAAGACCTTGCCCAGCTGGGTGGGCTCGATGTCGACGTGGATGAACTTCCGGTCCCCGCGGTACACCGACAGCTCGCCGGTGTGCCGGTCGCCGAACCGCGCGCCCAGCGCCAGCACCAGGTCGGACTCCAGGAAGGCCGCGTTCGCCCAGCGCTGCGAGGTCTGGATGCCGGCCATCCCGGCAAACAGATTGTGGTCCTCGGGGAAGGAGCCCTTGCCCATCAGCGTCACCTGCACCGGGACGTCCAGCCGCTCGGCCGCCGCCCGCAGCTGCTCGCTCGCCTCGCCGAGGACGACCCCGCCGCCGGCCAGGATGATCGGGCGTTCGGCCGCCAGCAGCATGTCGAGCGCCCGCTCGACCCGCGCGGGCGCGGGTTTCACCGCCGTCACGGGCAGCGGCGAGTCGATCGAGGAGTCCCACTCGATGTCCTGCTTCTGGACGTCGATCGGCAGGTCGATGAGCACCGGGCCGGGCCGGCCCGAGCGGGCGATCCGGAACGCCTCGCGGAAGATCCACGGCAGCTGCGCGGCCTCCTTGACCTGCACCGCCCACTTCGTCACCGGCTTGGCGATCTCGACGATGTCGACCGCCTGGAACGCCTCGGTGTGCAGCTTGTTCGACGCCGCCTGGCCGGTGATGCAGATCATCGGGATCGAGTCCGCGTGCGCGGTGTAGAGCCCGGTGATCATGTTCGTCCCGGCCGGGCCGGACGTGCCGATGGCGACGCCGACGTTGCCGTTCGTCCTGGCCCAGCCGTCGGCCATGTGCGTCGCGCCCTCTTCGTGGCGGACGATCAGGTGCTGAATCGCCCGGCCTTGTAGGGCGTTATACAGCGGGAGGATCGCGGCGCCCGGGCAGCCGAAGACGGTGTCGACGCCTTCGCTTTCCAGGACGTCGACGACCGCCTGCATCGCGGGGATTCTGGGCATGTCACACCTCCGCCGGGGCGCGGCCCGACAACTGTTCGGCGACCTTCAGCAAGGCCGAGTGGTCCAGGGAGCCGTACCCCATGGCACGGCCGGCGGCGACGAGCTGGGCGACCAGCCCGGTGAGCGGGAGCGCGACGTCGGCCTGCCGGGCGGCGGCGAGCGCGATCCCCATGTCCTTGTGGTGCAGGTCGATCCGGAAGCCGGGCGCGAACTGCCGGTCCACCATGGACTTGCGCTTGAGTTCGAGGATCCGGCTGCCCGCGAGGCCGCCGGCGAGCACGTCGAGGCCCGTCGCGGCGTCCACTCCGGACGCTTCGAGCAGCACGATCGCCTCGGCGACCAGCCCGTAGATCCCGCCCACGACGAGCTGGTTGGCCGCCTTCACGACCTGGCCGGCACCGTGCGGGCCGACGTGCACGACGGTCTTGCCGAGCACGTCGAACACCGGCTTCGCGGCCTCGAAGTCTTCTTCCGAGCCACCGACCATGATGGACAGCGACGCCTGCTCGGCGCCGGCCTGCCCGCCCGACACCGGCGCGTCCAGGACGCGGATCTTCCGGTCCCGCGCGGCTTCCGCGACGGCGATCGACGTCTCGGGCCGGATGGTGCTCATGTCGATCAGGAGCGCGCCGGGCTCGGCGGTGTCGAGGACCCCGCCCGCGGCCAGCACGACCTCTTCGACCTGCGGGTGGTTCGGCAGCATCGTGATGACGACGTCCGCGCCGGCGACCGCGTCGGCGACGCCGGTCGCGGCCCGCCCGCCGGCGGCCGCGAGCTTCTCGCCCGCGGCCGGGTGGACGTCGTAGCCGCTGACGTCGTGCCCGGCCGCGACCAGGTGCGCGGCCATCGGGGCGCCCATCACGCCCAGTCCGATGAATCCCAGTTTCATGCTCGTCCCCTTCGGGTCTTCGGCAGCCAGGTCAGCGACGTTTCGGTGTCGGGCTCCGGGACGTACTCGATCCCGACGAACCCGGCGTAGCCCGCGTTCTGCAGCTTCGCGAGGTGCCCGTCGATGTCCAGGGAGCCGGTGCCGGGCTGGTGCCGGCCGGGAGCGTCGGCGATCTGCACGTGCCCGATCCGGGAGATGTGCTTCGCCGCCAGCGCGTCCAGGTCGTCCCCGTTGACTGCCAGGTGGTACAGGTCGGCCAGCAGCCGCACGTTGTCGCGCCCGAGGTCGTCGAGCACGGCCACGGCGTCCGCGGCGGTCTTGAGCGGGTAGCGGTCCGCGCCGGAGAGCGGTTCGAGGACCAGCTGCGCGCCGATCTTCGCGGCGGCCTCGGCGGCCGTCGCGAGGTGGACCAGCGCCAGGTCGTCCTGCTTGGCGGGGTCTTCGCCGTCGAGCCGGTTGCCGTAGAGCGCGTTGAAGCTGCGGCAGCCGGTGCGTTCGGCGATCCCGAGCGCGACGACGAGGCTGTCGGCGAACTCGGCCTCGCGGCCGATCCACGACACCAGGCCGCGCTCCCCCGCCGCCATGTCGCCGGCGTAGAAGTTCAGCCCGCGCAGGCGAACGCCGTCGAGGCTCCGCACGAAGGCGTCGACCTCCTCGCGCGCGGGGACCGCGGTGTCGAACGGCCACCAGTACTCGACGTCGGTGAACCCGGCCTCCCGCGCGGCGGCGGCCCGCTCGAGCAGCGGTACCTCCTTGAACAGGATCGACAGGTTGGCGACGTACGGCAGGGAGTGCCCCTCTTCTGGCATCGCGACCTCAAATTTCGCTATCCGGAATCTTTCTTTCGCATATCGAGAATAGCTGGTCGCCGGGCTCGGGGTCAACGGCGAGCGGCCGCCTCCGCGGTAGGTTCGGCCGGTCCGGCTGCCGACGGGAAGTGAGCGATGCGCGTCGTCCTCGACGGGAAGACCATCCGGTCCGAGCAGGACCTGCACGACCGGCTGGCCGGTCCACTCGACTTCGGCCCGTACTACGGCCGCAACCTCGACGCCCTCTGGGACCGGCTCTACCGGGACGTGCCCCGGCCCGTCGAGCTGGTGTGGGAAGACGCCGCCACCAGCGCGGAACACCTCGGCGAGGAGCTGTACGGACGCATCGCCGCGCTCCTCGTCGAGGTGATGGAGCGCGACGCGGCGCATCCGCCGGAGCAGCGGTTCACCGTCCGGTTCGCCTGAGCCGGGCCGGCGGGCACCGACGACGAAGGCGCCGCGGCTCGACGAGCCGCGGCGCCTTCGGGCGAACGGGTGCCGCTACCGGTTCTGGACGTGCTGCCAGCCGAAGCGGCCCTTGATGCAGAGGTTCCCGTGGGTCACCGAACTCTCGTGCGGGGAAGTCACCTTGACGATCTCGTTGTCCTGGACGTGCAGCGTCAGGTTGCAGCCCACCCCGCAGAACGTGCACACCGTCGTCGTCTCGGTCTGGCGGGACTCGTCCCAGGTGCCGTCCGCGCGCTTGTCGTACTCGCGCTTGAAGCTCAGCGCCCCGGTCGGGCAGACCTCGACGCAGTTGCCGCAGTACACGCACGCGCTGTCCGGCAACGGGTTCGAGAACTCCGTCGAGATCCGCGCGTCGAACCCGCGGCCGGCCACGCTGATCGCGAACGAGTTCTGCCACTGGTCGCCGCACGCGTCGACGCACTTGTAGCAGAGGATGCACTTCCCGTAGTCCCGGACGTACAGCTCGTTGTCCACCAGGGCCGGCTGGGCGACCGTCGCCGCGTCCGGGCCGAAGCGGTCCGGGTCGGCGCCGGTTTCCGCCAGCCACTCCGCCACGCCCGGCGTTGTCGACAGGTCCGTGGCCGACGCCAGGAGTTCCAGCACCACCTTGCGGCTCGTGCGCGTCCGCTCCGAATCCGTGTGCACCACCATCCCCGGCTCGGCCTTGCGGGAGCAGGACGGCACGAGCGTCCGGGAGCCCTCGACCTCGACCATGCAGACCCGGCAGGCGTTCGCCGGTTCCAGAGTGTCGCCGTAGCAGAGCGTGGGGATGTCCTTGCCCGCCGCCGTGCACGCGTCGAGGATCGTCGACCCCTCCGGGACCCGGACGACCGAGCCGTCCACAGTGAACTCGACCAGCCGCTTCGGGATTCCGATGTCCACTGTGGTCATTGCTCCTCCACGGGGAAGCGTGTGTCGTCGCTGGTCACTGCAGTGCTCCCAGCCGGTCGATGGCGGACTCGATCGCGTTCCACGCCGTCTGGCCGAGGCCGCAGATCGACGAGTCCCGCATCACCCCGCCCACTTCCCGGAGCAGCGGCCGCTCCTCCGAGCCCGTCGCGAGGACGCGCCGGATCGCCTCCTCCTGCCGGACGGTCCCGATCCGGCACGGGACGCACTGCCCGCACGACTCGTCGCGGAAGAACTCCGCGATCCGCAGCAGAAACCCGCCGAGGTCGGCCAGGTCGTCCAGCACCAGGACGACGCCCGAGCCGAGCGTCGTCTTCGCCGCCCGCGCGTCCTCGAAGGTGAGCGGCAGGTCCAGCTCGTCCGGCCGGACGAACCCGCCGGCCGCGCCGCCCAGCAGGATCGCGCGCAGCGAGCGGCCCTCGGGTACTCCCCCGGCCAGCGCGAGCAGCTCACGCAGCGAAGTGCCGAACGGCACCTCGTAGACGCCCGGCCGTTCGACGTTGCCGGACAGGCAGAACAGCTTCGGTCCGGCCGACGCCTCCGTGCCGAGGGCACGGTACGCGGCCGCGCCTTCGGTCAGGATCAACGGCACGTTGACCAGGGTCTCGACGTTGTTCACGACCGTCGGCTTGCCGAACAGCCCCTGCTCGACGGGGAACGGCGGTTTCGAGCGCGGCTCGCCGCGGAAACCCTCGATCGAGTTGAAGATCGCGGTTTCCTCGCCGCAGATGTACGCGCCCGCGCCGCGCCGGATCTCGATGTCGAACGAGAACCCCTCGTGGCCCATGACGTCCACGCCGAGGAACCCGCGTTCCCGGCAGACCTCCAGCGCGTTGCGCAGCAACCGCAGCGCTCGCGGGTACTCCCCGCGCAGGTACACGTACCCCTGCCGGGCGCCGATGGCGAACGCGGCGATCGTCATCGCCTCGACCAGCGCGAAGGGGTCGCCTTCGAGCAGCACCCGGTCCTTGAACGTCCCGGGTTCGCTCTCGTCGGCGTTGCACACCAGGTAGTGCGGGCCGGCGGGCTGCGCGGCCGTGGCCGCCCACTTGCGCCCGGTCGGGAACGCCGCGCCCCCGCGGCCGAGCAGGCCGGAGTCGGTGACCTCGCGGATCACCGCGGCCTCGCCCATGCGCAGGGCGTTGCGCAGCGCGGCGTAGCCACCGGCCGCGCGGTAGTCGTCCAAACTGGACGGATCGACGACGCCGACCCGGCGCAGCAGCCGCAGTCCCTCCTTCTGGTGGAGCACCGGCGGCGGCCCGTCGCCCGCAGGTTCCCGCTGGGCGGCCAGCACCGCCGACGCGCCGGTCGCCGGGGCGAGCAGTTCGGTGGTGGCCGGGTCGCCGGCCTGGAACGTCAGCGCCGCGGGGGCTCGTTCGCAGACGCCGAGGCACGGGCTGCGCAGCCACGTGACCCCGCCGCGCGCCTTCCCCGCGGCGCCGACGTGCTCGGTGAGGACGTCGCACACCGTGTCCGCGCCCTTGAGGCGGCACGCCAGGTCGGTGCACACGTGCACCACACGTTCGGGGCGTTCCTCCAGCGCGAACAACGAGTAGAAGCTGGCCACGCCGTAGGCCTCGGCGGGCGGCACGTGCAGCGCCTCGCAGATCAGGTTGAGGGCGCCCTGGCTGATCCAGCCGACCCGGTCGTTGACCGCGTGCAGCGCGGGCAGCAGCTGGTCGCGGCCACCGCCCTCGAAACCGGCGACCGCCGCCCGTTCTGCACGCGACGCGACGGCGTCCAGGAGTTTGAGGTCCACTTCAGACTCCCGCTGCCGAGAGCTTCTCGACGCGGATGGCCGCGGCCTTGTACTCGGCGGTCCCGGCGATCGGGCAGGTCGCTTCGATGGTGATGACGTTGACGTCGACCTCGTCCGGGAAGTGGAAGGTCATGAACGCGAGCCCGGGCTTGAGGCCCTTGTCGAGCCGCACCGGGGCGACGATCTCCCCGCGCCGCGACGAAATGCGGACCAGCTCGTCCGGGGCGACGCCGAGCGAACGAGCGTCCTCCGGGCAGAGGTCGAGGGTCTCGCCCTGCCGCAGCGGAGACGGGAACCCGCCGGACTGGACGCCGGTGTTGTAGGAGTCCAGGCGCCGCCCGGTGGTGAGCCGGATGGGGAACTCCTCGGTGAGCAGGTCGACCGGCGGGCTGTGCTCGATCACCGTGAACGGCGCCGGGCGGCCGCGCTCGGCCGGGTCGTCGGCCCACAGGCGGCCGTGCAGGAAGGTCGGTTCGAGGGTGTCCTCGGAGTAGCACGGCCACTGGATGCCGCCCAGCTCTTCCAGCCGCGCGTACGACATCCCGGCGTGCATCGGCGACAGCGAACGCAGCTCGTCCCAGACCTCCTCGCCGCCGGTGTAGTGCCAGTCGTGGCCGAGCCGGCGGGCCAGTTCCGAGAGCAGCTCGATGTCGTCGCGCGCGCCCGCCGGCGGCTCGAGGGCCTTGCGGACGCGCTGGACGCGGCGTTCGGAGTTGGTGAACGTGCCGTCGCTCTCGCACCAGGCCGCCGACGCCGGCAGCACGACGTCGGCGAGCTGCGCGGTCTTGGTGAGGAAGATGTCCTGCACCACCAGGTGGTCCACATTGGACAAGCGTTTGATCGTGTGCTCGCAGTCCGCTTCGGACTGGACGGGGTTCTCGCCGATGATGTACACGCACGTCAGGTCGCCGCGTTCCATCGCGTCGAGCATCTGGGTGAGGTTGAGGCCCTTGTGCGGCGGGATCGACGAGCCCCACGCGGCGTCGAACTTCGCCCGGACCTCCGCGTCGAGGACGTCCTGGAAGCCGGGCATCCGGTCCGGGATGGCGCCCATGTCGCCGCCGCCCTGGACGTTGTTCTGACCGCGCAACGGGTTCAGCCCGGCGCCGTAGCGGCCGACCTGTCCGGCCAGCAGCGCGAGGTTGATCAGCGCGAGGACGTTGTCGGTGCCGTTGTGGTGCTCGGTGATGCCGAGGGTCCACGACAGCTGCGCGCGGTCGGCGCGGGCGTAGGCGTGGGCCAGCTCGCGGATCAGCCCGGCCGGGACTCCGGTGGTCTTCTCGGCGACCTCCAGGGTCCACGGCTCGACCGACGCGGCGAACTCCGCGAACCCTTCGGTGGCGCGCTCGACGAACGTCGTGTTGGCGAGCCCCGAGTGGATGATCTCGCGGGCGATCGCGTGCGCCAGCGGGATGTCGGTGCCGACTTCCAGCTGCAGCTGCCGATGGGCCCAGCTCGCGGTGCTGGTCCGCCGCGGGTCGACGACGAAGAGCTTCGCTCCCTTGTGGACGGCCTTCAGCACGTGCTGGAAGAAGATCGGGTGTGCTTCGCGGGGGTTGCCGCCCCAGATGACGATGACGTCGGCGTCCTCGATCTCCTGGTACGACGACGTGCCGCCGCCGCTGTCGAACACCCGGGCCAGGCCCGCGACGCTCGGCGCGTGGCAGGTGCGGTTGCACGAGTCGACGTTGTTCGTGCCGATCACCGCGCGGGTGAACTTCTGGGCGACGAAGTTCATCTCGTTGGTCGCGCGGGCGCACGAAAACATCCCGAAGGCCTCGGGTCCCCTGGTCTCCAGGGTCCGGCGGATCCCGGCGGCGGCCCGGTCGAGGGCCTCCTCCCAGGTCGCCGGCCGCAGCACACCGGAGTCGCGCACCAGTGGCTGGGTGAGCCGCACGTACGGCTCGGTGTTCCTGCGCTTCACGGGCACCTCCGGTTCAGTGCGCCCCGACGGGGACGGGCGGGTTGCTGGTGTGGTCGAGCAGCGAGATGGCGGCGTGGACGTGCCGCAGCGCGGGCGCGGGCACGCCGGTGAGGCCGGCCAGCTCCACGACCGCGCCGATGATCGCGTCGATCTCGAGGGGCTTGCCCGCTTCGAGGTCCTGCAGCATCGACGTCTTGTGGTGGCCGACGCGCCAGGCCCCGTCGATGCGCTTCTCGACCGAGACGCCGGGATCGCTGCCCGCCGCGCGGGCGATTTCGAGGGTCTCGGTCATCATCGTGGCGACGAGCGCGCGCGTGTCGTCGTGCTCGCACATCTGGGCCATGGTCGCCCGAGTCAGCGCCGAGAGCGGGTTGAAGGCGACGTTGCCCATCAGCTTGATCCAGATGTCGTCGCGCAGCCGCGGTTCGACCGGCGCCTTGAGCCCGCCGGCGATCATCGCCGCGCTCAGTACCTTGCAGCGCGCGGAGATCTCCCCGTCGGGCTCGCCGAGGGAGAACCGCGTGCCTTCCAGGTGCCGGATCACGCCCGGTTCCTCGATGACGGTGGAGCAGTAGACGACGCAGCCGATCGCGCGGCGCAGCTCGAGCACGGCGGTCACCGAGCCGCCCGGATCGACGGTCTCGACACGCCTGCCTTCGAGCGGATGTCCCGTCAGGCCGTGGAAGTACCACCACGGGATGCCGTTCTGCGCCGCCACGATCGCGGTGTCCGGGCCGAGCAGCGGGGCGAGCAGCGGCCCGCAGGAAGCGTAGGAGTTCGCTTTGAGGCCCAGGAACACGAAGTCGACCGGGCCGACTTCGGCCGGGTCGTCCGTGACGTGCGGGTGGGCGGTGAAGTCGCCGCGCGGGCTGAGCACGCGGACGCCGTGCTCGCGCATCGCGGCGAGGTGGGCGCGCCGGGCGATCAGGTGCACCTCGGTCCCGCCGCGGTGCAGCGCGGCGCCGACGTAGGCACCGATCGCCCCGGCCCCGAGAACAGCCACCTTCATGATGTGCCTCCCTGGTCGAGGACTCGATTGCATACAGTATCCTGGATCCGCTCACGAGACCAGGCCTTACCGCCCGGAGAGACCGTGAAACTCCCGACAGGGTGAGGTTCTGGGATTTTGCATACCAAAACCTGTATCCTGATCAGAGATCGTCGCGTTCCTCTCCCCTTCGAGGTGTCCCGTGAGCCAGCCCGCTTCTCCCCTTCCCGACCGCGGCCCGACCGGTCGCCGCACGGCCAAGGGCTCGCTCAGCTCGACCGCCGCCAAGCGCGTCGAACGGCCCGCGCCGCTGCGGCAGGTCGTCTACGAGGCCCTCGCCGAGCTGATCATCAACCGCACCCTCGAGCCCGGGCAGCACCTGGTCGAGGCCGACCTGGCCGAGTACCTGGGCGTCAGCAGGCAGCCCGTCCGCGAAGCCCTGCAGCGCCTGCAGAGCGAAGGCTGGGTCGACCTCCGGCCGGCCCAGGGCGCGTTCGTCCACCTCCCGACCGACGAGGAGGCCGACCAGCTGCTGAGCGTCCGCAGCGTGCTGGAGACGCACTCCGCCAAGCTCGCCGCCGGCAACGCGACCGCCGACGACGTCCGCCGCCTGTGGGAGCTGCAGCAGGTGGGCGTCGAGGCGCTGAAGGCGGAGGACACCGAAGGCCTGGTCGCGGCCAACGCGGCCCTTCACGCGTTTATCACGCAGTTGTCGGGGAACGCGGTGCTCGCGGAGCTGATCGGCCTGGTCGACCGCCGGGTCCGCTGGTACTACACGCCGATCGCCCGGCCGCGCGGGCGGGACGCGTGGAACGAGCACGACGAGCTGATCCACGCGATCTCCGACGGCGACACCGAAGCCGCGGAACAGATCATGGCCAAGCACACCGAACGGACCCGCCAGGCCTACCACGAACGTCCGGAAGCTCCCCGATCCTGATTGCCGCAGGACCGGGGAGCGGGAAACCGGACTAGCCGCCGGCCGCGGCCGACGGCCGCGCCACCAGCTCGGTTTCGGCGAGCTGGTGGCGTGTCCGGCCGGGCTGGCGCAGGAACAGCGTCAGCACCGCGGACAGGAGCGCGATGCACCCGGCGAGGACGTACGCGCCGGTGTAGCCCCACGCGCTGATGACGCCCGCGGCGAGCCCGCCGCCGCCGACGCCACCGACCAGTTTCGCGCTGTAGACCAGGCCGTAGTTCGACGCGTTGTTGTTCTCGCCGAAGTAGTCCGGCACGAGCGCGGCGAACAGCGGGTAGAACGCGCCGCCGCCGAACCCGGTCAGGAACGCGAACACCATGAACAGCACCAGGTTGTGCGTGTTCCCGGCGTACAGCACGCCGAACTGCGCGCCGGCCGCGATCACCAGCACCAGCGTCAGCGTCTGACGCCGCCCGATCTTGTCCGACGCCCAGCCGACGACCGCGCGGCCGGTGCCGTTCACGATGGCCAGCACGCCGGCCGAGGAAGCGGCGACGAACGCGCCGAAGTGGCTCTCCTTGGCGAACGGCACCTGGAAGTTGATGCCGAACAGCGAGACCCCGCCGATGATCACCAGGCACACCCACATCAGCGGGAGCATGCCGGTCCGGATCGCCTCCATCGGCGTGAACTGGCGGACCGCCGGCGGGTTCTTCGCCAGGCTCCTGACCCCGGTCTTGCCCTTCGCCCAGGAGATCGGGTCGACCTCCTTCGGCCACCAGCTCTTCGGCGGGTCCTTGAACAGGAACCCGCACACGCCGACGACGACCAGCATGTACAGGCCGATGCCGTCGAGCACCCCGGTGACGTTCTCGTGCCCGAGGAACGCGCTGAACAGGTAGATGAACGGCACCGAGCCGTAGGCGAACCCGCCGTTCACGAACCCGGTCCGCGCGCCGCGCTTCTCCGGGTACCACTTGCCGACCATGTTGATGCAGGTCGCGTACACGAGCCCGGCGCCGGTGCCGCCGAGGACCGAGTACCCGATGAACGCCAGCGTGAGGTTCCCGCTGTGCGCGATGGTGAAGTAGCCGATGCCGCTGAACACGGCGCCGAGCAGCATCGCCGTCTTCGCCGAGACGACGTTGCGTTCCCGGAGCCGCCCGGCCGGGAACGCGACCCCGGCCTGGAACACGGCCCAGATGCTCGCCAGCCAGAACGCGTCCGAGAGCGTCCAGCCGTACTTCTCTTCCAGCGTGCCCTCGACGGCGCCCCAGCCGTACTCGAACACGCTGACCGCCATCATGGCGATCCAGGGCAGCCAGACCATCCAGCTGCGTGAGCGCCCCATGATGTCCTGCGGGGACTCGCCCACCCGGTAGACTCTTCCGTTCTCGTCGGTGATCTCCTGATAAGTGGCTGCGGTCATGAAGGTTCTCCTTCGTCAGCGTTGACTCAGGTTCGGCAGCAGGTCGGCGGCTCGCGCCCAGCGGTACTTCGCACCGAGCACCGCCACGGGCTTCTCGGTGGTGTAGGGGTACGCGACGACGCCGCGGTCGTACAAGTAGTCGCTCGCCTCCTCGACTTCGACGTCGCCGGACAGCGACGCGACAACAGGCTTGTGGATCCCTTTCGCGCGGTACTCCTCTACCACCTCCGCGACCAGTTCGGCGAACACCATCGGCGGGGTGACGATGGTGTGCCAGTAGCCCAGGATCAGGGCGTGGATGCGGTCGTCCTCGAGCCCCAGCGCGATGGTGTTGCGGTAGGTCGAGGGTGGCTCGCCGCCGGTGATGTCGACGGGGTTGCCCGCGGCGCCGAACGGCGGGATGAACTTCCGGAACGCCGTGTCGAGGTCCGGTGGGATCTCCATCAGGCCGAGCCCGTTGTCGACGCAGGCGTCCGACAGCAGCACCCCCGACCCGCCGGCGCCGGTGATGATGACGACGTTCTCGCCCTTCGGCGTGGGCAGCAGCGGGATGCCGCGGGCGTACTCGAGCATGTCGTTCAGCCCGGGCGCCCGGATGACGCCGCTCTGGCGGAGGATGTCGTCGTACACCTTGTCGTCGCCGGCCAGCGCGCCGGTGTGCGAGCTGGCCGCCTTGGCGCCCTGCGACGTCCGCCCGGCCTTGAGGACGACGACCGGCTTGCGCTTCGAGACCCGCTTCGCCGTCTCCGCGAACGAGCGGCCGTCCTTGAGGTCTTCGAGGTGCATCGCGACGAGCTGGGTGTTGTCGTCCTGTTCGAAGAAGGTGAGCAGGTCGTCCTCGTCGATGTCGGCCTTGTTGCCCACGCCGACGATCGAGGACACGCCCATCTTCGCCGAGCGGCTGAAGCCGAGGATCGCCATCCCGATCCCGCCGCTCTGCGACGACAGCGCCACGCCGCCCTTGACGTCGTACGGGGTGCAGAACGTCGCCGACAGGTTCTCCGGCGTGTAGTAGTAGCCGTAGATGTTGGGCCCGAGGATGCGGACGCCGTGCCGGCGCGCGATCGCCACGACCTCGTCCTGCAGCTCGACGTTGCCGGTCTCGCCGAAGCCGGACGGGATGAGGATCGCGCCCGCCACGCCCTTGCGGCCGGCCTCTTCCAGCGCCGCCGGGACGAACTTCGCCGGGATGGCGAAGACCGCGACGTCGACGTCGCCGGGGACGTCGGTGATGCTCGCGTAGGCCTTGCGGTCGAGGATCTCGGCGGCCTTGGGGTTGATCGGGTGGATCTCCCCGGCGTAGCCGCCGTTGACCAGGTTCTTCATCACCGAGTTGCCGATCTTGCCGGCCTCGGCCGACGCCCCGATCACCGCGACCGACGCCGGTTTCATGATCCGGGTCATCGAGGCGAGGATCTCCTCCTGGGTGAACCGGTGCGGCTCCTTCGCCGCGGCCGGGTCGACCAGGATCCGGACGTCGACCGCGATGGCGCCGTGCGGGGTCGCGAGCACCGGGTTGAGGTCCACTTCGGACAGCTGGGGGAAGTCGGAGACGAGCTCGCCCAGCCCGGTGATCACGGCGGCCAGTGCATCCCGGTCGACCGGGTCCGCGCCGCGGACGCCCCGGAGGATCTCCGCCGCCTGAATGCCGTCGATCATGGAGAGCGCTTCCTCCGTGCTCGTCGGCGCGAGCCGGAAGGTGACGTCCTTGAGCACCTCCACGAGGACACCGCCCAGGCCGAACGCGACGACCTTGCCGAAGGTCGGGTCGGTGACCGAGCCGATGATCACCTCCTGGCCCTCGGTGAGCATCTGCTGCACCTGGACGCCGAGGACGCGCGCGTCGGCGTTGTACGCCTTCGCGTTCTCGACGATCTTCGTGAACCCCGCCTTCACCGCCTCGGCGTCCCGCAGGCCGACGAGCACGCCGCCGGCCTCGGTCTTGTGGAGGATGTCCGGCGAGACGATCTTGAGCACCACCGGCAGCCCGATGGCTTCCGCGTGCGTCACGGCCTCCTCGGCCGTCGTCGCCAGCCGCTCGGCCGGCGTCGGGATGCCGTAGGCCTCGCAGACCGCACGCCCCTCGGGCGCGGTCAGCGAGGACCGGCCTTCGGCCGCCGCCTCGGCGAGGACCTTTTCGACCGCCGCGCGATCCCCCACTCAGATCACCCCCGCGGCGCGGAACTCGTCCAGCTCGGCCGCGCTGTAGCCGAGTTCGGTCAGCACCTCGTCGTTGTGCTCGCCGAGCAGCGGCGACCGTTCGATCTCCACCGGCGAGTCGGACAGCTTCAGCGGGCAGCCGACGGTCTTGAAGGTGCCGCGCTCCGGGTGCGCCACCTCCACGACCGAGCCGAGCTCGGCCAGGGTCTCGTCCTCGATCAGCTCCTTCGTGGACAGGATGGGGCCGCACGGGATGTTGTGGGCGTTGAGCTTCTCCATCACTTCCCACTTGGTGTGCTTCTCGGTCCACTCCTCCACGAGGGCGAACATCTTGTCCAGTTTGGACAGCCGGACTTCCGGGGTGGCCCAGGCCGGGTCCTCGGCCAGCTCCTCCCTGCCGATCAGCCGCGCGAGCGGTGCCCACCCGGGTGGCTGGACGATCACGTAGATGAAGTCGTTCGGCCCGCCGGGCGCGCACTTGACCGCCCAGCCGGGCTGGCCGCCGCCGGACGCGTTGCCCGAGCGCGGGACCTCGTCGCCGAACTGGTCGTTCGGGTACTCGCCGAGCGGGCCGTGCGCCAGGCGCTGCTGGTCGCGCAGCTTGACCCGGCAGAGGTTGAGCACGGCGTCCTGCATGGCGACCGCGACGCGCTGGCCGCGGCCGGTGGAGGTCCGCTGGTACAGCGC
This sequence comes from Amycolatopsis sp. NPDC049691, assembly GCF_040675005.1. NCBI lineage: Bacteria > Bacillati > Actinomycetota > Actinomycetes > Pseudonocardiales > Pseudonocardiaceae > Amycolatopsis > Amycolatopsis sp. NPDC049691. Next base: position 188,471 of record NZ_JBFANX010000010.1, read on the forward strand.
GGCGAGGATGGCGGCCACCAGGTGGATGCCGGTGCCGGAGTCGCCGATCTGCGCGCCGGTCGCGGTCGGCGGGCCGTCTTCGAACCCGGTGGTGCTCATCGCGCCGCCCATGGCCTGCGCGATCACCTCGTAGGCCTTGAAGTCGGCGTAGCGGCCCGGTCCGAACCCCTTGATGGAGGCGTAGATCAGCCGGGGGTTGAGCGCCGCGAGCTTCTCCCACGGGTAGCCGAACCGGTCGACGACGCCCGGGCCGAAGTTCTCGACCAGGATGTCCACTCCGGACACGAGCTTCTCGAAGACTTCCTTGCCCTCGGTGCTCTTCATGTTGAGCGTGATGCTGCGCTTGTTGGCGTTCAGCATCGTGAAGTAGAGGCTGTCGACGCCGGGCAGGTCGCGCAGCTGCCCGCGCGTGATGTCGCCCCGGCCGGGGGTCTCGAGCTTGATCACGTCCGCGCCGAGCCAGGCGAGCAGCTGCGTCGACGACGGACCGGACTGCACGTGCGTCATGTCGAGGACGCGGACGCCCTCCAGTGCCTTACCCATGCCTTGGCCTCCGCTCACTTGTACATGGTCTGGTTCATGGTTCCGGGGGCGTACACGTCGGGATCGACCCAGACGTTGATCAGCGACGGCTTGCCCGACTCCCGCGCCCGCAGCAGTGCCGGCCCGATGTCGGCCGGGTCGCGGACTTCTTCGCCGTAGCCGCCGAGCATCCGCGCGAACTCGTCGTAGCGGACGTCGCCGAGGGTGTTGCCGACGCGCTCGCGCGGCAGCCCGTACTTCGCGGCCTGGCCGTAGCGGATCTGGTTCATCGACGAGTTGTTGCCGACGATCCCGACGAACGGCAGGTCGAACCGCACCAGCGTCTCGAAGTCCCAGCCGGTGAGGCTGAACGCGCCGTCGCCGAAGAGCGCGACGACCTCCTTGTCCGGCCGGGCGTGCTTGGCCGCCATGACGAACGGGATGCCGACGCCGAGTGTCCCGAGTGGACCGGGGTCCATCCAGTGGCCGGGCGACTTCGGCTGGACGACCTGGCCGGAGAAGGTGACGATGTCGCCGCCGTCGCCGATGTAGATGGAGTCCTCGGTGAGGAACTCGTTGATCTCGTGGACCAGCCGGTACGGGTGGATCGGGCTTGCGTCGGAGTGCTGCAGCGGCAGCCGCTTCTGCTTCGCCTTTTCCTCCACGGCCTGGAGTTCTTCGAGCCAGGCCTTGCGGCCGACGGCGCCGTTGTCGCCGCGGCCGGACGCGGCCTCGGCGACGGCGGCGAGGACCTGGCCGGCGTCGCCGACGATGCCGAGGTCGACGTCCCGGTTCTTGCCGACCGTGCGGTAGTCGAGGTCGATCTGGACGACGGTGGCGTCCTTGGACAGCCGCTTGCCGTAGCCCATCCGGAAGTCGAACGGGGTGCCGACGATGACGATGACGTCGGCGTTGTCGAAGGCGTACCGGCGCGAGAGCTGGAAGTGGTGCGGGTCGCCCGGCGGCAGCGTGCCGCGGCCGGCGCCGTTCATGTACGCCGGGATGTTCAGCGTGCGGACCAGGTCGACGGCCGGCTCGGTGGCCCGCGTGGTCCAGACCTGGCTGCCGAGCAGGATGGCCGGCTTCTTCGCGTGCACCAGCAGGTCCGCGAGCTTCTCGATGTCGGCGGGGTCGCCGGCGTTCTTCGTCGACGCGCGGTAGCGGCCGGCTTCGGGGATACGTGCCTGCTCCAGGGGTACGCGCGCGTCGAGGACGTCGCGCGGGATCTCCAGGAACGACGGGCCGGGCGCGCCGGCGTAGGCCTCCCGGAACGCCATGCTCACGAGGTCGGCGACGCGGGCGGTGTGCGGGACGGTGGCGGCGAACTTGGTGATTGGCGCCATCATGTCCACGTGCGGGAGGTCCTGCAGGGACCCCATCTTGTGCTGGGTCAGGGCGCCCTGGCCGCCGATGAGCAGCATCGGGCTTTCCGCGCGCAGGGCGTTGGCGACCCCGGTGACGGCGTCGGTGGTGCCGGGCCCGGCGGTGACCACCGCGCAGCCGGGCTTGCCGGTGATCCGCGCGTAGCCGTCGGCCGCGTGGGCCGCGACCTGTTCGTGCCGGACGTCGATGACCTGGATGCCTTCGTCGACGCAGCCGTCGTAGATGTCGATGATGTGGCCGCCGCAGAGGGTGAAGATCGTGTCGACCCCTTCGGCCTTCAGCGCCTTCGCCACGAGGTGGCCGCCCGAGATTTCGGCGGGCGCGGGCTCGGCGCCGTTCGTCGCCGCGGCACTCTCCCCCGCGGTGGTGCCGGTCGTTGTCAGCGCCATTGCTCAACTCCTCTGGTTCGCCGCCGGATCTCTCTTGTCCGGCGGTGCGTACTCCGGTCCGCTCGTCGCCGTCACCGGCGTCCGTCGAGGTCAGCGACCTCTTCGCGGCAGACTGTAGATTGCATACCGTATGGGGTAGGCATATAGTCACTCTTCAAGCAGCCCGTGTCCAGGGCCATCCGCAGGGTTTTTCCGGACTCGAAACCGGCCCCCGCGGACCACCACTCCACGCCCTTCGCCCTGCCCCGTCGCGGAAAGGACGCCCCCGCATGGACCTCTTCGAACACGAAGCCCGCGATCTCTTCGAGAAGCACGGCGTGCCGGTGCCCCGCGGCCGGGTCGCCGCCGACCCCGCGTCGGCCCGCGCCGCGGCCGCCGAGCTCGGCGGCCCGGTGGTGGTCAAGGCCCAGGTGAAGACCGGCGGCCGCGGCAAGGCGGGCGGCGTCCGCGTGGTGCGCACGCCCGACGACGCCGAACAGGCCGCAGACGACATCCTCGGCATGGACATCAAGGGCCACACCGTGCACCGCGTCCTGGTGACCGAGGCAAGCGAAATCGCCGAGGAGTACTACTTGTCCTTCCTGCTGGACCGCGCCGGGCGCACGTTCCTCGCCATGGCGTCGACCGAAGGCGGCATGGAGATCGAGGAGGTCGCGGCGACCCGGCCGGACGCCCTGGTCCGCGTGCCGGTCGACCCCCTGGTCGGTGTCGACGCGGCGGCTGTCGCCGCCGCGTTTCCGGCCGACGTCCGCGGCGAGGTCGCCGGCGTCGTCGAGAAGCTGTGGGACGTGTTCGTCGCCGAGGACTGCACGCTGGTCGAGGTGAACCCACTGGCGAGTACGTCGGCCGGGATCGTCGCGCTGGACGGCAAGATCACCCTGGACGACAACGCCTCCTTCCGGCGGTCCGCGACGTTCGACGACACTTCGGACGGCGATCCCCTGGAGCGGGCAGCGCGGGCGAAGGGCCTCAACTACGTCAAGCTCGACGGCGACATCGGCGTGATCGGCAACGGCGCCGGGCTGGTCATGTCCACTTTGGACGTCGTGGCGGCGGCCGCCGCCGAGGCGGGCGCACGCGGCCCGGCGAACTTCCTCGACATCGGCGGCGGCGCGTCGGCGCAGGTGATGGTCGACGGGCTGACCGTGATCCTCGGCGACCCGCAGGTGCGCAGCGTGTTCGTCAACGTCTTCGGCGGCATCACCGCGTGCGACGCCGTCGCGACCGGGATCGTGCGGTCGCTGGAGATCCTGGGATTGCGGGCGACCAGGCCGCTGGTGGTCCGGCTCGACGGCAACAACGTCACCGAAGGCAGGCGGATCCTCGCCGACGCCGCCCATCCCCTGGTCACCGTGGTGGCCACCATGGACGACGCCGCCCGCGAGGCGGCGAAGCTCGCGATCGCGGAGGTCTGAACCGTGGCCATCTTCCTGGACGAGAACAGCCGGGTCGTCGTCTCCGGCATCACCGGCTCCGAAGGGGCCAAGCACACCCGGCGGATGCTGGCGGCGGGCACGAACGTCGTCGGCGGCGTCAACCCGCGCAAAGCCGGGCAGCACGTTTCGATCGGCTCGGCCGACCTTCCCGTGTTCGGCAGTGTCGCGGAATCGATGGCGTCCACCGGCGCCGACGTCTGCGTGCTGTTCGTGCCGCCGCCGTTCGTCGCCGACGCCGTCATCGAAGCGGTCGACGCCGGCATCGGGCTCGCGGTGGTCATCACCGAGGGCGTCCCGGTGCACGACACCGCCCGGCTGTGGTCCCACGCCGTCGCGGCGGGCGGGCGGACCCGGATCATCGGCCCGAACTGCCCGGGCATCATCTCCCCCGGCAAGTCCAACGCCGGCATCATCCCGGCCGACATCACCGGCCCGGGCCGGATCGGGCTGGTGTCCAAGTCCGGCACGCTGACCTACCAGCTCATGCACGAGCTGCGCGACATCGGGTTCTCCACGTGTGTCGGCATCGGCGGCGACCCGATCATCGGGACCACGCACATCGACGCCGTCGAAGCGTTCGAAAAGGACCCCGAGACGGACCTGATCGTGCTGATCGGCGAGATCGGCGGCGATGCGGAGGAGCGGGCGGCGGAGTTCGTGCGGGCCAACGTGTCGAAGCCGGTCGTCGGGTACGTCGCGGGTTTCACGGCGCCGGAGGGCAAGACGATGGGCCACGCGGGCGCGATCGTCTCCGGTTCTGCCGGGACGGCGGCGGCGAAGAAGGAAGCCCTGGAAGCGGCGGGCATCCGGGTCGGCAGGACCCCGAGCGAGACGGCGGCGCTGGCCCGCGAGGTACTGGGATGACGTCGGCGATCCCGCGGCTGAAGCTGGCGGTGCTCGCGTGCATGGACGCGCGGATCAGCGTCTCCCGGCTGCTCGGCCTCCGGGAGGGCGACGCGCACGTGATCCGGAACGCGGGCGGCGCGGTCACCGAAGACGCGATCCGGTCGCTGACGGTGAGCCAGCACCTGCTGGGCACGCGGGAGATCGTGCTGATCCACCACCAGGACTGCGGGATGCGGAGGTTCACGGACACCGACTTCACCCGGCGGCTGGAATCGTCGACGGGGGTCCGGCCGGGCTGGGCGGCGGAGGCGTTCACCGACCCGGCCCAGGACGTCCGCCAGTGCATCGCGAGGCTGCGGGCTTCGCCATTCCTGCGGCACACGGAGACGGTGCGCGGCTACGTCCTCGACGAGCGGACCGGCACGCTCGACGAGGTGCTCGGCTGATGGAACTCCGTCAGCTGGCAGTGGTGGTGGCGGTCGCGGAGGAAGGCGGTTTCACGGCGGCCGCCCACCGGCTGCGGACGGTCCAGTCGACGGTGTCCACAGTGGTCCGCGCACTGGAACGCGACCTGGGGACACCGTTGTTCCACCGCACGACCCACCGGGTGGAGCTGACGCCCGCCGGCGAGGCGTTCCTGCCCGCCGCGCGGGCGGCACTGGAGGCGGCCGCCCGCGCACGGGCGGCCGTGACACCGGTGAGCGGCCGGGTGCGGTTGGGGGTGTGCCCGGGGTTGCTGGCGGACTGGCACCGGGTGCTCGCCACGCTGCGGCACGTGCACCCGGGATTGGCGGTGGAGGTCCGGCAGGTCCCGGCGTGCGACGGGACTGGGGCGGTCGCGGAGTCCACAGTGGATGTGGTGCTGACGGCGGTTGCGGAGGGTGCTTGCGGTGAGGCGATCCGCCAGGGCGACTCGGCGCAGAACGGCTTCGGGGCGGCCGACCTCGCCTCAGCCGATCCCGATACCACCGCGGGACCCGCCTCTCGCGGCCGGCATCCTGAACCCACGCCCAACCTCGCCCCAGCCGAGCCCGGCATCACCGCGGGACCCGGCGCTCGCGGCCGGCATCGCGAAGCCACGCCCGACCTCACCCCGGCCGATCCCGGCACCGCCGCGGGACCTGCCTCTCGCGGCCGGCGTCCCGAAGCCGCGCCCGCCACCTCCGATCTCATCCCAGGCGTCTCCCCGATCGCCGCCGGCACTGCCCGCCCGCTCGGGCCCGGGCTGGCCATCGCCCCTCTGCCGTGTGAAGAACTCGTCCTCGTCACCGCGCCGGGTGGTTCCCCCTCGGCGCCCGCCGACCTCTCCGAGCTGTCCCTCGTGGACTTCCCGCCCGGCTGGGCCGTTCGCGAGGCCGTCGACCGCGCCTTCCCCGGCCGGCGGCTTTCCCTGGAAGTCGATGATCTCGCCGTGGCCGCCGGGCTGCTGCGGGCCGGCCTCGCCGCCTGCGTGCTGCCCTCCTCCGCCGCCGCGCGGTTTCCCGATCTCACCGTCCGGCGGTTCGACCGGCCGCCGGTCTGGCGGCTCGGTGCCGTGCACCGGACCGACGTCTCCCCCGCCGTCGCCGCGTTGCTCGCTCAGCTCGGCTGAAGGCCCAGCCGGTCGGGTCGCGTGTAGACGTTCATCGACGTGCCCCGCAGGAACCCCACCAGCGTCAGCCCCAGCTCGGCCGCCAGGTCCACCGCCAGCGACGACGGCGCGGAAACCGCCGCCAGCAACGGGATCCCGGCCATCGCCGCCTTCTGCACCAGCTCGAACGATGCCCGCCCGCTCACCATCAGCGCCGTCCCCGACAGCGGCAGCCCGCCCTCGCGGGCCGCCCAGCCGACCACCTTGTCCACCGCGTTGTGGCGGCCGACGTCCTCGCGCAGGCACAGCAGCTTGCCGTCGGCGTCGAACAGCCCCGCTGCGTGGAGCCCGCCGGTCCGGTCGAAGACCCGTTGCGCCGCACGGAGTTCGTCCGGGAACCCGGCGAGCGTCGCCGGGTCGGTGCCGAACGGGTCCGCGGCCACCGGCCACGTCACCGTGGTCCGGACGGCGTCCAAGCTCGCCTTGCCGCACAGCCCGCACGAGGACGTCGTGTAGAAGTTGCGCTCCACCGACGCGTCCGGCGGCGCGACGCCCGGCGCGAGCACGACGTCCAGGACGTTGTACGTGTTGCTCCCGTCGGCCGTGGCCCCGGCGCAGTAGCGGATCGAGTGGATGTCCACGGCGGACCGCACCACGCCCTCGCCGACCAGGAACCCGGCGGCGAGGTCGAAGTCGTCGCCGGGGGTCCGCATCGTGATCGACAGCGCTTTCCCGGCGACCCGGATCTCGAGGGGTTCTTCGACGGTCAGCGTGTCCGGCCGCGCGGTGTGCCCGCCGTCGTGGACGCGCAGCACCCGGCGCCGGCTCGTCATCCGTCCCACGTCAGGCCGCCGGCAGCAGCGACTTGGGCCGGCCCGGCTGGGTCAGCCGCCCCGACAGCACCGCGCCGGCCAGGCTCAGCACGCCCGCCGCGGCGAAGGCGCCGGCGAATCCGTGCGACGTCACGACGAGCGCCGCGAGCCCGATCCCGACCACCGCGCCGACGGCCTTGGCGGAGTACAGGATCCCGAAGTTCTGCGCGGCCGACTCTTCGCCGAAGTACTCGCGCACCAGACCGACCAGCAGGGTGTAGCAGCAGCCGTTGCCGAGCCCGGCGAGCGCGACGCCGAGCAGCAGCCCGGCCGCGTGCCGGTGCTCGCCCGAGTAGAAGAGGACGAACTGCGCGACGCCGCCCGCGAACAGCGCGAACCGGAGGATCCGGTGCCGGCCGAGCCGGTCGGCGAGCCTGCCGATGAGCACCCGGCCGCTGCCGGTCGCCGCGGCGAGCAGCGCCAGCGCGGCCGCGGCGAGCCCGGGCCCGCTGCGCTCGGCGACGAACGTCGCGAGGTAGGCGAGGTCGAACAGCAGCACGGCGGCCGCGAGCACGACGACCAGGTACAGCGCGAGGGTCGTCCCGCACCGGAACAGTTCCGCGGGCCGGTAGTGGCGGACGGCCGGGCGCCGGTTGTGCACCCGGTCGAGGGCCCACGTGCGCGGCTCGGGCGTCGCGGGCCACCAGTGCCGCGGCGGGTAGCGCAGGAGCAGGGCGCACCCGGCGATCACGACGAGGACGACGCCCGCGGTGGCGTCGAGGAGCACCGGCCGCGCGGCCGGCAGGGCGGCGGCGAGCACGACGAAGGGCACGCTCCCGTAGGCGAACGCGCCGCTCACGATGCCTGCGCTGGGTGCGGTGCGGTCCGGGAACCAGGCCAGCACCGCGCCGACACAGGTCGCGTAGACCAGGCCGGTGCCGAGGCCGCCGAGGACGGAGTAGCCGAGGAAGACGGTGAGCAGGCTGGTCGCGTGGCCGAGCGTCACGAGCCCGGCGGCGCAGAGCACCGCGCCGGCGGCCATCGCCGCGGGTGCGGGGAGCAGGCCCCGTTCGCGCAGCCACGCCGTCGGAAAAGCGACTCCGGCCTGGCAGATCGCCCAGACCGCGAGCGAGAGCGCGATGGCGCCGAACGTCCAGCCGTGCGCCCGGGTCAGTGCGGGGACGAGCGCGCCGAAGCCGTACTGCTGCACCCCGGCGGTCAGCATCGCCGCCCCGGCCAGCCAGGTGATCCACGTCCGCGGGCGGCCGAGCAGCTCCCGGTCGGACTCGCCGACGCGGTAGCGCCGTCCGTAGACGTCCCGGAGCTCGCGGACCTCGGTCATGGTGACCGCCTCCTCAGAACCCTCGACTGAAGATTGTATGCAGTATGGAGTAGTCTGAGTGTGCGCTTGTCGCGGCCGCTTGTCTACAGGCTGGGCCCGATCGGAGGGGGAACGCTTCACGCCACTGGGCGGTGCTTCCCGTGTTCGCGGGCTTGGAGGCGGCCCGGTGGCCATCGAGGGAGGAGGCGGCCACCGGGCCGTGCTCCGGCGCGGTACCGGCCGCGCGGAGCACTGACAGTCTGGCGATCGGAGCCACCCTCCGACAAGCTTTACCGGCGGGGAAATGTCCGCATGCGGTGGCTTTTTCGCACCAGGACGACGGCGCGTGACACCCGGCTACCGAGTGGTCCGGGTTCGGGCGAAGATCCACACGCGACAGCGCGCAATGCAGACCGGCCGCGAGGGGTTGCGGACGAGGGTCACGTCACCTCTGCCCGCGCGGCCTACGAGCCAGGCAACTGCCGCGCGCCGGTTCGGCCGAGCTGCCGATCGCGCGCGGATTCGACGAAGCCTCCGGCGCAACAGCACTGCCCGCGCGGGCTTCCGGCCCGCCAACCCCATTTCGCGCGCCGGGAGCTCCCCCGGCTCCGGGCGCGCGAAACCAGCCGAACACCACATGGGTCCACCCCACGTGGCGGGACCGGCGAAGGCATTCCTTCTCCGGCAACCGGTTCCGGCGTCAGGCCTTCTTGCGCGTCGCGCGCTTGCGCGCCGGCTTGGCTTCGGCCGGCTCGGCGGCCGCGGCCTGGTCGGCCTCGAAGCCCGCGATGATCTCGCTCGACAGGCGGCCGCGCTCGGCCACCTCGTAGCCGTTCGCCTGCGCCCACTCGCGGATCTGGCGGTTGCGCTCGCGGTCCGTGCCCGAGCCGGACGAGCCCGACAGCGACTGGCCGGTCGCTAGGCGCACCTTGCGGCCGCCGGTCCGCCGCGCCGCGGCGACGTAGCGGGCGAGTTCGTCACGGAGCGCGGAAGCGTTGTCCTCGGACAGGTCGATTTCGTATGTCACCCCGTCGAGGCTGAAGGGGACGGTCTGCGAAGCCTCGCTCCCGTCGAGGTCGTCCACCATCTCGACGTGCACCCGTTGCGCCATGGTTCGTCGTTCCTCATCTTCTCCAGAACACGGTCGGACAGACCCTAACCTGTCGAATCCCGTCCGGCACGCGCGACACCCGTGAAGCGTCCACAATGGCCGCCCGGGCGACCGCGTCGCCCTCGTCCAGAGTGACCGCAACCGAGCCGGAATGCGCGCCGTCTTGTCGAATATTTGTTTTTGTGATATGCTTGAAATCAAATCGGTACCGTGGCCGCATGACCACCGCCGACTTTCCCGGTATTGCTCCCCGCGCCAGCCGCACCGCCTTCACCGCGGCCGCCGCGCGCGCGGCACATTTGCTCGTCGACACCGGCCCCGTCATCTTCTCCGACCCCCTCGCCGCGCCGCTCCTCGGCGACCGCGCCGAGGAACTCCTGGCCTACCACCACGTCCACGGCACGCATCCGGTCCTGGCCGGCGCCCGCGCCCAAGCCGTGTGCCGCAGCCGGTTCACCGAAGACCGGCTGCTTCGCGACAATTCCGGTATAGACCAGTATGTGATTCTGGGTGCCGGGCTGGATTCGTTCGCCTATCGGAGCGCACCCGGCCGATTCCGCGTGTTCGAGGTCGACCAGCCGGCAACCCAGGCCGTCAAACGGGAACTGCTCGACCGCGCCGGCGTCGCCGTCCCCGCGTCGGTCACCTTCGTCCCGGTCGACTTCGAGGCCGATCCGCTCCGGGAACGGCTCGTCCAGAGTGGACTCGACCCGTTTCGCCCCGTGTTCGTGAGCTGGCTCGGTGTCACCGTCTACCTGACCCGGAAGGCGATTCTCGCCACATTGACGGATCTCGGCGGTTTCGCACCGGGATCGGAAATCGTGACCGATCACCTGGTTCCCGCGGAACTGCGGGACGCGGCGGGAAACGGCTACGCCGAAGCCGTCGGCCCGGTCGCGGCGGAACAGGGCGAGCCGTGGCGCACGTTCCTCTCCCCCGCGGCCATGGCCGGCCTCCTGCGCGAGGCCGGTTTCGAAGTCGTCGAACAGGCCGGGCAGCGCGAGAGCATCGCCCCGGAGCTGTGGAAGCGCACCGACGCGCTGCGCCCCGCCGCGCTTTCCGCGCTGGCCCACGCCCGCATTCCCGGATCGCCGTGAATCCGGCCGGTTTTCCGGTCAATCCGGCAGCATCGGCACTTCGAGGTCGTCCGGGCGGCCGAGCAGGATCGCCCGGGTGACCGCCGCCTTGCCGAAGCGGTCCCGCACCGCGTCCAGCGCCGTGTCGAGCTGAGTCGCCCGCCGGCGCTCGAACGGCAGCGCCAGCTGGAACGGGTCTTCGTCGGCCAGGTTGGACAACGCCGCCCCGAGCAGCGTCAGACCGCGGTCGGCGATCATCGGCAGCGCGGCCACGAGCAGCTCCCGCGCCGCCGCGAGCAGCACGCCGGTGCCCGCGGTCGGGTCGGCGAGCGTGTGCGAGCGGGTGACCCTGGTGAAATCGGCGAAGCGCAGGCGGATCGTCACCGTCCGGCAGACCCGGCGGGCGGCGCGCAGCCGGCGGGCGATCCGGTCGATCAGCGCCACGAGCACGACGTCGAGCTCCGCCGGGGTCCGCCTGCCGCGCCCGAGGGCCCGCTGGGCGCCGATCGACCGCCGGCGGCGGCCGACCTCGACGCGGCGCGGATCCCGGTTGTGCGCCAGGTCGTGCAGGTGCCCGCCGGCCGCCCGGCCGAGCATGCTCACCAGGTCGACCGGCTCGGACGCGGCCAGCTGACCCACCGTCGTGATGCCCCGCGCGCGCAGCTTCTCGGTGGTGACCTTGCCGACGCCCCACAGCGCGCCGACCGGCAGCGGGTGCAGGAACTCGAGCTCGGCGTCGTGCGGGACGACGAGCAGGCCGTCCGGCTTCGCGACCCGGCTGGCGACCTTCGCGAGGAACTTCGTCCGCGCAACCCCTACCGTGATCGGCAGCCCGGCGCGCTCGGCGACGGTGGCGCGCAGCCGTTCGGCGATGTCGCGCGGCCGTCCGCCGATCCTCGTCAACCCCCCGACGTCGAGGAAGGCTTCGTCGATCGAGAGGCCTTCCACCCACGGCGTGGTGTCGTGGAAGACGTCGAAGACGACCTTGCTCGCGGCCGAATAGGCCGACATCCGCGGCGGCACGACGACGGCGTGCGGGCACAGGCGCCGGGCCTGCGCGCCGCCCATCGCGGTGCGCACCCCATAGGCCTTGGCCTCGTAACTCGCGGCCAGGACGACCCCGCCGCCGACGATCACCGGGCGCCCCTTCAGCGCCGGGTCGTCGCGCTGCTCGACCGACGCGTAGAACGAGTCGAGGTCGGCGTGGAGGATGGGCCCCTCGGGGACGGTCATAGAACATATGTTCGCATAAGCGGGCGCCGAAGTCCGCTCATCCGTCCGCCGCGGCACCCCTGCCGCCGGGCGAAACTGAGCGTTTTCCCGGTTGTCGCCGCTCTGTTGCCCCGGTCACACTCGACGGATCGATCAGCCCGACCACTGGGGGCGACATGTCCGAGAAGTGCCGATGCGGCGACCACCACGCGTGGGCCAGCCCGAATCCCGACGACCGGCCGGCCGCGGCGCGGCAGCCGCTGCTGGCCACGACGCTGGCCGGCGAAGACCGCGACGAAGACGCCGGCCGGCTCGACCCGACCGGCCGCGTCACGTGCCGCACGCACCGCCGGTGGCTGCACGACTGCGTCTCGTCGCCGGTGCACACCAACCCGGCGATCGGCTACCGCTGGTGCCGCCGCTGCGACCACCAGGCGCTGGTGGCGGTGGACGAGCTGACCGGTGAGGTCGCGATCCACTGCGGGCTCTGCGGCCGCAGCCCGCGCAGCCGGGCCAACCTGGAACTGGTGGCGCTGTGCCGGCGGAGCTTGGCGCTGGCCCACGCGGGACGGTTCCCGGAGACCGCCGTCGCGTGAGGGTTCCCGGGGACCGCCGTCCCGGGACTGCCATGATGCCGGGGTGCCCGACACCGGAACCACCGCGCTGGTGATCCTGCTGCCCGCCGCCGAGCCCGCGCTCGACGCGGCCCGCCGGATCTCCCCCGGCCTGGTCCGGCCCGGCTTGCCCGCCCACGTGACCGCGTTGTACCCGTTCCTCCCCGACACCTCCCTGACCGATGAGGTCACGGCGGCCGTTCGTTCGCTGGCCGCGGGGGTTTCGCCGGTCTCGGTCCGACTGGCCGAGGTGCTGGTCGCGCCCGGGTTCCTGGCGCTGCCCGCTCCGTCGCTCCAGGTGGTCGCCGACGCGGTGTGCGCTCGCTGGCCGGAGATCCCGCCGTACGGTGGGCGGTTCGGGCCGCGACCGCCCGCGCACGTGACCGTGGCGATGGGCGGCGACGACGAGACCCTCTCGCGGGTGGCCGCCGAAGTCCGGCCGCTGTTGCCGGTGACCGGCCGCGCCGAAGCCCTCCAGCTCGTCGCGTTGACCGATCGCGGGTGGGAGCCTCGGCTGGAGGCACCATTCGGCGGGTGAACGTCCGCGTAGTGCCTACCCAAGCTCAGTCACTGCGGATGTGCAGCGACTACACTTTCTTCATGGCCGCGAAGGTGTAGCGACTACACGTTCTTTATCGCTGCACTTGCGGAGTCACTCCGCCGACCGCCGCGCCGTCCAGCTTCCGGTACGCGCGCGCGATCGCCCGCAACCGGGCGACGTCGGCGGCGAACGGCTCCGCCGGCGCGGCCGGCGGCTCCTCCTCAGTCGGCTCGTCCGGAAGGTCGCGCACCAGCCGCGCCGCCGCCGGGGCCGGCAGCTCCGGCGTCACCCCCGCCAGGATCAAGCCGTCGTTCGTCTCGCTCATCGCCGTCAGCAGCCGCTCGCGCCGGGACGGCCCGCCCGGGTCGATGCGGACGATCTCCGGGAACCGCCGCGTCAAGTGCGTCCGCAACGGCCGAAGCAGGCGAAGCGTCTTCGCGTCGCGGCGACCGGCCACCAGGCCCGGGACCGACGGGATCGTCAACCCCACGACGATCAGCAGCACCGAGACCGCCGGGAAACCGACGTCGAGCGTGCACGGCAGCGTCGAGAACGGCCCGCGGCACAACGCCTTCACCGGGTGGTCGGCCTGCAGGGCGCCGATCGTCGCGACGACCTTGCCCGCGAGGTACGCGACCGCGAACGCCGAGGCCAGCAGCAGCAACGTCAACCCGGTGCGCAGCGCGCCGCCGCTCGCGCGGATCGTCACCGCCGACACCACGCCGATGTCGATGACCGCGAACCCGAGGTAGACGGTGTACACGAAGACGTACACGACCAACGTCGGGTGCGTGCGGTACAGCTCGTCGAACACGCCGATGCCGCGCGGCAGGTCCGGCGTGCTGAAGAACATCACGGTCAGCAGGACCAGCGCGACGCCGAGCGCACCCAGCCGGAGCCGGCCACCGCGGTCGCGCGTGCCGCTGATCTCCGCGACCGTCAGGCCGATGCCGTAGGCCGCGATCATCGTCGCCAGGTTCGACAGCAGCCGGCCGAGGCTCGGGTAGAGCTCGCTCTCGAAGAGCTGCGCGCGGTTGGACAGGAAGCAGAACGCCGCCCCCAGCGCGATGAGCGAGACGGCCAGCCCGGCCCCCGCGCCGGTGCGCCGGGCGCGGACCGCGCGCCAGATCCCGACCGCCAACGCGAAGAGCCCGACCCCGACGAACAGAATGTCGATCACGAGACGGCACTATCCCAGGAGTGCCGCCAGCCGCCTAGCCTGCTCCGCCGCCCGGCCGGACGCGCCCGGCTGAACGGCGGGCGGCTCGCTCGTCGCGGCGCTCATCAGCAGCACGGCGATCAGCTCGGCCTCGTACTCGTCGGTGCCGGTCGTCACGCGGGTGAGCAGGTGGGACAGAGCCTGCGGCGCGAGGTCCGGGGCGAGCCGCGCGGCTTCGGACTCCGACATCTGGCAGGTCCCCGTGTGCGCGCACAGCATGTGGGCGAGCTCGTGGGCGATGATGTGGTCCTGGTGCAGCGCCGACGTGTGCTCGACGTAGGCGATCAGGTCGTAGTCCGGGCGGGCCTGCCACGCGCCGGACGGGCGGCCGGGCCGGTATTCGACCGGGACGAGGTCGATTTCGCGCCCGCGCCAGGCTTCGAGGCGGTCCACCCAGGCGTTCATCGACCACGGACGGGGCACCGGAACGGCAACGAGCAGCGCGCGCACCCGCTCCCGGGCGCCGGCCCGGAGGTTCGTCAAGCCGCGCTCGTCGATGAGTCCTCCCCGGCCACCGGGCGCCAGCCGGGTGCACCGGGGCGCGATCACGGACGAGGTCATCGTAGCCGACCGCGCGCGGTCACTCCGGCTTCCGGCGCCGGCCCTCGCGGTGCCGGGTTTCGTCGTAGCCGGCCAGCTGGTCGAGCAGCGCCGTCACGGTTTCGCGGTCGCGCGGGGAGAGCCGCATGGCCCGCTGCGCCAGGTGGCGCGCCTCGCTGTCGCGCCACGCCACGACGTCCTCGACCTGGCGGTCGACCTGCCCGGCGACCTCGTCGTCGAAGAAGTAGGTCACCGGCACGCCGAAGAACTGGGCGAGCGCCTGGATGTGCGAGCGCTTGGGGTCCTTGCGCGCGCCGACGGCCAGCTGCTGGACGTGGGTCGCCGACATCGTCACGCCGGTCTGCTCGGCGACGCCGTGCGCGATCTCCCGATAGGAGTACGGCTTGCGGTCCGGCGGGTGCACGGTCGCGATCAAGTGCGCCAGCCGTTCCGCGAAACTGCGCTCGTCGCTCACCACACACCACCTTCGGCCAGGAAACGTGACAACCGTCAGCCTAGCTGTCCTGAAAACTTGACACAGGCTGTCCCGTAAAGACTACGATACCCCTGTTCGGTGTTTCGAAAACAGGACACCGGATCCCGGGGTGGCGCTGCGGCCGCAGGGTGGTGTCACGTGGTCGCTGGGGGTGGCCACGCGCCGCACCGTGTTCCCGCCGCGCCGCCCCACCTCAGCCCACTCTCCTGGCCGTGGCCAGGGACGGCGTCGGTGCGGGACCGCCCGGGTCGTCGTGTCCGCCGTGGCGAGAAGGTAGCGGGGCGGGTGGTGGCGCGGTTCGGCAAAAGTACCGCCGTCGCAAGCGACTTCGGCCGGTGGTCCGGCGCGTGAGAGCAGCTCACTCGGCCAAGCAGGCACCTCCCGTTCGCTCCTCGGAGAGCAGGCGCCGCAGGACGGCCGGCGTCGCTCCCGTGTGCTCGCGGACCGTCCGCGTCAAATGGGCTTGGTCCGCGAACCCCAGCTCCGCCGCCAGCACCCCCAGCTCCCGCTCCCCCGCCTCCAGCCGGTCGAGCGCCCGGCCGACCCGGACCCGGTTGCGGTACCGCGTCAGCGAAACCCCCACCTCACGGGGGAACGCCCGGCTCAACCGGTACGGCGACACCTCCAGCATCTCGGCCAGGGGAAACAACCCCGCCGCGGCGGGCACGTCCGCCGCGATGGCCTCGCGGGCGCGCGCCACCAACGCACCGTCGCCGCCCCGGCCGGCGGATGCCGGTGTCGGCTTCCCGGCCGCCTGGGTGAGCGCGCGGCCCACCAGCTCCAGCAAGCCCTCCGCCAGCGCGTAGTCCGGGTCGGCGACCGACGCCACCACCCGCCGGTGCGCCAGGTCGAGCCGGGCGTCGACGTACACCGTCGGACGGGACGGCCCGGCCAGCTGGTGCCAGCGCTCCTCCCCGAACGTCACCGACGTGCAGACGTCGCCGCCCGCCGGGTGGGCGAACCGCTCCTCGTCCCCCGGCGCGGCGACGTACCCCACCGCCGGGTCGGTGTCCGCGACGATCCCGCGCGCGTGGCGGCGGAACCGGCCGCGGCGGACGAGCACCATCCGGTGGCCGTCCGCCACCTCGGGCGGGGACCAGCCCGGATGGTCCTCCGCGCACTTCACCACGCTCACCGCGTACCCCGGGCCCGCCGCGACCTCCACCGCTTCCAACACGGCTCGGACGCTACGCCGGGGGTCCGACAGTTTCCGCAAGGATCTTCAAGACCGCGCCCGGCGCACGCGGAAGGGTGGGCACCGAACGAAAGGAGTCGGGAAATGCCCGCGGAACTCACGACGATCGTCCTCGACTGCGCCGACCCGGCCGCGCTCGCCGCCTTCTACGCCAAGGCCCTCGGCCTGGAGGTGACCTATGAGGACGACGACACCGTCCAGCTCGGCCTCCTCGGCTTCCAGCGCGTCGCCGGCTACCGGGGTCCGTCCTGGCCGGACGACGCCAAGCACGCCCACCTCGACCTCCGCGTCGACGACCTGACCGCCGCCGTCGCGGAGTTCGAGGCGCTCGGCGCCACCAAGCCGGACTTCCAGCCCGGTGGCGCCGACTGGGTCGTGCTGCAGGACCCCGAAGGCCACCTCTTCTGCCTGGTCCCGGCCTGATCAGGACCGGTACACGCCGAACTCGTACAGCGAATAGCCGTACGCGGTGCCGCGCTGGGTCGCCGACATCCGGACGTACCGGGCGGTGCCGGCGATCGCGAGGTCGTCGGCACCGCCGTCGCCGGACGTCGTCGAATACACCGTCCGCCAGTTCGCCGCGTCGTCGCTGACCTGGATCTCGTACGCCTTCCCGAAGGCGGCCTCCCAGATCAGCTGGACGTGGTCGAACGCCTGCCTGCTGCCCAGATCCACCTGCAGCCACTGCGGATCGGCCCACGCGCTCGCCCAGCGCGTCGCGGTGTCGCCGTCGGTGGCGGCCTGCGGCGGGTAGGGCGCGCCGGGGCCGTCGGCCTGGTAGGTCGACGCCGTGGTCGCCTTGCCGCGGGCCAGGTTCGTGCCCGGCACCGGCGGGGCGACCACGCGCAGCGACCGCGTCTCGATGCCGACGTTTCCGTGGCCGTCCCGGGCGTAGAGGTAGATCTTCCAGACGCCCAGCTGCTGCGGCGCGGTGACGGTGAACGTGCCGTTCCCGGTGAACTGCGCCGGGATCAGGCCGGCCGCGTTGTTGATGTACTTGCTGTTGTAGCCCATGGTGTAGGTGATCGGGTCACCGTCGGGATCGGACACGTTCGCCGTGAGGGTGAACGTCGAACCGGCCGGGACGTCGGTGACGCGGCTGAGGGTCATCGACGAGATCACCGGCGGCGTGTTGCCACCCGTCTGTCCACTGTAGAGCCTGCGGACGGCGTACCAGGAGAGCCGCTTCTCGTTGCCGGTGGTGATGTTGAACCAGACGCCGCCGAAGTCGCCCTCCGTGCCGTAGTGGAACAGCGTCGCGCCGAGCGCCACGCCCGGGTGGGCCAGCACGCAGTTCCAGGCGTTGACGTACCCGTCGCGCTTCTGCTGGTCGGTCGGCTCCGCCGGCACGCCGTTGCCGTCGTTCGGCACCTCCCACTCGCCCGCCGGGCCGGTCTCGGTGATGATGTACGGCTTCGTGTAGCCGCCGTTGAGCCAGTCCTGCTTCACCTGGCAGACCTGGGCGTAGGAGTTGACGGAGTAGAGGTCGAGGCTCGGCGCGTACGCCTTGTAGTACGGCCACGCACCGGTCCAGGCGTCGGTCGAGGTGACCGGGTGGTTCGCGTCGATCGCGTGGATCGCCTGCGCGGCCTGGTCGACGAAGCGGGTGTAGGCGATCCGGTTCTGCTCCAGCTGCGTGCCGGAGTAGCAGTTCTGCATGCCGAGGATCGACTCGTTGCCGACGTTCCACATCAGCACGCCGGGATGTGTTCTGTAGGCGGTAACCCACTTCTGGATCTCGGCGAGCATCGAGTTCTTGTATGTGGTGTCCGTCGTGTAGTCGACGCAGCCGCCGCTGCCCGGGCCGCCGCCGGGTTGCAGCCAGAAGCCGGCGACGACCTTGATGCCGTTGGCCGCGGCGGCGTCGAACAGCGGCCGGCTGGTGCCGTCGGTGCCCCAGGTGCGGACGGTGTTGACGCCGATCGAGTGCAGCTCCGGCATCCGCGTTCCGGCCTCGCTCACCGGCGGGCCCCACGTCAGCCCCTTGACGGTCCACGGCGTCCCGTCGACCGTCAGCTGCCAGTTCCCTTGCGACCCGGTCACGCGCGTGACGCCGGGGCCGTCCTGCGTCGGCGTTCCCGGCGTGCCGCTGACCTGGAATTCCCACAGCGAGTAGCCGTAGCCGCCGACGCGGTGGGTTCCGTAGAAGCGCACGTAACGGCCGTGGCCGGTGACGGCGAGGTTCTGGATGCCGCCTCCCGCCGTCGTCGTGCTGTACACCGTCCGCCAGGTACCGGCGTCGTCCGAAACCTGGATTTCGTACGCGGTCGCGTAGGCGGCTTCCCAGTTCAAGGTCACCTGGGTGATGTCGGCGGGCGCGCCGAGGTCGACCTGCAGCCACTGCGGGTCGCTCCAGGCACTCGCCCAGCGTGTTCCGGTGTCGCCGTCGACGGCCGCCGACGCCGGGGTGCCGGCACCCTCGCTGCTCGACGCGGTCGCGGGTCTTCCTTGGGACAGCAGCGTGGCGGCGTGTGCCGGGGAGGGGCCGGCGAGCAGGCCCAGCACCAGCAGGGCCACCAGCGCCGGGACGGCACGGAGGAGCGACGGTCGGTCCACGATGACTCCCGTACGACAGGGGAACGGAGACGGAGAGCGCTCTCCGGCGCGATCGATGGTTCGGCACGCGCCCCCGCGTTGTCAAGACGGGCTCGCGAACCCGACAATGACTGTCCGACGGGCGATCCCGGTACTCCTTGACAGGGCCGGGGCAGGCTGCGCATGCTGTGGGAGAGCGCTCTCCCACCCTTGGCACCTCACCGTGGAGGACCCTTGGCATCGAAAATCGCGCTCCTCGCCTGCACCGCCGCCACCGTGCTGGCAGGCGCCTTCCTCACCACGGCCACCTGGTCGCCCGCCGGCGCGGACGATCTGGTGACCCACCACGAGTTCCAGGTCAACTGCTCCCCCAGCCACCACCAGCCGGACGACCCGATCGTCTTCCCCGGGCTGCCCGGCGCGTCGCACGACCACACGTTCCTCGGCAACAAGACCACCAACGCGGCGACGACCCTGCAGTCGCTGCAGGGCGCGGGCGTCGGCAACACGACGTGCCTGGCGCCGGACGACCTTTCGGCGTACTGGTTCCCGACGGTCTACAACGGGAACCAGGTGGTGCTGCCGAACTTCGCGCAGGTCGTCTACTACAAGTCCGGGATCCTCGACTACACGAAGGTCGTGCCGTTCCCGCCCGGCCTGCGGTACGTCGCCGGCAGCGTCACGGCCACCCAGGACGAGTTCCAGCACGCGCCCGGCGCGATCGAGGGCTGGGAGTGCGGCGACAGCTTCCACAACTGGGACATCCCCGTCCAGTGCGTGGCGGGCAGCCAGCTCAACATCCGCTACCAGGCCCCGAGCTGCTGGGACGGCGTCCACCTCGATTCGGCCGACCACAAGAGCCACCTGGCGTACCCGGACCGGACGACCCTGACGTGCCCGGCCGACCACCCGGTGGCCGTGCCGATGCTCGAGTTCAAGATGGCGTTCCCGGTCAGCGGCGACATGTCCGGGGTGCACCTGGCCAGCGGACGCGGGTACTCGTGGCACTACGACTTCTTCAACGCGTGGGACCCGCCGACGCTGGAGGCCCTGGTCAAGCACTGCATCAACGGCGGCCTGCAGTGCGACCCGCGCGGGTTCGACCTCTACAAGCCGGACCGCGGCACGGTGCTCGGGCCGAACTACCGGCTGCCCGGCCGTCCGTGAGACGGCCGCTCCTGGGGGCGGCGGTGGTGGCGCTGACCTTGGGCGGGTGCGCCACCACCGGCCCCGCCCCCACCGCCTCGCCCTTCAACCCCACCGACGTGGCGTGGCTGCAGCTGGTGGTGCCGATGACCGAGAACGCGCTGGTGGCCGCCCGGCTGGCACCGTCGCACGCGACGAGCCCGGCGGTGCGCGCGGCCGCCGACTCGGTCGCGGCACCGTCCGAGCGGTTGCTGGCGCGCTTGACCGCGACCCGCGACCGGGCGGGGCTCCCGGCCGGGGACGTCCACAGTGGACACCGGATGCCGGGGATGGTCACCGCGGCGGACCTGGTCGCGCTGCGGACCGGGACCGGGCCGGACTTCGACCGGCGGCTGGTGGCACTGCTGCGGGGGCATGCGGCGCAGCTGGTGGTGCTGGCGCGGGGTGAGCAGACGTCGGGCGGGGACGCGGAGACGCGGGAACTCGCCGGCGAGGTCGGCGCCGAGGGGACGCGGCAGGAGACGGCGCTGGCCGGGCTGGGCTGATTCGCCGGCCCCAGCGACCGCCGTGGGAAAGGGCGAGCGCACGGCACGAGAGGCCCTGAACCAGCTCGACCATGCGCGGCGAGGGGCGGCGGCGTGCTGCCACCCGTCGGGCGCGTGAAGCGGATTGATCGTTCGATGCGGAGCGATCGGACACGACTCGGCCCGAGCTTCGGGCCGTGGGGGCCACCTCCCCACAAGGTGGCCGGGCCGGCGCCGTCGGGGCCACCACCCCACGTGGTGGCCCCGACGGCATTCACCGGCTCCGCCCGCCGGCGGCTCTCAGTACGTGACCGTCACCGGGCCCCGTCCCGCCGGGGCCGTCACGGTCAGCGTCTGGGTCGCCGCGTCCCACTTCCAGCTCTGCGACGGCGCCCAGCCCTCGCCGACCCGGACCCGCGACGGCGCCGACGCCACGCCGAGGAACTTCACCGTCCACTCGCGCGAGGCCACCTGCGAGCGGCCCCGCGTCGGCTCGACCGTCACCGTGTGGGCGCCGCTCCGCTCCGAGTACGTGATGCGGGTCGTCGAGCTGTGCTTCGACGAACTCCCGTCGTCCTCGTACAGCGAGAACGAACCCGGCGCGCCCGGCGCCACCGTCACCGTCGCGCGGTTCAGCGGGTTCTGGACGTCGTTGGGCACGTCCGCCGTGCGGGTCACGGTGATGCCGCCCGCCCGGACGAACACCGGCATGGTCCCGAGGTCGGACGTCACCTGCTGGGTCGATCCGCCCTGGTAGACCTTGCCGCTGAAGTAGTCCGTCCACTGCCCCGGCGGGAACCAGACCGACGTCGTCGCCGACGTTCCCGGGGACGTCACCGGCGCCACCAGCATGTCCGGCCCGTAGAAGTACTCGCTCGCCGCCGCCGCGTAGGCCGCCGGGTCGTCCGGGTACTCCACGTACGTCGGCCGCACGACCGGCACGCCCGTCGTCGCCGCCTGCTGGGCCAGCGTGTAGGTGTAGGGCACGAGGTTTTCGCGCAGGTTCAGGAACTTCGTCGCCGACGCCTTCGCCGCGTCGCCGTACTGCCAGGGCAACCGGTCGCTGTGGTTGCTGTGCAGCCGGTCGATCGGCTGGAACGTGCCGAGCTGGACCCACCGCGCGTACAGGTCGTCGGGCAGCTTGAAAGTCTGGTGCTGCTGCCCGCCGGAGGTGTAGGTCTCGCTGCCGCGCAACCCGGTCGTGTCGTTGTGGCCGCCGATGTCGTGGCTGATCGGCGACAGGCCCGTCGCGGCCGACTCGGCCGGGGTGATCCCGACCTCCATCCGCAGCGTGCCCCACGTCGACGACGTGTCGCCGGTGAAGTGGACGGTGCTGCGCTTGTCGGCCCACGGGCCGGTCGACAGCCCGACCGGGCCGCCGTACCCGCCGGCCTGCAACGAGCCGTACGCCCGCGAAGTCGCGAAGCCCCGCTCGATCGCCGGTGCGGACAGGTCGGCGTACTTCTGGTTGATGAACGAGTCCGGCGTGACGCCCGGCAGGCTGGACTTCGAGCCGTCACAGCACCAGTCGAGCCACCAGAAGTCGTTGCCCTGGTTCGTCATCTGGCCGTGCAGGTCCAGGTACGCCTTGAGCTGGTCGGGGTCGCCCCAGTCGAAGACGTAGCAGTCCGTGCCGCAGTTCGACTTCGCCAGCTTGCCCTTCGCCGTCGCCTGCGCGCGGGCGAACTGCGGGTCCGAACCCATGATGCTCGGGTGGATGTTCAGCGTGTTGTGCAGGCCCTGCGAGTGCGACCAGGCGAAGAACGCCGCCGGGTCGGGGAACTTGTTCGTGTCGAACTGCCAGCCGTTCCACGTGTCCGGCGCCTTGAAGTCGGTGTCGGTCACCAGGACGTCCAGCGGGACGCCCTCACTGCGGAACTTCGGCAGGATCTTGTCGCGGTAGTCGGCCGCGGTGCGGTCGATGTACTCGGAGTACCAGACGCCGTAGGCCCAGCGCGGCAGCAGCTCCGACGGCCCGGTCAGGGTCGCCAGGTCCCGCAGCCCCGCCTTGTAGTCGTGGCCGAAGGTGAAGGCGTAGCCGTCCTGGTAGGGGTTGCCGCCGTGCGACGGCCGCTGCGTGACCTTTTCGGTGGCGGTGTCGTACAGCGCGGACGGGCTGTCGTCGAGCAGGTACCAGCCGTCGGAGTGCAGGAGCCCTTCGGTGAGCGACGGCGTGCCGTTGTCGCCGTTGACGCCGTCGAGGCCGCGCCGGTAGCCGCCGAGGGTGAGGTGCGGTTGCGGGACCGCCGCCCCGGTGCGCGTCACCGCGACGGTGTCGAGGTTGACGTGGCAGCTCGCGTCGTCGGGGCAGCCGAGGACGACGTCGTTCGTGCCCGCCCGCAGGTCGACCGGGACCGACGCGGTCCCCCAGGTGTCCCAGTTCGCGGTGGCCGGCATCGACAGTGTCCGCGTCACGCCCGCCGAGCCGACCGTCGCGGTCCTCGTCTGGTGCAGGCCGTCGCCGCCGGTGCCGTTGGCGTAGCGGACGTCCAGCTGGTACGTGCCGGCGGCCGGGACGTCGACGACGCGGTGGGTCAGCGACGAGCCGCGGTTCAGCTCGGCGACGAACCCGCGGCCGGCGTACCCGGCGTGGTCGGTCGCGACGACGGCGGACCCGGCGCGGAGGCCGGACTCGGCTTCACAGCTGACATCCAGGGCGCAGCCGGTGAACGCGCGGGCCGACGCCGGCGGGAAGGACGCGCCGGACGGCAGCACCGCGATCGCGTCGACGTTGACGTTGCCGGAGTC
Organism: Amycolatopsis sp. NPDC049691; assembly: GCF_040675005.1. Classification (NCBI taxonomy): domain Bacteria; kingdom Bacillati; phylum Actinomycetota; class Actinomycetes; order Pseudonocardiales; family Pseudonocardiaceae; genus Amycolatopsis; species Amycolatopsis sp. NPDC049691. The sequence continues at coordinate 211,707 of NZ_JBFANX010000010.1, forward strand.
GCTCGCGGTCCGCTCGAGGCGGAGGTTGTGGCGTCCCGCGGTGAGGGTGACCGGCACCGACGCGGTGGCCCAGCTGTTCCAGTCGGCCGTCGTGGGCAGGGTCAGCTTCTGCGGTGCGCCGCCGTCGACGGACACGCTCAGGGTGCGCGTGACGTGCTGGCCGTCCCCGCCGGTGCCGTTGGCGTAGCGGGCGGTGAGGGTGTACGTCCCGGCCGTGGCGGCCGAGACGTCGGCGGTGGCCGAGGTGCCGGTGCTTTCGAAGCCGGCCAGGAAGCCCTCGCCGGTGTAGCCGGTGTGGTCGGTGGCGACGCCCAGCCCGTCGGCGGTCAGGTCTTCGGCCTCGCAGAGCGCGCCGGTCGCGCAGGTCAGGTGCCGCCACGGCGCCGCGGTCACCGGCGCGCCCGCCGTGGTCTTGACCTGCAGGTTGCCGGAGTCGAACGGGCCGGAGCCCACCTTGTAGGTCAGGGTCGTCGCGCTCGTGCGGATGGTCAGGACGCCGTTCGACGTCGTGGCGGTGAACGGCGGGGGCGTGAACGAGCCGCGGCCGACGGCGTTGAACGTGGCGGCGTCGGTGAACCGGCCGTCGCCCGCGTACTCCGTGCGGATCAGGGTCGGGGACAGGACCTGGAAGCGCGCGTTCCCGGCGGTGACGGTCTGGCGCGCGGCCGGCCCGGCATCGGCGGGTGCCGCGACGGTGACGATCCCGGCGGCCACCGCCAGGACGCTCACCAGGTGGAGGGTTCTCACTGCTCTCGGCCGCACGGCGGAGCTCCGTTCCGGTCTGGGGACCAGTTTTACAACGTTGGAAAAGGCGTTTTCGATCTGAGCACAACGGGTGGGTACGTGTCCAGACCGGCGAGCGGAACTGTCCGGACAGGCCGGAGTCCGTGCCCGGCAGGCCACGCGGGCGGAGCATCGGGACGAACCGGTGCCACGGGTGGTACGGCGCGGATCGCGCGTGCTCAGGCCGAGTCGCGGACCACGAGCTCCGGGTCGAAGATCACCGACTCCGCGCGCCGCTCGGGGTCGCCCATGCGCTCGAGGACCATCCGGGCCATCGCCGCGCCCATCTCCTCCACCGGCTGGCGGACCGTCGTCAGCCGGGGGCGGCAGCTCAACGCCACCCGGCTGTCGTCGAAGCCGATCACCGCCACGTCGTCCGGGACCCGCCGGCCGGCCTCGCGCAGCACGGTCAACGCGCCGTAGGCCATCAGGTCGTTGGCCACGAACAGCCCGTCCAGCTCCGGTTCCTCGGCCAGCAGCCGTTCCATCGCGCGCTCGCCGCCGTGCTCGGTGAAGTCGCCCTCCGCCACCGCCACGTACGCGTGGCCGTGGCGGGCCATCGCGTCGCGGAAGCCGGCCAGCCGGTCCTGGCCCGCCGGTGTCCCGGCCGGGCCCGCGATCGTCGCCACCCGGCGGCACCCGCGGGACACCAGGCGGTCCGCCGCCAGGCGGGCGCCGTCCTGGTGGGCGACGTCGACGTAGCTCACCGGTGCCGGACGGCCGGGCCGCGCGAACAACGCCGTCGGGACACCCGCGTCGGTCAGCATCCGCGGCAGCGGGTCCTCGGCCGGGTGCAGCGAGATCAGCAGCACCCCGCTCACCTGCTCCTGCCGCAGCTTCGGCACGAGCTTCTCCCGCTCTTCGTCGCTGTCGACGAGCATCAGGAGCGGGTGCAGCCCCAGCGGGCGCAGGTGCGCCACGACCCCCTCGACCACCCGCCCGAAGAAGGGGTCGCCGAACACACCGCCGAAGGCCTCGATGTGCCGGTCCGGCTCGGACACCACCAGCGCGACGCCGCCGGTGCGGCGCGTCACCAGCGACCGGGCCGCCCGGTTCGGCACGTACCCGGTGGCGGCGATCGCGCGTTCGACGGTCTCCCGCAGCTTCGGGTCGACGTTGCGCACGCTGTTGACCACGCGGGACACCGTGGCCCGCGAGACGCCGGCGACCCGCGCGACGTCCTCCAGGGTCGGCGGCGCCGAGGGCGGGTGCGTCGTCACCCCTTCTTTGTAGCACGCTGTGAGAGCGCTCTCCCAGTCCCGCGCCGCTGACAAATGTCATGGGTGGCCGGTGCGGGACGGCACTGCCCGCCGGGCGGGCGCGCGACGAGCATTTCCGCCATGACCACTCCCACCACGACCGGCTTCCGGCCCGTCCTCCTGCTCACCGGCGGCTACGCCGTGCTCAGCGTGCTCACGCTCGGCGCAATCGTGCTCCTCCGGAACGACCACGCGCTGGTGACCGACGCCGTCTGGGTGCGCGCCACCCTCGTCGCCGCCAGCTCGCTGCTGACGTTCGCCTTCGCCCGCGGCGCGGCCCGCGGGTCGCGCAAGGGCCTGCTGAGACTGCGGATCGTCGCCGCCGTGATGCTCGTGGCGATCGCCGTCGTCGTGGCCCTACCGGGCCTGTTCCCCGCGTGGCTGCGGATCGAGCAAGCCGGCTGCGGCCTGCTGCTGCTCGCCGTCACGGTGCTCGTCAACGGCCGGCGGGCGCGGGCCCGGTAGCGTGCCGGAGGTGGACAGGACGGAACCGGCCGACGTGCAGCGCTGGGTGCGCGGCTGGCGGGTGATGGCGCTCGACACGGGGATGCTCGTCTACCCCGCGGTGACCGTGCCCGGCGTGCTGCAGCACTCGGCGGGCCGCGCCGCTGCCGCCGGGTGCGTGCTCGTCGCCGTCTTCGCCGGCTGCTACCTCCTCGCGGCGCGCGCCGCGGCGCGACGGGCGACGCGTCGGTTCTGGCCGCTCCTGGGGGTGTTGGCCGCCTTGTTCGCCGCCACGCTTCCCTTCGCCCACGCCGAGGCGTTCTTCCTCGCCATCGTCGTCGTTTCCCTGGCCGTGCCGCGGCTGCCGCGGCACGGCGGTGCGCTCGTGGTCGTCGCCGCCGTCGCCGCGCTGGTGGTCCCGTGGGTGCTGTGGGGCACGGCGGGGTGGACGCAGGCGGTCGCGCTCGTCTTCACCGTGCTGGTGGTGTACGTCTTCGCCGAGGCGGTCCGGGCCAACGCCGCCCTCGTCGAGGCGCGCGCCGAGGTCGCGCGGCTGGCGTCGGAGGCCGAACGCACCCGCATCGCCCGGGACCTGCACGACCTGCTGGGCCACTCGCTCACCGCGATCACCGTCAAGAGCACGCTGGCCCGGCGGCTCGTGGACGCCGACACCGCCCGCGCGGGCGAGGAGATGACCGCCGTGGAAACCCTGGCCCGCCAGGCGCTGACCGACGTGCGGGCGGCGGTGTCCGGCTACCGCGAGGTCACCTTGGCCGGCGAGCTGGCCCGCGGCCGCGAACTGCTGCGCGCGTGCGGTGTAGCAGCCGACCTCCCGACCGCGACCGACGTCGTCGGCCCGGCGCACCAGGAGCTGTTCGGGTGGGTCGTGCGGGAAGGCCTGACCAACGTCGCCCGGCACGCCCGGGCGACCCGCTGCACGGTCACCGTCTCGGAGTCCACTGTGGAGGTCGTGGACGACGGCGTGGGCGGCTCGCCCGAGGAAGGCTCCGGGCTGGCCGGGCTCCGCGAACGCGTCCGCGCCGCCGGCGGGCAGTTCCGGGCCGGGCCGGTGCGGCCGCGCGGCTGGCGGCTGCGGGTGACGGTGTGACCATCCGCCTGCTGCTCGCCGACGACCAGGAGCTGGTCCGCCAGGCGCTGTGCGCGCTGCTCGCGCTCGAGGACGACTTCGAGGTGGTCGCGTCGGTGGGCCGCGGCGACGAGGTCGTCGACGCCGCCCGCGAGCACCGGCCCGACGTGGCGCTGCTGGACATCGAGATGCCGGGCCTCGACGGGCTGTCCGCCGCGGCGGTGCTCGCCGCGCAGGTGCCGGGCTGCCGCGTCGTCATGCTCACGACGTTCGGCCGTGCGGGGTACCTGCGCCGCGCGATGGAGGCGGGCGCGGCCGGCTTCGTGGTCAAGGACGCCCCGGCCGACGTCCTCGCCGACGCGATCCGCCGCGTGCGGGCGGGCGAGCGGGTGGTCGACCCGGCGCTGGCGGTCGCCACGCTCGCCGCGGGCGAGTCGCCGCTGACCGCGCGGGAGCGGGACGTGCTCGTCACCGCCCGGACCGGCGCCACGATCGCCGAGATCGCGTCGCGGCTGTACCTGTCCGAAGGCACGGTCCGGAACTACGTGTCGGCGGCCATCGCCAAGACCGGCGCACGCAACCGCGTCGAGGCGGTGCGCATCGCCGACGAGCGCGGCTGGCTCTGATTGGCCCGGTCCAGTGTGCCGGAATTGGATCTTCCGCCGGGCCGATCGCCGCCTTAGGTTGGCCGGGTGAAAACCGTTGACCTGTGGTTCGACCCGGTGTGCCCGTGGGCGTGGATCGCCTCCCGGTGGCTGCTGGAGGTGGAGGCCGTCCGCGAAGTCCGGACGCGGTTCCACGTGTTCAGCCTGCCGGTGCACAACGAAGGGCGGGAAGTGGACGAGTGGTACCGCGGCTGGCTCGACGAGCGCTGGGGCCCGGCGCGCGTGGCGCTGGCCGCCGAGCGGGCGCACGGCAACGAGGTGCTGCGCGACCTCTACACCGCGCTCGGCACGCGCTTCCACCGCGACACCGAGCCCGTCTCGCGCGAAACGATCGTCGCCGCACTGGCTTCGGTGGACCTGCCCGCGTCCCTGGCGGACGCCGCCGACTCGCCGGACCTCGACGCCGACCTGCGCGCCGGCAACCGCGCGGCGCTCGACCCGATCGGCGAGGACCTCGGCGTCCCGGCGATCCACGTCGACGGCAACGCGTTCTTCGGCCCGGTGGTCAGCCCGGTCCCGCGCGGCGAGGAGGCCGGCCGGTTGTGGGACGGCGTGCTGCTCGTGACCGGCACGCCCGGGTTCTTCGAGCTGAAGCGGGGCCGCAGCCGCCCGGTGACGAGCTAGGCGTTCGCGCGCAGCCGGGCCTCCGCCGCGTCCCAGTCGCCGGCACCCGACGGCTCGTAGCGGCGGACCTCCTGCGTCTCCCGGACCAGCGCCCGCATCGACGCCAGGTCCGGCACGTCCTCCCCCAGCGCGCGGGCCTGGACGAGCACGTTGCCCAGTGCCGCCGCCTCGACCGGGCCCGCCAGGACCGGGACCCCGCACGCCTCCGCCGTCAACCGGCACAGCAGCTCGTTGCGGGCGCCGCCGCCGACGATGTGGACCACGTCGACCGTGCGGCCCGTGATCGAAGCCGCCGCCCGGAGCGTGCGGCGGTACGCCAGGGCCAGGCTGTCCAGGATGCACCGGACCAGCGCACCGCGTGAGGACGGCGGGCGCTGGCCCGTCGCCTCGCAAGCCGCGACGATCCGCGACGGCATGTCGCCCGGGGGCAGGAACTCCGGTGCGTCGATGTCCACCACCGCCGCCAGCCCGGGCGCGGCGGCCGCCGCCGTGAGCAGGCCCGGGAGGTCCGAAGTGGACCACGTCCGCAGCGTCTCCGACAGCACCCACAGCCCCATCACGTTGCGCAGGAACCGGATCGTGCCGTCGACGCCGCCCTCGTTGGTGAAGTTCGCCGCCAGCGCCGCGTCGCTCAGCTCCGGCGCCGGCAGCTCCAGGCCCGCCAACGACCACGTTCCCGAGGAGATGTACGCGAAGTTCGTTCCCGGCGAAGCGGGGACGGCGACCACCGCGGACGCCGTGTCGTGCGAGCCGACCGCGATCACCGGTATGCCGGACAGTTCGCGGGCCTTGCCCACCACCGTGCCGGGATCGCGCAGCGGCGGGAGCAGCCGCGACGGGATCCCCACGCGGGCCGCGAGCGTGTCGGCCCAGGTCCGCGCGCGCACGTCGTAGAGCTGCGTGGTCGACGCGTTCGTGCGTTCCGCCCCGATCTCCCCCGTCAGCCAGTAGTTCAGCAAGTCCGGGATGAGCAGCATCGTCCGCGCCGCCTCGAGCCGCTCGCCTTCGGCCACCAGCTGGTACAGCGTGTTGAAGGGCAGCTGTTGCAACCCCGTCACGTCGTACAGTTCCCGATCGGGCACCGGGACGGTGATCCCGGCCGTGCGCGGGTCCCGGTAGTGGACGGGGTTGCCGAGCAACGCGCCCCGCTCGTCCAGGAGGCCGTAGTCGACCGCCCACGAGTCGATGCCGACGCCGTCGACGGCCCCGGCTTCCCGGATGCCGGTCAACGTCTCGCGGTAGAGCCCCAGGACGTCCCAGTACAGCACCGGTCCGGCCTGGACCCCGCCGTTGGCGAACCTCCGTACCTGCGCGACCTCCAGGACCGACGGGCCGACGGTCCCGGCCATCACGCGCCCGCTGGACGCGCCCAGGTCGACCGCGGCCACCCGCTTCACGGGTTCACCACGGTCAGCTCCAGGCCGAGCAGGTCCGCGACGGCCGCCAGCTCGCCGGCGCGGTGGCCGGTGCCCAGCGCCCAGTGGTGCGCGATGCCGCTGGCCGACCACGCGTCGGTCCACTCCCCCGGGTCGCAGCCGAAGTCGACGCGGGACGTCGTGTTGCCGATCCGCAGCAGCGGCCCGGGAACGACCGTGCCTTCGGAGGCGATGAGCGTGAACGTCCCGTCGCGGCGCTGCCCGAGCCCGCACAGCGTCACCGGGCCGTGCTTGACGTCGAACTCGACCGACACGCCCCAGCCGCGCTTGCCGTGGTAGACGCCGAGGCCGCGCAGCAGCGGCTTGCGCGCGCTGATGCCGAGGTGCGCCGGGCCGTCGTGGCCCATCTCGACGACGTTGTCCCGGAAGTTCAGCGCCTGCAGCTCGGTGAACGAGCCGCCCGCGCCGAGCCGGTCCATGACCAGCATGGCCAGGGACGTCCGCAGCTCGTACTCGCCGACGGCCGGGATGCCGCGCGCGGTCAGCAGGGACGCGCCGAGGATGAACCCGGCGCCGACGCGTTCGTGCGTCTCGCCGTCCAGGCCGCGGTGGTAGTAGGCCAGTGAGTCGAGCGAGAAGTCCTCGACGAGCCGGTCGAGGGCGACCGAAACCCTCGCACCCCAGGCGAAGTCATCGTCCACTACGGACTCGTCCACAGTGAACACTTCGCGGGCCAGTGCGACGCGCGCCGCCGTCTCGTCGTCGGAGACCTTCTCGACGCGCACCCGCAGGTCGTCGATCTCCAGGACCTCGACGTGCCCGCCGAGCTGCCCGGACACCAGCGTCGGGTCGGTAGACACGTCCATCATGCCCGGGTAGAGGTGCCCGAGCAGGCCGTGGCGCCCGTGCCGCAGGGCCGCGCGCACCCCGGCCGCCTTGATCCAGCGTTCGATCTTCGTCCAGGCGCGGGCGTCCTCGAGGTAGCCGGACACCGAGCGGAACTCGACACCCAGGCGGCGGAACGCGTTCGCCATCTCCGGCAGCGGGCAGGCCCCGCAGTAGGCCAGCCACGCGCCGGTGTCGAACGACTCGTGGTCCATCGCCTCGGTCGGCTGCAGGTTCAGCAGCAGCACCGGCGCGCCCGAGCGCTGCGCGACCGGGGCCAGCATGCTCGACGTCAGGTACGTCGTCAGGAACCCGATGATCAGGTCACAGCCGGCGACCCGGAGCTTCTCGGCCGCGGCGGCGCCTTCGACCGCGTCCGAGACGAACCCGGCGTCGACGACCTCGCAGTCCATTCCGGACAGCCGTTCCGCGACGCGTCGCGCCGAAGCTTCCAGCTGGGGCAGCAACGCGGGGAACTGCGGCCAGTACGCGCCGAGGCCGCCCGCGACCAGGCCGACGCGGGTCCGGCGCGGGGTGATGCGGTCGAGGGTCATCGGAACTCCTAACGCAGGAACGCGGCGGCCACCCCGGCGTCCACCGGCACGTGCAGGCCGGTGGTGTGGGTGAGGTCGCCGCCGGTGAGGGCGAACACCGCGGCCGCGACGTGCTCGGGCAGCACCTCGCGCTTGAGGATGGTCCGCTGGGCGTAGAACTCGCCGAGCTTCGACTCCTCGACGCCGTAGACCGCGGCGCGCTGGGCGCCCCAGCCGCCCGCGAAGATGCCGGAGCCCTGGACGACGCCGTCGGGGTTGACGCCGTTGACGCGGATGCCGTGGCCGCCCAGTTCGGCGGCCAGGAGCCGGACCTGGTGGGCCTGGTCGGCCTTGGCGGCGCCGTAGGCGACGTTGTTCGGGCCGGCGAACACCGAGTTCTTGGACGAGATGTAGACGATGTCGCCGCCGATGCCCTGGTCGATCATCGCCTTCGCCGCCGCGCGGGCGATGAGGAACGAGCCCTTGGCCATGACGTCGTGCTGCAGGTCCCAGTCGCGTTCGGTGGTCTCCAGCAGCGGCTTCGAGATGGACAGCCCGGCGTTGTTGACGATCAGGTCGACCCCGCCGAACGCCAGCGCGGTGGCGTCGATCGCGGCCTGGACCGCGTCGGCGTCGGTGACGTCGGCGGTGACCGCGATGGCCTTGTCGGCGTTCCCGATCTCCGCCGCCGTTTCCGCGGCGGCCGAGGCGTTCAGGTCGGCGATCGCCACGCACGCGCCTTCCGCGGCGAGCCGCACCGCGATGGCCTTGCCGATGCCCGAACCGGCGCCGGTGACCAGCGCGATCCGCCCGGCGAGGGGCTTGGGCTTCGGCAGCCGCCGCAGCTTCGCCTCTTCCAGCGCCCAGTACTCGATCCGGAACTTCTCGCTCTCCGGAATCGGGGCGTACGTCGAGACGGCTTCCGCGCCGCGCATCACGTTGATCGCGTTGACGTAGAACTCGCCCGCCACGCGCGCGGTCTGCTTGTCCTTGCCGAAGGAGAACATCCCCACGCCCGGGACGAGCACGATCGCCGGGTCGGCGCCGCGCATCGCCGGCGAGTCCGGGGTGGCGTGCCGTTCGTAGTAGGCGCGGTAGGAGTCGCGGTACTCCGCGTGCAGCTCCTTCAACCGCGCGACGACGTCCTCGAGCGGCGCAGAACCCGGTAGGTCCACGACCAGCGGGCGAACCTTCGTGCGCAGGAAGTGGTCCGGGCAGGACGTGCCCAGCGCGGCCAGTGGCGCGAGCTTCTCCCGGGACAGGAACTCCAGGACGACGTCGCTGTCGGTGTAGTGGCCGACCTGCCGCTGGTCGGTGGAGGCCAGCCCGCGGATCACCGGCGCCAACGCGGCCGCCCGCGCCCGGCGCTCCTCCGAAGGCAGCGCCTCGAAGCCGGGCACCGCAGCACCGAACGGCTCCGCCTTCCCTCGCTCGGCGAGGAACTTCTCGGCCGTGCGGATGATGTCGAGGGAGTTGCGCTGGCACTCCTCGGAGGTCGCGCCCCACGCCGTGATGCCGTGCCCGCCGAGGATGACGCCGATGGCCTGCGGGTTCGCGGCCTTGACCGCCGCGATGTCCAGGCCCAGCTGGAACCCCGGCCGCCGCCAGTCCACCCACGCGACGCGGTCGCCGAAGCACTCCTTCGTCAGCGCCGCGCCGTCGGCCGCGGTGGCCAGGGCGATGCCGGAGTCCGGGTGCAGGTGGTCGACGTGCGGGGCCTCCACGAGACCGTGCATCGCCGTGTCGATCGACGGCGCCGCCCCGCCCCGGCCGTGCAGGCAGTAGTCGAACGCGGCGACCATCTCGTCCTCGCGCTCGACGCCCGGGTACACGTTTACCAGGGAACGCAGGCGATCGAGCCGCAGCACGGCGAGCCCGGACTCCTTGAGCGTCCCGAGGTCGCCGCCGGAACCCTTGACCCACAGCACCTCCGTCGGCGCGCCGGTCACCGGGTCGGTGACGGCGCCCTTGGCGGAGGTGTTGCCGCCGGCGTAGTTGGTGTTGCGCGGGTCGGCCCCGAGCGCGTTGCTGCGCGCGATGAGCTGCTCCGGCACGGTCATGCTCATGCTCCCCATCCGGCCTGCGTGCCGCCGGCCCGCTCGGCCACGATCTTCTCCTGGTACCCGCTGCGGTGGTACGCGGCAATCGGATCCGGGTCCAGCCCGGACTCTTCCCGCAGTTCGGCCAGCAGCGGCCGCACGTCGGTGTTGTAGGCGTCCATCAGCACGGCGTTCGCGCCGAGCACGTCACCCGACTGCTGGGCGGCGCGCAACGCGGGCCGGTCGACGAGCAGCGCCTTCGCGGTCGCTTCCTGGACGTTCATCACCGACCGGATGATCGCCGGGATCTTGGCCTCGATGTTGTGGCACTGGTCGAGCATGAACGCGATGCCGTAGGCCGGGTCGAGGGCGTCGCCGCGGACGATCTCGTACATGATCCGGAACAGCTGGAACGGGTCCGCCGCTCCGACCATCAGGTCGTCGTCGGCGTAGAAGCGCGAGTTGAAGTCGAACGCGCCGAGCTTCCCGGCCCGCAGCAGGAAGGCCACGATGAACTCGATGTTCGTGCCCGGGGCGTGGTGACCGGTGTCGATGCAGACGGTCGCCTTCTCCCCCAGCTCGACGCAGTGCGCGTACGACGTGCCCCAGTCCGGGACGTCGGTGGCGTAGAACGCCGGCTCGAACAGCTTGTACTCCAGCAGCATCCGCTGGTCGTCGCCGAGCCGGTCGTAGGCTTCGCGAAGCGCCGCGGCGAGCCGGTCCTGCCGGTCGCGGATGTCGTCCTGGCCCGGGTAGTTGATGCCGTCGGAGAACCACAGCTTCAGGTCGCGCGAGCCCGTGGCGTCCATGATGGAAATCGCCTCGAGGAGATGGTCGGTGGCCTTGCGGCGGATCCCGGGGTCCGGGTTGGTGACCGAGCCGAGCTTGTAGTCCTCGTCCTGGAAGACGTTGGTGTTGATCGCACCGATCTCGATGCCCTGCTCCCGCGCGTACGCCGTCAGGGCACCGTAGTCGTCGACCTTGTCCCACGGGATGTGCAGCGCCACGCTCGGCGCCACCCCGGTGAACCGGTGCACGGTCGCCGCGTCGGCGATCTTCTCCTCCGGCGTCCGCGGCACACCCGGCTGCGGGAACACCTTGAACCGAGTGCCCGAGTTCGCATACGCCCACGACGGCGTCTCGATGCGCTGGGCCCGCAAAGCCGCTTTGACGGCTGTCAACTCAGCCATGGCGATCACTGTCCTTCCGCGACGGTGGGGGGTTCGAGGTGGAAGACCTCTTCGAGGAGCCGGAAGCCTTCGTCGGGCGGGCCACCGTCGAGACCGGTGAAGAACCCGGCCATCTCGGCCTGCCAGCGGCCGTTGACCTCGGTCTTCGCCATGGCCGCCTGCGCGGCCCCGAGGTCGTCGGCTTCGACGTAGCCGATCAGGAGGCCGTCGTCGCGCAGGAAGAGCGAGTAGTTGCGCCAGCCGGTGTCGTGCAGGGCCTGCCGCATCTCGGGCCACACCGCGCGGTGCCGCTCGGCGTATTCGGCCTTCCGGTCGGGTTTCACCTGGAGGCAGAAGCAGTAACGGGGCACTGTCCGTCCTTAGTGGACTCGCCTGAGCCGGGCCGGGGCGGCGATCCGGCCCGGCTCAGGCGAAAACCGTCAGAAGTTGAACTTGTCGATGTTGTTCGCGTCGAACGTCGTCGGCGGGCCGAGGACGATCTCGCCGCTCGCGCCGATCTTGTAGTCGCCGAGCTTGCCCGCCTTGAACGTCTCGCCCTCCTTGCCGGTGATCTGGCCCGACTTGAGGGCGACGCCCGCGTACGCGGCGAGGTAGCCGATGTCGGCCGGGTTCCACAGCGCGAACTGCTTGACCGTGCCGTCCTTGACGAACGCGCGCATCTGGTTCGGCGTGCCGAGCCCGGTCACCGCGACCTTGCCCTTGTAGCTCGACGTGCTGACGTACCGCGCGGCGGCCGCGATGCCGACCGTGGTCGGCGAGACGATCACCTTCAGGTTCGGGAACGACTGCAGCAGGCCCTGGGCCTCCTGGAACGACTTCTGGTCGTCGTCGTTGCCGTAGGCGATCTTGTCCAGCTTCAGGCCCGCGTACTCCGGCTTGGCCAGCTCCTTCTTGAGAACGTCGATCCAGGCGTTCTGGTTGGTGGCGTTGGGCGTAGCGGACAGCACCGCGATCTCACCCGACCCGCCGGAGAGGTCCTTGGCCTGCTTGGCCAGCGCCTCGCCGATGCCCTGGGTGGTGGCCTGGTTGATGAAGACGTCGCGGCAGTCCTTGGCGGCGTCGGAGTCGAACGCGACGACCTTGATGCCCGCGCTGCGGGCCTGGTTCAGCGACGGGCACACCGCGTTCGGGTCGTTCGCGGCGATGCCGATGACGTCCTGCTGCTGCTGGATCAGCGTGTTGATGTAGCTGACCTGCGAGGACGCGCTGGCGTCGTTCGGCCCGACCAGCTTGTACTCCCCCTTCAGCTCCTCGAGCGCCGCCTTGCCGCCGCTGACCTCGATGTCGCTGTAGGGGTTGTTGAGCTGCTTGGGCAGGAAGGCCATCTTGACCCCGGTCGCGGCTGTGGCGTTCGGGTTCGCCGTGGCCGTCGACTGCTGGGCACCGGAGCCCGCGGAGTCGTTCTTGGTCGTACCGCCACAGGCGGCCAGGACCAGCACCAGCCCGGCCGACACTGCGCCGGTGAGGAACCGTCGGGACATCTTCGTCACCTTTCCGGAGTTACCGCTTGCCGACGGCGTCGCACTGCCGTGCGGGCCGAAGTCACGATGTTGGGGAGCAGGACCGACACGATGAGCAGCACGCCGGTCACGATGTTGAGCGCCTCGTTGGACACGTCCTGCAGGCGCAGGGCGTTCTGCAGCGACGCCAGCAGGACCACCCCGGCCAGCACGCCGGGCAGCGTGCCCTTGCCACCGAAGATGGACACGCCGCCGAGGAGCACGGCGGCCACGACGGCGAGCTCGATGCCGTAGCCGTTGTCGGCCCGGGCGCTGGAGTAGCGCAGGGTCCACAGGACCCCGGCGATCCCGGCGACCGCGCCGCTCACGACGTACAGCCAGAACTTGAGCCGCCCGGTGCGGATCCCGGCGAACCGGGCCGCCTGCTCGCCCGCGCCGGCCGCGAACACGCCGCGGCCGATCGGCGTCGCGTGCAGCACGACGCCGAAGATCAGGGCCACCACGGCCAGCGGGACCAGGACGTTCGGGATCGGGCCGTCGCCGATGGTCCCGGTGACCCAGCTCGTGTAGTCGCGCGGGAAGTCGGCGACCGCGCCGTCGCCGAGGACCACGAACGCCAGGCCGCGGTAGAGGGCCAGGGTGCCGATCGTGACCGCCAGCGACGGCAGCTTCAGCACCGTGACGAAGAAGCCGTTCAGGGCGCCGAGAACCGCGCCGAGCACGATGCAGAGCGGGATGATCGTCTCGATCGACAGGCCCGCGTCCCACAGCGAGCCCATCACCGCGGACGTCAGCCCGAGCGTGCTCGCGACCGAGAGGTCGATTTCGCCGGTGACGATGATGAACGTCATCGGCAGCGCGACCAGTGCGATCGGCAGCAGGTCGAGCAGCAGGAAGGTGAAGTTGCGGCTGGTGCCGAAGTTCTCGACGGCGCCCGAGGCGACGATCAGCACGAGCACCGTCACGAGCACGACGGCGGCGTCCCAGCCGAGCAGCCGCCCGAGCGGGTTCGGTCGGTCAGACATGAGCGTCCCTCTTCTGTGACACTGAGCGCCTTGACAGTGTTTTCTGGACCCGGACCGCGACCAGCCGGTCGGCGCCGATGGCCAGCAGGATCAGCGCGCCGACGATCGCCTGCTGCCAGAACTGGTTGATGTCGAGCACGGCCAGGGCGCTGCCGATGACGGTCAGCAGCAGCGCGCCGAGGCCGGCGCCCCAGACCGAGCCGCTGCCGCCGAACACCGCGACCCCGCCGACGACGGCCGCGGCGACGACGTTCAGCTCGTAGCCGGTGCCGGCGGCCGCGTCCACGGTGCCGAATCGGGCGGCGAACAGGACCCCGGCGAGGCCGGCGAGCGCGCCGCTGACCAGGAACGCGGCCGTGGTGTTGCGGCCGACCCGGATGCCGGCCAGCTGCGCGGCCTGCGGGCTCGACCCCATCGCGTACAGCTCGCGCCCGGCGGGATAGCTGCGGAGCACGATCCCGGCGACGACCAGGACGAGCACCGCGATCAGGACGAGCCACGGCACCCCGAGCAGCGACGCCGTGCCGAAGTCCAAAAAGGACGCCGGCAGCTTGTCGGCGTTGATCTGCTGGCCGCCGGCCCAGAAGTAGCTGACACCGCGGTAGGCGTAGAGCGTGCCGAGCGTGACGACGAGCGCGGGCACCTGGCCGAACCGCACCAGCGCGCCGTTGAGCAGGCCGCACACCGCCCCGACGCCGAGTCCGGCCAGCACGGCGACGATCACCGGCAGCCCGGGGTTGTCGCGCATCAGCGAGCCCACGGCGAAGGCCGCGAGGCCGAGCACCGAGCCCACCGACAGATCGATGTTGCGGGTGATCATCACGATCGCCTGCCCGACGGCGAGCACCGCCAGGATGGCCGTGCCGAGCAGGATGTCGCGGACGCTCTGCCCCGACAGGAACCGGGAGTTCTGCGTCGCGGTGAACGCGACCAGGACGATCAGGGCGAGCACGATGCCGGATTCGCGGGCCTTGAACACGTTCGCGGTCCACGAGCGTCCGGAGTGGACGGTCGTTGCCCCGCTCACGGTGGCCTCCTTCGTGGCGGTCATGCGGCGGCTCCCTGGCCCATCGCGGCGTACATCACGGCGTCCTCGGTCGCGTCGGCGCGCGGAAGCTCGGCGACGAGCCTGCCTTCGCGCATCACGAGCACGCGGTCGGCCATGCCGAGCACCTCGGGCAGTTCCGAGGACACCATGACGATCGCGACGCCTTCGGCCGCCAGCGCCGACATCAGCCGGTGCACCTCGGCCTTCGTGCCGACGTCGATGCCGCGCGTCGGCTCGTCCACGATCAGCACCTTCGGCGCCATCGCGAGCCACTTGGCCAGCACGACCTTCTGCTGGTTGCCGCCCGAAAGCGTGCCGACCGGGTCGGCCAGCCTGCGGTACTTGGTGCGCAGGCGCTCGGTCCAGCGCCGGGCCTCCCGCCGCTCGCTCGCGCCGGTGAGGAAGCCGAGCTTGGCCAGTGCGCGGGAGCGCGGCAGCGTCACGTTCCGCTCGATCGAAAGGTCCATGATGAGGCCTTGCTGGCGCCGGTCTTCCGGCACCAGCGCCATCCCGGCGGCCATCGCCGCCCGCGAGGAGTGCGCCTTCAGCTTCTTGCCGCCGACCTTGACGACACCGGCGTCCCGTTCGTCCACTCCGAACACGGCCTGGACGACTTCGGAACGCCCGGAGCCGACCAGTCCGGCGAACGCGACGATCTCCCCGGCGCGCACCGAAAAGGAGATGTCGCGGAAAACGCCTTCGCGCACCAGGCCTTCGACTTCGAGGACGACCGCGCCGGGCTCGACGTCCTGCTTCGGGAACAGCGCGTCGAGATCGCGGCCGACCATCCGCTTGACCATGTCGTCGACCGTGAGGTCTTCGAGGAGGTCGGTGGAGACGTGCTTGCCGTCGCGCATGATCGTCACGCGCTGGCAGAGCTCCGTGATCTCCTCGAAGCGGTGGGAGATGAACATGATCGCCGCGCCTTCCTGGCGCAGCGTCCGCGCGACGGTGAAGAGCCGGTCGACCTCGACGCGGCTCAGCGCGGCGGTCGGCTCGTCCATCACGAGCACGCGGGCGTCGGCGCTGAGGGCCTTGGCGATCTCGACGATCTGCTGGTCGGCGATGGAGAGACCACGGGCGGGCCGGGCCGGGTCGATCCGGACGCCGAGGCGGGCGAAGAGGCGCTCGGCCTCCTCCCGGATCGCCGTCCGGTCGATGCGGCCCAGGCTCTTGCGCGGGTGGCGGCCCATCACGATGTTCTCCGCGACGCTGAGGTCGGGGAAGAGCGTGGGTTCCTGGTAGATCACGGCGATGCCGGCCGCCTTGGCGTCGGCGGGCGAGCCGAACTCCACCGGCGTGCCGTCCAGCAGCAGCGTGCCGTCGTCGGGCCTGTGCACCCCGGCGAGCATCTTCACGATCGTGGACTTGCCGGCGCCGTTCTCCCCGACCAGCGCGTGGGCTTCCCCCGCGTGCAGGCCGAAGCTCACGCCGGCGACGGCGGCGACCGCGCCGAACGACTTCGTCACGCCGCGCACCTCCAGCAGAGGGGCCCGGCCCGGGCGTGGGCGCGTCATCGCGACCTCCGGATTGAAAGGTTTCACAAACCTGGCGCGGTGACGCTACTATGCGGTCGGAGAGCAAGTCAATGAATCTGCATAACCGTGGCCAAACGGCTTCAGGACCGGGCAGTTCGTGATGATGTTACGTTTCAAAGGGGAGCGCACATGACGGTCCAGGAGTCCGGTGCCGAGCCGCGCGCGGCCGGCATGAAGGACGTCGCCGCGGCCGCCGGCGTCTCCCTCGGCACGGTGTCCAATGTGCTCAACCGCCCCGACCGCGTCAGCCCCGCGACGCGCGCGAAGGTCGAAGCGGCGATGACCGCGCTCCGGTTCGTGCGCAACGAGTCCGCGCGGCAGCTGCGGGCCGGGCGCAGCCGCGTGCTGGCGTACGTGATGCTCGACGGCAGCAACCCGTTCTTCACCGACGTCGCGGCCGGCATGGAGGACACCGCGGACGCGGGCGACCTCTCCCTGTTCCTCTGCAACAGCGCGCACCAGCCGTCGCGCGAGGCGGCCTACCTCGGCCGCCTGGAACAGCAGCGGGTGCAGGGCATCCTCATCACCCCGGTCGACCCGGACGCCCCGCTGCTGGGCGAGATCGCGCGCCGCGGCACGCCGGTGGTGGTCGTCGACCGCACGCCTGGCGGCACGACCCATTGCTCGGTCGCCGTCGACGACGTCTACGGCGGCGAGCTCGCCGTGCGGCACCTCATCGAGCAGGGGCACGAGCGGATCGCGTTCATCGGCAACCACACGACGGTCGGGCAGGTCCGCGACCGGCGGCTCGGTGCGTTGCGCGCGTTGCAGGCGGCCGGGCTCGGTCCCGACCGCCTGGTCGACCTGACCACGACGGCGCTGACCGTCGCCGACGGCCGCGGCGCGGGCGAGCGGCTGGCGGGGCTGCCCGCGGCCGTCCGCCCGACGGCGGCGTTCTGCGCCAACGACCTGGTCGCCCTCGGGCTGCTCCAGACGTGCGCGAACCTGCGCATGCGCGTCCCGCAGGATCTGGCGATCGTCGGGTACGACGACATCGAGTTCGCCGCGGCGGCCGCCGTCCCGCTGACCTCGGTCCGCCAGCCCCGGCGCCGCCTCGGCCGCACGGCCGCGGAGCTGCTGCTGGCGGAGGCCGAGCCCGGGCACGAACACCGGCAGGTCGTCTTCACCCCCGAACTGGTCGTCCGCGCCTCCACCCTGCGCTGAGCAACCCGCTGATCGTTTGTGACGTCTTAACCGGCACAAGCGATAACACCCGGGGACCCCGAGCAGGGAGGCGCCGATGGCCGGCTCGCACCCGCGGCTGTCGCGGCGCGGGTTCCTCGCCGCGAGCGGGGCCGCGCTGCTCGGCGCCGTCGTCGCCGGGTCGGCCGGACACGCGGCAGCCGGGCCGGAAAGCACGCAGCTGGGCGATTTCTGGCTCTTCGGGCGGTACGAGGACGGGTGCGCCGAACTCGGCTTCGACGAGACCGACCTCTCCCCCGTGCAGCTGCCCCATTGCGTGACCCCGCTGTCCTGGACCGGCTGGGACCCCGCGTCCTGGCAGGACCGGTGGATCTACCGCAAGCACTTCACGGTCACCGCGACCGAACGCTTCTCCGCCCGCTTCGAGGGCGTCATGACCAACGCGGCGGTGTACCTCAACGGCACGCTCGTCGCGACCCACGAAGGCGGCTACCTCCCGTTCGAGGTGGGACTGCCCGGGGTGGTGCCGGGCGACAACGTGCTCGCCGTGGTCGTCGACGGGCGGTGGGCGCTGGACGTGCCCCCCAACCTGCCGAGCGCCGCGGGTCCGTCGGTGCTCGACTTCTACCAGCCGGCCGGGATCTACCGCCCGGCGACGATCGGTCCGGTGCCGCGGATCCGGCTGACCGACGTCTTCGCCCGGCCCGTCGACGTCCTCTCCCCCGGCCGGTCGCTGCACCTCACCTGCACGCTCGACGCGCCCGTCGTGGCCCAGGTGACCGCGTCGGTCCGCCAGGCGGGACGGGAACTGGCCCACGGCACCGCCCCGGTGGCCGGCACCGGCGCCGAGTTCGACGTCCACGGCCTCGACGCGGTCCGGCTCTGGGACGTCGAAGACCCCGCGCTGTGCGAGGTCGTGGTCACCGTGCGGTCCGGTCCCGCGGTGCTCGACCAGCGGTCCGTGCGGATCGGGTTCCGCGACGCGCGGTTCACCCCCGACGGCTTCTTCCTCAACGGCCGCCGCCTCAAGCTGACCGGCCTCAACCGGCACCAGTGGTACCCGTTCGCGGGCGGCGCGATGCCCGACCGCGTCCAGCGGCGCGACGCCGAGATCCTCCGGCGCGAGCTCAACTGCACCATGGTCCGGTGCTCGCACTACCCGCAGTCGAGCGCCTTCCTCGACGCCTGCGACGAGCTGGGCCTGCTGGTCTGGGAGGAGATCCCCGGCTGGGGCCGGATCGGCGACGCCGCCTGGCAGCAGCGGAACCTCCGGGACGTCTCGGACATGATCACCCGCGACCGCAACCACCCCAGCATCGTCGTCTGGGGCACCCGCGTGAACGAGGCCAACGGCACGACGGCGATGTACGGGCGGACCGGACGGCTCGCGCGTCAGCTCGACCCTTCGCGACCGACGAGCGGCGCGCTGGCCAGTGCGACGGGCGCGCGGTTCGCCGGCGGCGACGTCGAAGTCCTGGCCTACAACGACTACACCGCCCGCCGTGGCGCGCCCTTTCAGCTCCGCCCGCCCCGCGCGGGAGTCCCGTACCTGGTCACCGAAACCATCGGCACGCTCGCCGGTGCCCGCGCCTACCGCCGGACGGATCCGAACGCGACCCAGCAGCTGCAGGCCGAGCTGCACGCGAAGGCCCACGACCTGGCGGCCGCGGACGACCGCTACTGCGGGTTGCTCGCCTGGTGCGCCTTCGACTACCCGTCGGGCTGGCAGCGGTCGGTGGGCGGCTCGAAGTTCGCCGGGGTCTCCGACATCTTCCGGATCCCGAAGCCCGCGGCGGCGTTCTACGCCTCGCAGGTCGACCCGCGGGTGCGGGCGGTCGTCGAGCCGGGGTTCGCGTGGGACTTCACGACGGCACCGGCCGGGCCCGGGCGGGACGTGACGATCTGGTCCAATTGCGACCGGCTCCTGCTGTTCCTCGACGACCGTCCGATCGGTGCGGCGCGCAGCCGCCGCGCCGACTTCCCGCACCTGCGGTACCCGCCCTTCGCCGTGGACCTGGTCGTGCCGCGCGGGGAGCGGCCCCAGCTGCGGATCGACGGCTACGCGGGTGACCGGCTGGTCGTGTCCCGGCGCTTCAGCGGCGACCGGAGCCGGGACGTGCTGGGGTGCGTCCCGGACGACACGCGGCTGCGCGCGGACGGCGCGGACGCGACCCGGGTAGTGGTCTCGGCGATGGACCGGTTCGGCACCCTGCGCGCGGGGGCGACGGGCAAGGTGACGCTGGCGCTGACCGGACCGGGCGAGCTGGTCGGGGACCCGACGCTGGACCTGGGCGCGACCGGCGGGGCGGCGGCGGTCTGGCTGCGGCCGTTCGCGGGACCGCCGGGCGTGCTGACGCTGACCGCGCGGCACGACTCCTTGGGCACGGCCACGGCGACGGTGACGACGAGCGCCAGTGGCTCGGCAGGCGGGTCGCGCTCGTGAGGTCAGCCGGTGAGCACTTCGGCGAGCACCGCGGCCTGGCTGATCTCCGGCGACCCGCTCGCGGTCAGCAGCGTGACCGGGCCGCCCGCCGCCAGCGCGCGCAGCCGCTGCAGCGCCGCCACCCGGTCGGGCTCCCGCAGCTCCGCGCGGTACCGGTCGGCGAATTCGTCGAACCGCTCCGGGTCGTGGCCGTACCAGGTGCGCAGCCCGTCCGACGGCGCCAGCCCGCGGTACCAGCCGTCCAGTACGACCGTGGCGCGGTTCGTGCCGCGCGGCCAGAGCCGCTCCACGAGCACGCGGACGCCGTCGGCGGGCCCGGCCGGGTCGGTCAGGCGCGCCACCCGGACGACCGTCGGCTGCATGCGCGCATTCTGCGGTGCGCCCGCGCGCCCCGCCACCGGAGCACCCGGGGGTCCCGGTGCGCAACCGCGTGACGCCGCTCGGCGAGATCGTCGACATCCCGCTGCGCGGCGCGTGGACCGGCAACCGGGGCGTGCTGCACCGGGGCCACGAGATCGTCCGGTTCCACGGCGGCGACCTCTGGATCACCTGCGCGCTCGCCTTCAAGGACCGGTGGCGCGAGCAGTGGCTCCCGAACCGCTACACCCACCTGTACTTCCACGACGAAGCCGTCTCCTTCGCCGCCGGGCACCGGCCCTGCGGCGAGTGCCGCCGTCCCGCCTACACCGCCTACCGCGACGCGTGGCCGGGACGCCCGCCGGCCGGCGCCATGAACCGGCGGCTGCACGCCGAACGGCTGGTCCGCGGCACCCACACCCGGCGCCTCCACGAACTGGCCTGGGCCGATCTCCCGGACGGCGTCTTCGTGCTCCGCCACGACCACCCCGAGCTCAAGGTCGACGGCCACCTCACCGAGTGGACGACCGCGGGCTACGGACGGCGGCAGCGGCTGCCCCGGGCAGGGACCGTCCCGGTCCTCACCCCACCGGCCACGATCACGGTGCTGCGCGCCGGCTACCCCGTGCAGATCGACGACAGCGCCCGCTGAACGGACGAAGGGCCACCACCGCGGCCGAGGGGGAAGACCGCCGTGGTGGCCCTACCCCCAGCTCGTGCGCCCGTGAGAGCGACGGCCCGTCGGTCTGCACCGGCGAAGCGAGCCGGCCGCGGACATCGTCGGGGTGGTGTCCGAACAGCGCGGCCAGCATCGTCGAGCGGGCTTGCACCCCGCTTGCAGTACGCTGGCCCGCCGGAGTGAACGGAGGTGGCGGAGTGCGGTTCCGCGTCCTCGGCACCGTCGAGGCGTCCGTGGACGGCGCTCCGGTGGACCTCGGCTCCCGCAAGCAGCGGCTCGTCCTCGCGGTCCTGCTCCTCGAAGCCGGCCGTCCGGTCGCGCTCGACCGGCTCGTCGACCTGCTCTGGCCCACGGCTCCCCCGGCGAGCGCGCGCAACACCGTCCAGGCGCTGGTTTCGCGGCTGCGCGCGGTGTTCCGCGCCGCGGGCGGCCCCGAACTGGTCACCGAGGGCGCCGGGTACGTCCTGCGTGCCGAGCCCGAAACCGTCGACGCCCACCGGTTCACCGCGCTGGTCGGCCGGGCCCGGGCGGCCGACGACGAAACCGCCGTCGCGCTGCTGGCCGAAGCCCTCGCGCTGTGGCGGGGTGACGCGCTGGCCGGCGCCGCCTCCGCCGAGCTCGCCGACCGGCTGCTCGCGGGACTGCGCGAAGCCTGGTGGAGCGCCCTCGAAGACCGGATCGACGCCCAGCTGCGGCTCGGCCGCGGCCGGGACGTCCTCGCCGAGCTGACCGCGCTGGTCGCCGCGCATCCGCTGCGGCAGCGGTTCGTCGGCCGGCTGATGCTCGCCCTGCACCGCGAGGGCCGCACCGACGCCGCCCTCGCCGCCTACCGCGACCTGCGGACCCGGCTGGCCGACGACCTCGGCCTGGACCCGGCGCCGGAGCTGACCCGCCTGCAGTCCGCGATCCTGGCCGCCGACCCGGCGCTCGACGCCGTCGCCGTGCGCCCCGCCCAGCTGCCGCACGACGTCCGCGGCTTCACCGGCCGCGCCGCCGAGCTGGCCCGGCTCGACGAGCCCGCCGCCGGGCCCGGCCCGGACATCCGGGTGCTCACCGGGACCGCCGGGGTCGGCAAGACCGCGCTCGCCGTGCGGTGGGCGCACCGCGTCCGCGACCGGTTCCCCGACGGCCAGCTTTACCTCGACCTGCGCGGGTTCGACCCCGACCACGAGCCGCTCACCCCCGCGGTCGCCGCCGCGCAGCTGCTGCGGGCGCTGGGCACCGACCCGCGGGCGATCCCGCCGGACCCGGACGGCCGGACGGCGCTGTGGCGCTCGCTGCTGGCCGACCGCCGCGTGCTCGTCCTGCTCGACAACGCCCGCGACAGCGCGCAGGTGACCCCGCTGCTGCCGCCGTCGGGCACGGTGCTGGTCACCAGCCGCCAGCGCCTCGGCGACCTCATCGCCCGCACCGGGGCGCGGCCGGTGCCGCTGACCGTGCTGCCCGCCGCCGACTCCCGGCAGCTGCTGGAGACGGTCCTCGGCCGGTCCGTCGTGGCGGCCGAGCCCGCGGCGGCCGGGGAACTGGCCCGGTTGTGCGGGCACCTCCCGCTGGCCCTGCGGCTGGCCGCGGCGAACCTCGGCGACGCGGGCGGGCTCGCGGACCTGGCCCGCGAACTCGCCGACGGCGATCCCCTCGCCGGGCTGAGCGTCGACGGCGCCGAGGAAAGCGCCGTCACGACGGCGTTCTCCGTGTCCTACCGGGCCCTGCCCGCCGAGCACCGGGCGCTGTTCCGGCGGCTCGCGCTGGTGCCGGGCCAGACGTTCACCGCACCCGCGGCCGCCGCGCTCGCCGAGGTCGCCGAGGGCCGCGCCGGGCAGCAGCTCAAGGCGCTGGCCGCGGCCCACCTCGTCGAACGGCACCTGCCCGGCCGCTACCGCTTCCACGACCTGCTGCACAGCTACGCGACCGGCCGGGTGCGGGCCGACGACTCGCCCGAAGCCGCGGACGCGGCCCGGCGGCGGCTCCTGGACCACTACCTCGCGACGGCGGACGCGGCCGGCCGCCGGCTGATCCCGCACTTCCTCCGGCTGCCCCGGCCCGAGCCGGCCCAGGTCTTCGACGGCACCGAGGACGCGCTGGCCTGGCTCGACACCGAGTGGCCGAACCTCGCGGCCGCCGTCGAGCACCCGGAAGCCCGGGAGTACGCCTGGCACCTCGCCGACGCGCTGCGGGCGTTCTTCCACCACCGCGGCCACCACACGGAGTGGCTCGACACCGCGACCACGGCGCTGACCGCGGCCGAGGCCGCCGGTGACCGGCAGGCGCAGGCGGCGATGCGGCTGTCGATCGCGCTCGCCGGGGTCAACAGCGGCCGCTACGCCGAGGCGCGCACGCACCTGACCACGGTGCTGGACGCCGGGCTGGCGGCGGACTGGCCCGCCGGGCGCGCGGCGGCGCTCAACAACCTCAGCGCGGTGCACCAGCGCCTCGGCGACCCGCACGAGGCCATCGCCTGCGGCGAGGAGTCGTTGCGGCTGTGCGAAGAGCTGGCCATCCCGGGCGTCACCATGGCACTGGCCAACCTCGGGTTCGCGTGCGGTCAGGTCGGCGAGCTCGACGCGGCCCTGCGCCACTTCGGGCGCGCGCTGGAGATCGCCGAACGCGACGGCGCGCGGTTCAGCGTGGCCGTGGTGCTGGTCGACCTCGCGCACATCCACCGCGACCGCGGCGACGCCGAAGCCGCCGCGTTCTACGAGCGGGCGCTCACGGCCAACCGCGAAGTCGGCTACCAGTACGGCGAAGCGGCGGCGCTGTCCGGCCGCGCGGTGCTCGAGGCCCGCGCGGGCGACGGCACGCGCGCGCCGGCCGACGCGGCCGAAGCGGTGGAGCTGACCCGGCGCATCGGCGACCGCGGCACGGAGGCCTCGGCACTGGCGGCCCTCGGCGAGGTGAACGTCCTGCTCGGCAGGCCGGCGGCCGAGCCCCTCGCCGCGGCGCTCGAGATCGCCCGCGAGACGAGCTTCGCCTGGTGCGAGGCGGCCGCGTTGACGGGCCTGGCCGAGGCGGCGCTCGCCGAGGGGGACACCGACCAGGCCCGGCTGCACGGCGAAGCCGCGGCCAAACTGGCGGCCCAGGCGGGCTACCGCCCGCTGGAAAGCCGGGTGGCCCGCGTCCTGGCCGGCCTGCCCGCTTGAAGCAGTCCCCCGCGGCCGGTCGTGAGTGGTCAGGACGGTTAGAACCGCCCTGACCACTCACGAGCGGTGGCTTGCGGGATCGGCGGGCCCGGCCGAGACTGCCGGGATGGATCAGCACCTCGTCGACCGCGCCCGGCAGCACTCCCTCGGCGACCTGCTGCGCCGCACCGCGCTGCGGCTGCCGGACAAGCTCGCCGTCGTCGACGGCGCCACGAAGCTCACCTTCGCCGAGTTCGAGGCCGCCGCCAACCGCTGCGCCCACGCCCTCGCCGCCCGCGGCCTGGCCAAGGGCGACCGGCTCGCGCTGCTGAGCCACAACTGCTTCCAGTACGGCGTCCTCGCCTTCGCCACCGCGAAGCTGGGCGTGCTGCTCGTGCCGGTCAACTTCATGCTGGGCGCCGACGAGATCGCCTTCATCCTCCGGCACGCCGAGGTCAAGGCGTTCGTCGCCGAGGACGCCCTGGAGCCGACCGCCGCGAAAGCCCTTGAGCTGGCGGCCTTGGGCGACGTCGTCCGCGGCCGCATCCCGAACAGCGGGGGCGGCGACTGGGAGGACGTGACCGGCTGGCTGTCCGAAGGGGACACCGAAGCCCCCGACGTCCTCGTCGCCGACGACGACCCGCTGCGGATCATGTACACCTCCGGCACCGAGTCGCGCCCCAAGGGCGTACTGCTGTCGAGCCGGTCGCTCATCGCGCAGTACGTCTCGTGCGTGATCGACGGCGGCATGAGCGCCGACGACGTCGAGGTGCACTCGCTGCCGCTGTACCACTGCGCCCAGCTGGACTGCTTCTTCTCCGTCGACGTCTACCTCGGCGCGACGAGCGTGATCCTGCCCGGCCCGGACCCGGCGGCGCTGCTCGCCGCCGTCGAACGGGAGCGCGCGACGAAGCTGTTCGCGCCGCCGACGGTGTGGATCTCGTTGCTGCGCCACGAAAACTTCGACCGGACCGACCTGTCCAGTCTGCGGAAGGGGTACTACGGCGCTTCGGCGATGCCGGTCGAGGTGCTGCGCGAGCTGCGCCGGCGCCTGCCCGAGGTCGAGCTGTGGAACTTCTACGGCCAGACCGAGATGGCACCGCTCGCGACGATCCTGCGCCCGCACGAACAGCTGGCGCGGGCCGGATCGGCCGGGCGGGCGTCGCTGAACGTCGAGACGCGGATCGTCGACGACGAGGACAACCCGGTGGCCCCGGGCGAGATCGGCGAGATCGTGCACCGGAGCCCGCACGCCACCCTCGGCTACTACCGCGACGAGGAGAAGACCGCCGAAGCGTTCCGCGCCGGCTGGTTCCACTCCGGCGACCTCGGGGTCGTCGACGAGGACGGCTATCTGTCCGTCGTGGACCGCAAGAAGGACATGATCAAGACCGGCGGCGAGAACGTCGCGAGCCGGGAGGTCGAGGAGGCGCTGTACCTGCTCGACGGCGTGGCCGAGGTCGCGGTGTTCGGGATCGGCCATCCACACTGGATCGAAGCGGTGACCGCGGTGGTCGTGCCGCGCGAGGGCGTCACTTTTGACGCTGCGCAAGTGATCGACCACGCAAAGGCACACCTGGCCGGTTACAAATGTCCCAAGTACGTCGTGTTCGCGGACCGGCTTCCCAAGAATCCCAGCGGAAAGATCGTCAAGCGAGAATTGCGGGAACGACACAAAGGACTCGCGACCGAGCACTGAGCCACCGAAAACTCCTTGCCCGGTACGGAACACAGCGGATACCGTCGCCTTTCCACCACCGCTTTCCGAGGAACGCGGGCCAGGTGTCCCACCAGGGCCGACCGGCCCGGAAACGAGATACCCGAAAGCCATGGCGCGCGGCGTCCGTCGGGTCTAGTAATGAGGCCGTTCCACGTTCCCGAACCGCGAAAGGATCTTCTCGTGTCCGTCTTTCTCGCCGTCCTGCTCGCCTTGGGCGCCGGGCTGTTCGTCGGCAGCCGCGTCCACAGCGCCCGCGAGGCCCGCGCCAACTACTCCGCCTACCGGGCCCGGACCGCGAAGGGCTTCGGGGAGATGATCCGCTCCGGCGTGTCGGCCGTGCTCGCGGTCGCCGGTGCCCTCGTCCTGCTCTTCATCCTGCTGAACGTGCTCCAGCAGGCCTGACGCGGAACCCGACTCATGGCGGGTTGTTGCCGCCCCGGCGGCAGCGCACGCTTTCCCCTGGCCCCGACGGGCGGGGCCGGGAAAGGACTCCCCCATGAGATCGAGGGTGCTTTCTGCTGCGCTCGGTGCGGCCGTGGGCCTGCTGGGCACAGTCGTCGTCGCCGCGCCGGCCCAGGCCGCCGCGGTCTGCGGTGACCAGGTCGTCGGCAACGGCGGGTTCGAGAGCGGCACCGCGCCGTGGACCCAGACCAGTGGCGTGATCTCCGCCGCCACCTCGGCGGAACCCGCGCACGGCGGGACGATGGACGCCTGGCTGGACGGCTACGGCAGCACGCACACCGACACCCTGTCCCAGTCGCTGACCCTCCCCGCCGGCTGTACTTCGGCGTCGCTGACCTGGTGGGCGCACGTCGACACCAAGGAGACGACGACCTCCACCGCCTACGACAAGCTGACGGTGCAGGCGGGTACCGACACCCTCGCGAGCTACTCCAACCTCGACAAGAACACCGGGTACGTCCAGCGCACGGTCGACGTGTCGCGCTACCTGGGCCAGACGGTCACGCTCAAGATCACCGGCACCGAGGACTCGAGCCTGGCGACGAACTTCCTCCTCGACGACTTCTCGCTGACCACGACCGGGACGTCGAACCCGCAGTCGCCGGTCGTGACCTCGCCGGGCGTCCAGTCGAGCGCCGTCGGCCAGGCCGTGTCCGTGCAGGTCCAGGCGAGCGACCCGCAGGGCGACGCGCTCACCTACAGCGCGACCGGGCTGCCCGCCGGCCTCGCCATCGGCGCGAGCACGGGCAAGATCACCGGCACGCCGACCACGGCCGGGACGTCGTCGGTGACCGTCACGGCCAAGGACCCGGCCGGCAACAGCGGCAGCGCGACCTTCACCTGGACGATCACCGCCGCGCCCGCGGACGCCACCCGCACGCCGATCAACCCGGCGTACACGGTGAACCTGACGTCGAACAGCTCCGGCACCACGTGGACCGGCCACCAGAGCGTCAGCTTCACCAACGGCTCGGCGACCGCGCTGCCCGAGGTCTACCTGCGCCTGTGGGACAACTACCACGGCAGCTGCCCGACGACGCCGATCACGGTCTCCGGCGTCACCGGCGGCACGCCGTCCGCGCTGAGCGTGAACTGCACCGCCATGAAGATCACGCTGCCGTCACCCCTGGCGCAGGGCCAGTCGGCGACCATCGGGTTCGACCTCAGCATCGACGTGCCCAGCGGCGCCGACCGGTTCGGCCACGACGGCGCGTACAACATGATCGGCAACGCGCTGCCGGTGCTGGCGGTCCGCGACGGCGCCGGCTGGCACCTCGACCCCTACACCAACAACGGCGAGTCGTTCTACACGGTGATCGGCGACTTCGACGTCACGCTCGTGCACCCGACGTCGCTGCTGACCCCGGCCACCGGCACGTCGACCGAGACGGCCGGCGGCACGACGACCACCACGCACGCGGTGGCGAACAAGGTGCGTGACTTCGCCTGGGCCGCCGGGCCGTTCGCGAAGATCACCACGACGTCCGGCAAGGGCGTGCGGGTCAACGTCTACTCGGTCAGCGGGATCTCGACCAGCAGCGCCAACCAGATGCTGACGCTGGCCGCCGACGCGATCGACGTCCACTCGGGCCGCTTCGGCGACTATCCGTACGGCGAGGTGGACGTGGTGCTGGACAACAACTTCTGGTTCGGCGGCATGGAATACCCGGGCTTCGTGCTCGACCTCGTGTCGACGACGGCGCTCCCGCACGAGCTGGCGCACCAGTGGTTCTACGGGATCGTCGGCGACGACGAGTACAACTCGCCGTGGCTGGACGAGAGCTTCACCGACTACGCCACCGACCTCTACCGCGGCATCACCGGCAGCGGCTGCGGCATCACGTGGCAGTCGAGCGCGGAGAAGCTGACCAACTCGATGGCCTACTGGGACGCGCATTCGTCCCGGTATTCGACGGTGGTCTACAACTACGGCAAGTGCACCCTGCACGACCTGCGGCGGCTGATCGGCGACACGGCGATGGCGAACCTGCTGAAGTCGTACGCGCAGTCGCACTGGTACGGCGTGTCGACCACGGCCGAGTTCAAGGCCGCGGCGCAGGCGGCCGCCGGGTCGACCGACCTGACGTCGTTCTGGGCCTCGCACCGCGTGGAGGGCTGAGAAATCGCTTGGAGTTCCCCGTCCGCGTCCGCCAGGCTGGGGACGTGGACGGGGAACGGCTTTTCTGCGACACCGCGCTCGCCGCGCGCATCGAGCGCGCCGAAGCGCGGCTGACGGCCGCGTGCAGCGAAGCCGCGCGGGCGCGCCGCGGGGACGCCACCGGATTCGCGCGGCCCCTTTCCGGTGGTATCGCGAGCTTCGCCGAGGCGGGTTCGCCGTTCACCAAGGTCATCGGGCTCGGCTTCGACGGCCTGCCGGACGCGCTCGACGAGGTCGAAGCCGCGTTCGCCGAGCTGGGCGCGCCGGTGCAGGTCGAGCTGTCCCAGCTGGCCGACCCCGCGGTGGGCGCGTTCCTCACCCGCCGGGGTTACCACCTGGAGTCGTTCGAGAACGTGCTCGGCCGGCGGCTCACCGGCCCGCTACGGGGCGGCGATGCCCGGCTCATCCGCGACGACGAGCTGGAGCCCTGGCTCGCCATGGTCGCCGACGCGACCGCGGTCGCCGACACCGAGGGCGTGCCGTCCCACGAAGACTTCCCGCGCGAGACGCTCGTGCACGCGTTGCGGGACATGGCAGGCGTGCGGCGCTACGTCGCCGAGCGCGACGGCGAGTTCGCCGGCGGGGCCAGTTTCCGCGTCACCGACGGGATCGCGCAGTTCACCGGCGCCGCGACCGTGCCGCGGTTTCGCCGCCAGGGGGTGCAGACGGCGCTGCTGGGGGCGCGGCTCGCGGCGGCCGCCGAGGCGGGGTGCGACGTCGCCGTCGTCACGACGCAGCCGGGGTCGAAGTCCCAGCGGAACGTGCAGCGGCAGGGGTTCGACCTGCTCTACGCGCGCGCGATCCTCGTGAAGGGCGTCTCCTCGACGAGCTCGTCGGGCGCCGACAGCCGCCACGCCTCGTAGAGCAGCTCGGCCAGCTCGTCGGCGTCGATCCGGTCGAGGTACACGACGACCCAGCCGAAGCCGCCGGCGGTGAACTGGACCTCGAAGACGTCCGGCCGCTCGGCGACCAGGGCGAGCTGTTCGGAGATCTCCTGCTTGAGCCCGACGGTCCGGGTGCGCGGCCAGAAGTAGCCGAACCGCTTGCCCCGCACGCCGAACGCCGAGTAGTCGCGTGCTTCCGACCGCTGGACCTCGGCCAGCCGGCCGAGCAGCTGTTCGAGTTTCCGGACCGTGACCGTCACCTGTCGCTCCCCTTGTCTCCGGCGACCACCGTAGCGCGCCGGTACCGTGCGGGACATGAGCGATGGGCGCGAAGTGGTGGTCAAGCGGGGACACGGGCCCGGCGCGACCGCCGCCGAGGCCGCGGGCCTGCGCTGGCTCGCGGCGGCGGGCGCGGTTCCGGTGCCGGAGATCCGCGGCCAGGACGACGACACGCTGGTCATCGACCGCGTCCCGGCCGGACGTCCGACGGCGCCGGCGGCCGAACGGTTCGGCCGCGGGCTGGCGCGGCTGCACTCGGCCGGCGCGCCGGCGTTCGGCGCACCTCCCCCGGACGGCCCCGCCGAAGCGTGGATCGGGCTCGCGCCGATGACGAACGTCCCGGCCGGCGACTGGGCGGCGTGGTACGCGTCGGACCGCGTGCTGCCGTACGTCCGGCGGGCCGTCGACGCGGGAATGTTCGACGCTGCCGAGGCAAAGCTGTTCGAGCGCGCTTGTGCCCGGATCCCGGCGTCGGCCGAGCCGCCCGCGCGGCTGCACGGCGACCTGTGGACCGGCAACGTCCTGTGGGACGGGCGCGAGGCGTGGCTGATCGACCCGGCCGCGCACGGCGGGCACCGCGAGACGGACCTGGCGATGCTGCACCTGTTCGGCTGCCCGCACCTCGACCGCGTCGTCGCCGCCTACGACGAGGCCGCGCCGCTGGCCGAGGGGTGGCGCGACCGGATCGGGCTGCACCAGCTGTTCCCGCTGCTGGTGCACACGGTCCTGTTCGGACGGTCGTACGCCGGCCGGGCGCTCGCCGCGGCGCGCTCGTTCTAGCAGCGCTGCAGCATCGTTTCGAGGGCCGTCTTCTCCGGGACGGTGATCGTCAGGCCGTAGTTGCTCTTGACGACGATCCAGTCGGTGGCGTAGGTGCACCAGTACGAAACGAGCGGCGGTTTCCACTGGTCGGGCGCCTTGTCGCCCTTCTGCTCGTTGAGGTTGTCGGTGACCGCGTGCAGCTGCGGGCGGATCAGGTCGTTCGCGAACTGCTCGCGGCGCTCCTGGGTCCACTTCTTCGCGCCGCTGACCCACGCCTGCCCGAGGGGCACCATGTGGTCGATGTCCACATCGGACGCCTTGTGCCAGGTCTCGCCGTCGTACGCGCTGACCCAGGTGCCGGATTTCGGGGCGCAGTCGGCGTTCGTGGTGACGTCCTTGCCGTCGCGCTTGAGCACCTGCTCGCGCGTGTCGCAGGCGCCGTCGACCTTGTCCCAGTGCGGGAACTTGTCGCGGCTGTAGCCGTCCATGGTGCCGCGCACGGCGATCGGGAGCTTCGCCAGCTGGGCCCGCGCTTCGGCGGGCGCGATCGGCGGAGCTTGCTGGGTGCCGGTGGGCTGGCTCCCGGCTGCCAGTTCGTTCGGCACCTTGCAGGCGGTGAGGGAAGCGCCGGTGAGGACGGCCAGCAGGACGAGCGCTCGGGTGCGCGGCATCGTGAACCCCTTTCACGTCTACCCGGGAGGTGCCCAGGCGACAGCGAAGGGAAACGGTGCAGACGGCTTAGTTGGCGCGAACTTTACGAGCCGTGGAAGACCTGTGCCACGAAAACCGCGGCGATGACCCCCACGGTGACGAGCAGGGTGAGGACGAAGACCAGCCCCCACGGCACGAGCCGGATGGGCCGCTGCCGCGGGAAGACGGCCTGGCCGCGGGTCATCCGGATGCGGGGGCCGGGCTCGTCGTCGGCCGGTGGCGGCGGCGGGTCGGGCGGGACTTCGACGACCGCGGGGAGCACGGGAAGCGGGGACCGGGCAGGGATACGGGCCGGGAAGCCGTCGGCGAGGAGGGCCGCGCGGGGCGGGGCGAGGTGGGCCAGGGAGAGCGCGTAGCAGGCGTCGAGGACGTCGTCGGCCGACCAGACGGTGCGCCAGCGGTTGTGCTGGCCGATGATCCGGCGCAGGCCCCGCGGATCGGCGAGCACGACGGCCACGCCGGGGAGGGATTCGGGTTCGCGGGGGTGGGGAAGGGTTTCCGGGTCGGGTTCGGCTGTCAGGTCCGGCGGTTCTCCGTGCGATCCGGGCTCCGGTCGCGGGTCCTCCGTCGATCGCGGACCAGGCACCGGTTCCTCGGGCCCACCGAGCCCGGGCTCGATCGCCACCGGATCCACCGGAGGCTCGGCCAGCCGCCCGCCCGCATCCGCCACAGGCTCGGCCATCGGCCCGCCCGATTCCGCCGGAGGCT
This sequence comes from Amycolatopsis sp. NPDC049691, assembly GCF_040675005.1. Taxonomy (NCBI): domain Bacteria; kingdom Bacillati; phylum Actinomycetota; class Actinomycetes; order Pseudonocardiales; family Pseudonocardiaceae; genus Amycolatopsis; species Amycolatopsis sp. NPDC049691. The sequence goes on from NZ_JBFANX010000010.1 coordinate 243,085, forward strand.
CGGCCAGCCGTCCCCCCGCATCCGCCACAGGCTCGGCCAACCGCCCACCCGCATCCGCCTCGGAGATCGGCGACACGACCGCGACCAGCCCGGTCACGTACCGCCCGCCGTCATGCGCCGCCAACGCCCCCTTCGCCGCCGCGACCCCCGCTCCGGCCCGCTCCTCCGGCCCCGGCCACACCCCCGCGCCCGGCTCGTGCGCCGCGATCACCACCACTCCCGACCGCGTGAACACCAGCGCGTCCACCACCCGGGGGCCGAGCCGGCTCGGGACCGTGATCCCCGCCAGCGCCAGACCCGTCAAGTGGTCCGGGCCGGGGCCCCACGAACGCAGCAACCCGACGAGGTGCTCCGCCGCGGCGGGCAGCCGCCGCTCGTCACCGGTGCGCTGGAAGGCCACGAGCACGCCGGTCACTCCTCCCACGAGTAGAGCTCCTTCGACGGTAAGAGCCGGACCGGCCGCCACCCAGCAGCCGAACGAGTGATCGAACACCACCGTGCGTAGCCGGACAACAGCCCGGGCGGCGACCGGCCGGCGCGTAACCCCTGTGCCGCAACGGATTCCGCCGCGGTGGTGTACCGCGCTCGCGCCGCGTGTGATGATGGCAGTCCGGGGACACCGATCGGCTCGACGAGGAGTGCGAGTGGACCTGCGGACCGAGATCGCGCAGTCGTGGCGGCGGGCGGAGCTTTCCGGGCTCTCGCCGGCGTCGTCGGTCGAGCGCCTGGACTTCGCCGACGTCGACAGCCGCAGCCGGCTGTTGCGAGCCGCTTCACCGGTCCTGGACGAGCTGGCCCGGCAGCTGGCCGGCACGCGCTTCTGCGTCATCCTCGCCGACGACGAGTGCCGGATCGTGGCCCGCCGGTTCAGCGAGCGGTCGGTCGAGGTGGCGCTGGAGACCATCAGCGCGGTGCCCGGCTGCCAGTTCCTGGAGGAGCGGACCGGGACGAACTCGCTCGCGACGCCGTTCGAGACCCGCCGCGGCGTCTCCGTCGACGGCGACGAGCACTTCCTCGACGCCATGAAGCAGTTCACCTGCTACGGCCACCCGGTGGTGCACCCGGCGACGCGGCGGCTCGCCGGCGTCCTCGACATCACCGGCCCGGCGGGCGACGCGAACCCGCTGCTGGGGCCGTTCCTGCGCCGCGCGGTCGCCGACATCGAACGGCGGCTGCTCGACGGCGCCAAGCTCGCCGAGCAGCAGTTGCTGGCCGCGTTCCAGTCGGCGCAGCACCGGGCGTGCGCGGTGCTGGCGCTCGGCCAGGACGTCGTGCTCGCCAACACCGCGGCGACCGAGCTCGTCGACACCGCCGACCACCGGCTGCTGCGCGAGCTGGGCCGCACCCGGCGCGGGCTCCGGCGGCTCCGGCTGACGTCGGGCACGCCGGTCGAGGTGCGCGTCGAGGCGGTGTCGGCGAACGCCGGGCTGCTGTTCGAGCTGGCGCCGGTGCGGACGTCGAGCCCGGTCGTGTCGCGCCCGCGGGCCGCGCGCGGCCTCTTCCCCGAGCAGATCGACGAGCGCCTCCGCGGCGCGGGCCGGGCCCGGCGGCGCGTGCTGATCTCCGGTGAGCCGGGAGCGGGGCGGACGACGGCGGCGCGGGTCGTCGCGGGCGACGAGCCGCTGCACGAGTTCGACGCGTCCGACGTCGTCGCGGGCGAGGTCGAGTGGTGTGCGCGGGTGGAAGCGGCGGCGTCCCTGCGCGGCCTGCTGGTGGTCGACGGCATCCAGCTGCTGCCGCCACTGGCGGCGGTCCGCCTCGCACGGCTGCTGGACACGACGACGGCGTGGTTCGCCCTGCTCAGCGGCCCGCCGTCGGAGCTGCGCGGCGAGCAGGCGACCCTGGCGGCGCGCATGCACCGGCGGATCGAGCTGCCCCCGCTGCGGGAGCGCCGCGACGAGATCCCGGCGATCGCCCGCGCGCTGCTGCGCGGCTTCGGCGACTCCCTCCGGCTGACCCCGGGCGCGCTGGAACTGCTGGGCTCCCAGCAGTGGCCGGGCAACCTCCGCGAGCTGGCGGGCGTACTGGCGGGCGCGGCCGACCGCCGTTCGGCGGGCGACCTGACGGCGGAGGACGTGGCCCCGGGCTGCGCCGAGACGGCCCCGGGCGGCGCGCTGAGCGGCTGGGAGCAGGCGGAGTACGACGTGATCGTCCGGACGCTGCGAGCCTGCGACGGCAACAAGGTCCGGGCGGCCAAGCAGCTCGGCATCAGCCGCTCGACGCTCTACAACCGGATGCGCGCCCTGCGGGTCCGCTGACCTCGGGTGTCCGGGATTTGGACACTCCGGCCCCTCCCCCGCTCCACACAATCGAGGCACACCGCCGCACGTGGAGGAGATGGCCGTGAAGACCAAGGCAGCCGTACTGTTCGATGCCGGTAAGCCGTTCGAGATCATGGAGCTGGACCTCGACGGCCCGGGCCCCGGCGAGGTGCTCATCAAGTACACCGCCGCCGGGTTGTGCCACTCGGACCTGCACCTGATCGACAACGACCTCGTGCCGCGCTTCCCGATCATCGGCGGCCACGAGGGCGCCGGGATCGTCGAGGAGGTCGGGGCGGGCGTCACCAAGGTGGCGCCGGGCGACCACGTCGTCTGCAGCTTCATCCCGAACTGCGGCACCTGCCGCTACTGCTCGACCGGGCGCCAGAACCTCTGCGACATGGGCGCCACCATCCTCGACGGCCACATGCCGGACGGCACCTTCCGCTTCCACGGCGGCGGGCAGGACTTCGGCGCGATGTGCATGCTCGGCACGTTCTCCGAGCGCGCCACCATCTCGCAGCACTCCGTCGTCAAGGTCGACGACTGGCTGCCGCTGGAAACCGCCGTCCTGGTCGGCTGCGGCGTCCCGACCGGCTGGGCCACCGCCAACTACGCCGGCGGCGTCCGGGCCGGCGACACCACCGTCGTCTACGGCATCGGCGGTATCGGCATCAACGCGGTGCAGGGCGCCGCGCACGCCGGCGCGAAGTACGTCGTCGCGGTCGATCCCGTCGAGTTCAAGCGGGAGACGGCGTTGAAGTTCGGCGCCACCCACGCGTTCGCGACCGCGGCCGAAGCCGCCGAGAAGGTCAACGAGCTCACCTGGGGCCAGCTGGCCGACCAGGCGCTGATCACCGTCGGTACGGTCGACGAAGACGTCGTCACCGAGGCGTTCAACGTCGTCGGCAAGGGCGGCACCGTCGTCATCACCGGCCTGGCCAACCCCGAAAAGCTCACCGTGCACCTCTCCGGCGGCGTGCTCACGCTGTTCGAAAAGACGGTCAAGGGCACGCTGTTCGGCTCGGCGAACCCGCAGTACGACATCGTCCGGCTGCTGCGCCTCTACGACGCCGGCAAGCTCAAGCTCGACGAGCTGGTGACCCGCAAGTACACCCTCGAGCAGGTGAACGAGGGCTACCAGGACCTGCGCGACGGCAAGAACATCCGCGGCGTCATCGTCCACGAGTAGGCCGCCGGAGTCCACAGTGGACCTCGATGCGCCGTACCGGCTGAACCCGCTGGTACCCCTCGACGCGCTCGTCCACGAGCACCGGGACGGGTGCCTGTTCAGCGCCCCGGACGTGGTCCGCTTCGCCCGCGCCCTGGCGATGCACGCGACGGCCCGCGACGCGCTCGACGCCGCGGAACTCGCCGAAACCAGCCGGGCGCGGGTGGTGGCGGCGCTGGAACACCTGGCCGCCGCCGGGATCATCGTCACCGACCCGTGAACCGGCGGGTGGCCACCACGACGAGGTGGTGGCCACCCCCGGCTCACGGCCGCGGCGCGTTGCGCAGGTTGGCGCGCGCGAGGTCGACCATCTTGCCGACGCCGCCGTTGAGCACCGTCTTCGTCGCGCCCAGCGCGAACCCGCGCACCATCTCGCCGGTGATCCGCGGCGGGATCGACAGCGCGTTCGGGTCGGTGACCACCTCGACCACCGCCGGGCCCGGGTGGGCGAACGCCTTCTCCAGCGCGCCGCGGACGTCGGCCGGGTCCTCGACCCGGACCGAGAACACCCCGCACGCCGCCGCGATCGCCGCGAAGTTCACCGGCGCGTGGTCGGTGCCGAAGGACGGGAGGCCGTCGACGAGCATCTCCAGCTTCACCATGCCCAGCGTCGCGTTGTTGAACACCACGACCTTCACCGGGACGTCGTAGGCGGGCAGCGTCAGCAGGTCGCCCATCAGCATCGCGAGCCCGCCGTCGCCGGAGAGGGACACGACCTGGCGGCCCGGCTGGGAAAGCTGCGCGCCGATCGCGTGCGGCAGCGCGTTGGCCATGCTGCCGTGCCGGAACGAGCCGAGCACGCGGCGCCGGCCGTTCGGGGTCAGGTAGCGCGCGGCCCAGACGTTGCCCATGCCCGTGTCGACCGTGAACACCGCGTCGTCGGCGGCGACCTCGTCGAGCACCGAGGCGACGTACTCCGGGTGGATCGGACGGCGCTGCTCGATCTTGCCGGTGTACGCGCCGACGACCTTCTCCAGCTTCCGCACGTGTTCGCGCAGCATCCGGTCGAGGAACGCCCGGTCGGTGCGGGACCGCAGCAGCGGCAGGAGGGCACGCAGCGTCTCGCGGACGTCGCCGTGCACCGCCAGGTCCAGCGGTGTGCGCCGGCCGAGGCGCGAGGCGTCGTGGTCGACCTGGATCGTGCGGGCCTGCGGGAGGAAGTTGTCGTACGGGAAGTCCGTGCCCAGCAACACGATCCGGTCGGCCTCGTGCATCGCGTCGTAGCAGGCGCCGTAGCCGAGCAGGCCGCTCATGCCGACGTCGAACGGGTTGTCGAACTGGATCCACTCCTTGCCGCCGAGCGAGTGCCCGACCGGCGCCGCGAGCTTCTCCGCCAGCGCCATGACTTCGTCGTGCGCGCCGCGGACGCCCGCGCCGGCGAACAGCATCACCTTCTCGCCCGAGTTCAGCAGGTCCGCGAGCTCCTGGACGGTCTCCGGCGCAGGCACGGCGGGCGACGGCGTGACCAGCGGGAGGCGCTCGGTCAGCGGGCCGGTGGCCTTGCGGTCGGCGAGGTCGCCGGGGATGGTCAGCACGGCGACGCCGCCCTTGCCGACGGCGGCCTGGGTGGCGATGCGCAGCAGCCGCGGCAGCTGCGCCGGGTCCGCGACGACCTCGCTGAAGTGGCTGCACTCGGCGAAGAGCCGGTCCGGGTGGGTCTCCTGGAAGAAGCCGGTGCCGATCTGGTTCGAGGGGATGTGCGACGCGATCGCGAGCACCGACGCACCGGAGCGGTGGGCGTCGAACAGGCCGTTGATCAGGTGCAGGTTGCCCGGGCCGCAGCTGCCCGCGCACACGGCGAGCTTGCCGGTGACCTGGGCTTCGGCCGCCGCGGCGAAGGCGGCGGTCTCCTCGTGCCGGACGTGCACCCACTCGATGCCGTCGGTGCGGCGGACCGCGTCGACGATCGGGTTGAGGCTGTCGCCGACGATGCCGTAGATGCGCTCGACACCCGCGTCCCGCAGGGTCCTGACCAGTTGTTCTGCCACGGTTGCCATACCTCCAGGGTGGCCCGCCGCGACCGATGCGTCCAATGCCTGATTGGCTGAAAATCCATACACTGGGAGCATGGACGTCCAGACGCTGCGCCTGTTCCGCGAAGTGGCGGGCGGCGCCACCGTCACCGACACCGCCGCGCGGGCGCACCTCACCCAGCCGGCGCTGTCGCGGGCCCTGCGGCGGCTGGAGCACGACGCCGGCGCCGAGCTTTTCCGCCGGTCCGGGCGGGTCCTGCGGCCCACCCCGGCCGGGCACGCGTTCAAGCGGCACGTCGACCTCGTGCTCGACCAGCTCGACCAGGGCTTGCGCGAGGTCGCCGAGATCGTCGACCCGGGCACCGGCGTGGTGCCGCTGGCCTTCCTGCACACGTTCGGCACGTGGCTGGTCCCGTCGGTGCTGAGCGGCTTCCTGCGCGAGCACGCCGGCGCCCGCTTCGAACTGCGCCAGCACGGCGAAGCCGGCCTGGAGGCCGAACTGCTCGACGGCACCGCGGACCTCGTCATCACCAGCGGCGATCCTGGGAACGCGCAGCTGCACTGGGAACGCCTGCTCGTCGAGCCGCTGCGGCTCGCGGTCCCGCCGCACCACCGGCTCGCCGGCCGGCGGCGGGTGCGGCTCGCCGACCTCGCGGACGAGACGTTCATCCTGCTGCGGCCCGGCTACGCCCTGCGCGAGACGACCGAGCGGCTGTGCGCCGAGGCCGGGTTCGCGCCGCGGATCGGGTTCGAGGGCGACGAAGTCGAGACGCTGCGCGGGCTCGTCACCGCCGGGCTCGGCGTTTCGGTGCTGCCGCTGCCGCACACCGCCACGTTCCCGGCGCCGCACCTCGAACTGACCGATGTGGACGCTGCCCGCGACATCGGCCTCGCCTGGGCGGCCGGGCGAACTCTCCCGCCGCTCAGCGAAACCTTCCGGCAGTACGTCCTCGACCGTCCACAAGGGACTATGTGAGAAGCGCCGTAGGACCAGGCGGTTTTCCCGCGGGTGTGCCAGGGTGGGGACATGGCCGCGCTGAGATCCTTCCTGACGTCCTGGACCTCCGTCACGCCGGTGCTCGGGATCGTGGTGCTGGCACTGGCCTGGGGCCGTGACCTCGGCCCGGTGTTCGTGGTGGTCGTCGCGGTCGCGCTGGGCGCGACCGTGCTGGCCGCGGTGCACCACGCGGAGGTCGTCGCGCACCGCGTCGGCGAGCCGTTCGGGTCGCTGGTGCTCGCGGTCGCGGTCACCGTCATCGAGGTCGCGCTGATCGTCACGATGATGGTCTCCGGCGGCCCGGAAGCCGGGTCGCTGGCGCGGGACACGGTGTTCGCCGCCGTGATGATCACGACCAACGGCATCGTCGGCATCTCCCTGCTCGTCGGCGCGCGGCGGTACGGCTCGACGCTGTTCAACCCCGAAGGCAGCGGGGCCGCGTTGGCGACGGTCGCGACGCTGGCGTCGCTGAGCCTGGTCCTGCCGACGTTCACCTCCAGCACGCCGGGGCCGGCCTTCTCCCCCGCGCAGCTGACGTTCGCCGCGCTCGCGTCGCTGGCGCTGTACGGGACGTTCGTGCTGACGCAGACCGTGCGCCACCGCGACTTCTTCCTCCCGGTGGCGGCCGACGGCGAGGTCAAGGAGGACGACCACGCCGAGCCGCCGTCGAACCGGGCGGCGCTGGGCAGCCTCGCGCTGCTGCTGGTGGCGCTGGTCGCGGTGGTCGGCCTGGCGAAGGTGGAGTCCCCGGCGATCGAGGCGGGCGTGCGCGCGGCCGGGTTCCCGCAGTCGTTCGTCGGCGTGGTGATCGCGTTGCTGGTGCTGCTGCCGGAGACGCTGGCGGCGACGCGGGCGGCGCAGCGCGACCGGATGCAGATCAGCCTCAACCTGGCCTACGGCTCGGCGATCGCGAGCATCGGCCTGACGATCCCGGCGATCGCGCTGGCGTCGGTGTGGCTGCCGGTCCAGCTGCTGCTGGGGCTGGGGTCGACGCAGATCGTGCTGCTGGCGCTGACGGTGGTGGTGAGCGTGTTGACGGTGGTCCCGGGCCGGGCGACGCGCCTGCAGGGCGGCGTGCACCTGGTGCTGCTGGCGGGATTCCTGGTGCTGGCCGTCAATCCGTGAGCCGAGCCTCGTCCCGGGTCGGCTGGAACAGCTCGACGGGGTTGCCGGAAGGATCGTCGACGAGCACCTGGTCCCCGCCGACACCGTGGACGACGTCCCCGCGCAGCCGCACCCCGGCAGCGGTGAGCCGGTCGACCTCGGCGGCGAGGTCGTCGACCTCGAGGGTGAACCGGTTCCACCCGCCGGGCTCCGGCGTGACCCCGCCGACCGCGGACCCGCCGCCCGGGCCGCCGCCGGGCGCGGAGAGCAGCAGCCGGAGGTCGCCCCGGGTCAGCATCGCGAACCCGGGCGCGGGGTGCATCCGCTCGGTGAACCCGAGGTACCCGCAGTAGAAGGAGATCGCGGCATCGACGTCGTCGACGACGTACCGGACGCTCACGGTGGCCATGGCGTCCAGCACAGCACAGCGGCGGCGCGGAGGCCAGGCCTCGTCACGGCGTCGTCCGGACCTCGATCCCCACCACGCACGTGTCGTCGTCCGTGTCGGCCGTGCTGTACGTCAGCAGCGTGTCCAGCTGGTTCTCCAGGCCTCCGTCGTGGCCCTTCACCAGCGACACCAACCGGGCCACCGTCTCCTGGACCGGCCGGTCCCGCCTCTCGATCAGCCCGTCCGTGTAGATCAGCAGGATGTCGCCCTCGTCGAGCTGCAGCTCCTCCTCCTGGTACTCGACGTCCCGCACCGCGCCCAGCAGAGAGCCGCGGATCAGGGGCAGCGTCGTCGCGCCGCCGTCGCGGTGGCGGACGATCGGGGGCAGGTGCCCCGCGCGGGCCCAGCGGAGCTTGCGGTGCGCCGGGTCGTACACCGCCGCCACCGCCGTCGCCGTCACGTGGTCGGTCAGGTGGTAGGCCACCAGGTTCAGCCACGTCAGCAGCTGCGCCGGCCCCGCGCCCGTCGCCGCCAGGCCGCGCAGCGCGTTGCGGAGGCTCACCATCCCGGTCGCCGCGTCGATGCCGTGCCCGGCGACGTCGCCGACGCACAGCAGGACCTCGCCCGTCGGCAGCGCCACCGCGTCGTACCAGTCGCCGCCGACCAGGTGCTCCTTCTCCGCCGGGCGGTAGCGGACCGCCGCGCGCAGGCCGGGCATCTCGATCGGGCCCTTCGCCGGCGGCATGATCGCGTGCTGCAGCTGCAGCGCCAGCCGGTTGCGCTCGATCGCCTGCTGCTCGGTCTCGGCCAGCCGGTCGCGGGTCGCCGCGAGCGCCACCTCGGTCCAGTGCTGCGCCGAGACGTCCTGGTACGCCCCGCGGACCGCGACGAGCTCGCCGCGGCTGTCCACGACCGGCTCGGCGACCACCCGGATGTACCGGGCGACGCCGTCGGAGCGCTGCAGCCGGAACGCCGTCGACGACGGGCGCCGGTGGTGCAGCACCGCGCGCAGGAACCGGCCGATGGCCTGCGCGTCGTCCGGGTGCGCGTGCGCGGCCAGTTCGTGCAGCGACAGCGGGGCCGCCGTGGCGGGGAGGCCGTACAGCGAGAACAGCTCGGTGTTCCAGGTGATCGCGCCGGTCACGACGTTCTCTTCGAACCCGCCGATCCGGCCGAGGCGCTGGGCGTGCTGCAGCAGCACGGCGAGCTTCGCCGCGTCGTCCTGGATGCGCAGGATCAGCAGCACGTTGCCGGCGAACCGGGTCAGGCTGATGTCGGTCAGCACGGTCAGCGGCACCTTGTCGACCAGGGTGGTGATCGCCATGCTGTCGGCGCGGAACGGCTCGCCGGTCGCGTAGACGCGCTGGATCATGTCCAGCAGGCCGCTCTCCTCGGCGGCCAGCGGGTAGGTCTCCAGCAGCCGGGTGCCGACGATCCGGCTGCGCGGCCGCCCGCCGGGGTCGGCGAACCGGACGTTGGCGTGGTGGATCCGGAAGTCGCTCAGCCTGCCGCCGTCCAGGCACGGCGAGAGCAGCACGGCCGGGTCGTGCAGGCCGTCGACGAAGTCCACCAGCTCGCCGAGGAAGTCCCCCGAGCCGTCGGCCGCCACCGGTGCGATCACGCCGTCCCAGGTGTCGAGCGTGTGCGCGCACAGCTCGGCCAGCGCCTCCAGCTGACGGCGCAGCCGCCCCGGTTCCGGGGGCAGGGGTTCGGGCCAGCACATCTCGACGACGCCGATGATCCGGCCGCCGGTGCCGGTGGGCACCGCGACCCGGCCGCCCTGCCCCAGCGTGTGCTGCCCGACCGACGGGAGCCCGCCGCCGGCCAGGGTCGGGAACCAGACCGTGTCGCGCTCGATCAGCGCGCTGCGGGCGGGGGTCGCGACCCCGGGCGGGACGTACCGCCAGCGCGCGGCTTCCTCGGCGGAGAACCCCGCCGAACCGGCCAGGGTCAGCGATCCGTCGGGCCCGGCGAGCCACACCGCGACCGCCGTCGCGCCGAGCGGCCGCAGCGCGTGCTCCAAAATGGACTCCGCGACGCGCTGGGTGTCCCCGGCCGCGAGGACACCGCTTTCGGCGGTGCGCAACCGGACCGCGACGGAGTCCTCGCCTTCCGCGCGGGCCAGGAACTCCTGCGTCACCTCGCTGATCCGGTCTTCGGCGGCCTCGCCGACGACGTCCGCGGCGAACTCCAGCGGGGTCAGCCCCGCCCGCTCGGCGAGGGTCTCCAGCTGCCGCGCGGCGTCGGACGGCGTGCAGTGCAGGCGTTCCATCAGGACGCCCTTGGCCAGTTCGATCAGCGCGCGGCCGTCGGCGACGGCGTGCGCGTGGTCGACCTCGCCGCGCAGCCGGGCGACGGTGTCGGCGAGGCGGGCCAGGTTCGCGGACACCTCGGCCGGCGGCGCCAGCACCGGGAGCGTCTCCTCTTCGGCGGTCACCCGATCACGCCGTCACGTGCCGCTTGATGCGGGCGATCAGGTCGTCCGCGTCGACCGGCTTGGTCACGTAGTCGGTGGCGCCCGAGGCGAGGCTCTTCTCGCGGTCGCCCGGCATCGCCTTCGCCGTCACCGCGACGATCGGGATGCCCGCGTGCTCCGGCATCGCGCGGATCTTCGCGGTCGCGGTGTAGCCGTCCATCTCCGGCATCATCACGTCCATCAGGATCAGGTCGATGCCCGGGTGCGAAGCCACCGTCTCGACGCCCTTGCGGCCGTCCTCGGCGTGCAGCACCTGCATGCCGTGCAGCTCCAGGATCCCGGTCAGCGCGTAGACGTTGCGCGGGTCGTCGTCGACGATCAGCACCGTGCGCCCGGCCAGTGCGGTGTCGACGTCGGCGGCCCGCACCGGCGCGGGCGGTTCGTCCGGGCGGACCAGCGGCAGCACCGCGCCGGGCTCCTCCGCCGACAGGTGCAGCGCGATCCGCTCGCGCAGTTCGTCCAGTCCGGACAGCACTTCCAGCGACTGCACATCGGCGCGGGACTGCACCAGCTGCTCCAGCTCACCGTCGAGGCGGCGGCTGTTGTGCGCGAGTACCGGCACCAGCCGCAGCGCGCTGTCGCCCTGCATCGCGTCGAGGAAGCCGAACGCCGTGCGGTCGGGCAGGTCCAGGTCCAGCACGACGCAGTGGAAGGCGTCGGTGGCGAGCGCGGCCGCCGCCTCCTCGGTGCCGACCGCGGTGACGACTTCGACGTCGGCGGGCGAGATGCCGATGTCCCGGCTGTCGGCCAGGTCCGCCGCGGCGCTTTCGGCGACCAGCGTCAGCAGCCCGTGCTGGCGTTCCTCCACGACCAGCAGCCGCCGGTGGGCCCGCGGCGCCGAGGTCGTGACGGCGACGCCGGTTTCGCCGGCCGTGACGGCGGTGCCGGGGTGCTCGCCCGCCGGCAGCGGCGCGAAGTCCGGCCGCGCGACCGGCAGCGAGAACGTGAACGAACTGCCCTCGCCGGGCGTGCTCTCGGCGGTGATGACGCCGCCGAGCAGCTGGGCGATTTCCCGGCTGATCGACAGGCCGAGGCCGGTGCCGCCGTACTTGCGGCTGGTGGTGCCGTCGGCCTGCTGGAACGCGCCGAAGATCGACTCCAGCTGGTGCTCGGCGATGCCGATCCCGGTGTCGGTGACCCGGAAGGCGACGGCGGGCCCGTGCGCGCGCAGCGGCCGGGGCAGGGCGTCCGGGTCGACCGGTTCGATGTGCAGCTCGATCCCGCCGACCTCGGTGAACTTCACCGCGTTGGACAGCAGGTTGCGCAGCACCTGCCGCAGCCGCGAGTCGTCGGTGAGCAGCTCGGTGGGCGAGCCGGGGGCGACGGTGATCCGGAAGTCGAGGTTGCGCTGCGAGGTCATCGGCCGGAACGTCGCCTCGACGTAGTCCAGCAGGCCGCGCAGCGACACCTGTTCCGGGGTGACGTCCATCTTCCCGGCCTCGACCTTCGACAGGTCGAGGATGTCGTTGATCAGCTGCAGCAGGTCCGACCCGGCGGAGTGGATGATGCCCGCGTACTCGACCTGCTTCGCGGTGAGGTTGCGGGTCGGGTTCTGCGCGAGCAGCTGGGCGAGGATCAGCAGGCTGTTGAGCGGGGTGCGCAGCTCGTGGCTCATGTTGGCCAGGAACTCCGACTTGTACTTCGACGCCAGCGTCAGCTGCTGCGCGCGGGCCTCCAGCTCCTGGCGGGCCTGCTCGATCTCCAGGTTCTTCGTCTCGATGTCGCGGTTCTGCGTGACCAGCAGGGCCGCCTTCTCCTCCAGCTCGGCGTTGGACGACTGGAGTTCCTCCTGCCGCGCCTGGAGTTCCTCCGAGCGGGCCTGCAGCTCGGCGGTGAGCCGCTGCGACTCGCCGAGCAGCTCGTCGGTGCGGGCGTTGGCGACGATGCTGTTGACGTTGACGCCGATTTGCTCCATCAGCAGCTCGAGGAACGCCCGGTGCACCTCGGTGAAGCCGTGCACCGACGCCAGTTCGAGCACGCCGAGCACCTGGTCCTCGACCACGATCGGCAGCACGATCAGCCCGGCCGGCGCGGTGCTGCCGAGCCCGGAGGAGATGGTGGCGTAGCCGGGCGGCACGTCGTCGACGACGATCGGGCGGCGGCTGCGCGCGGCCTGCCCGACCAGCGACTGGCCGACCCGGAACCGGACCGCGGGACCGTCGCCGTCGTCCGGGTGGCCGTAGGCGCCGACCAGCCGCAGCTCGGGCACCTCGGTCGTGTCGTCGGCCAGGTAGAACGCGCCGTACTGGGCGTTGACCAGCGGGACCAGCTCGTCCATCACCGCGGCCGCGACGACCGCGAGGTCGCGGCGGCCCTGCATCAGCCCGGTGATGGTGGCCAGGTTGGACTTGAGCCAGTCCTGCTCCTGGTTCGCCCGCGTCGTCTCGCGCAGCGACTCCACCATCGAGTTGATGTTGTCCTTCAGCTCGGCGACCTCGCCGGAGGCGTCGACGGTGATCGAGCGGGTCAGGTCGCCCTCGGCCACGGCGCTGGTGACCTCGGCGATCGCGCGGACCTGCCGGGTGAGGTTCCCGGCCAGCTCGTTGACGTTCTCCGTCAGCCGCTTCCAGGTGCCCGACACGCCTTCGACCTCGGCCTGGCCACCGAGGCGGCCTTCGCTGCCGACCTCGCGCGCCACGCGCGTGACCTCCGCGGCGAACGCCGAGAGCTGGTCGACCATCGTGTTGATCGTGGTCTTGAGCTCGAGGATCTCGCCGCGGGCGTCGACGTCGATCTTGCGCGTCAGGTCGCCCTGGGCGACGGCGGTGGTCACCTGGGCGATGTTGCGGACCTGCCCGGTGAGGTTGTTCGCCATCGAGTTGACGTTGTCGGTGAGGTCCTTCCACGTGCCGGCGACGTTCGGCACGCGGGCCTGGCCGCCGAGCATGCCCTCGGTGCCCACCTCGCGGGCCACGCGGGTGACCTCGTCCGCGAACGCCGAGAGCGTGTCGACCATCGTGTTGATGACGTCGGCCAGCGCGGCGACCTCGCCCTTGGCCTCGACGGTGATCTTCCGCGACAGGTCACCGCGCGCGACCGCCGTCGCGACCTGGGCGATCGACCGGACCTGGCCGGTCAGGTTGGACGCCATCACGTTGACGTTGTCGGTCAGGTTCTTCCACGTCCCGGACACGCCGCGGACCGTGGCCTGGCCGCCGAGGTTGCCTTCGGTGCCGACCTCGCGGGCGACGCGGGTGACCTCGTCGGCGAACGCGGACAGCTGGTCGACCATCGTGTTGATGGTCTCCTTCAGCTCCAGGATCTCGCCGCGGGCGTCGACCCGGATCTTCTGCGACAGGTCACCGCGGGCGACCGCGGTGGTGACCTGGGCGATCGAGCGGACCTGCGCGGTGAGGTTGTCGGCCATGACGTTGACCGACTCGGTGAGGTCCTTCCAGGTGCCGGAGACGCCCTTGACGTCGGCCTGGCCACCGAGGCGCCCCTCGGTGCCCACCTCGCGGGCCACCCGGGTGACCTCGTCCGCGAACGCGGACAGCTGATCCACCATCGTGTTCAGCGTGTCCTTGAGCTCCAGGACCTCGCCGCGGGCGGTCACGTTGATCTTCTGGGACAGGTCGCCCTTCGCGACCGCCGTGGCGACCTGGGCGATGTTGCGGACCTGGTCGGTCAGGTTGCCCGCCATGAAGTTCACCGAGTCGGTGAGGTCGCGCCAGGTGCCGGAGACGCCCTTGACGTCGGCCTGACCGCCCAGCCTGCCTTCGGTGCCGACTTCTCGCGCGACGCGGGTGACCTCGTCCGCGAACGACGACAGCTGGTCCACCATCGTGTTGATCGTGCTCTTGAGTTCGAGGATCTCGCCCCGGGCGTCGACGGTGATCTTCTGCGACAGGTCGCCCTTCGCGACCGCGGTGGTCACCTGGGCGACGTTGCGGACCTGGTCGGTCAGGTTCCCGGCCATGAAGTTCACCGAGTCGGTGAGGTCGCGCCAGACGCCGCCGACGCCGGGCACCTGGGCCTGGCCGCCGAGCCGGCCTTCACTGCCGACCTCGCGCGCCACCCGGGTGACCTCGTCCGCGAACGACGACAGCTGGTCCACCATCGTGTTGACGGTGTCCTTGAGCTCGAGGATCTCGCCCCGGGCGTCGACGTCGATCTTCTGCGACAGGTCGCCCTTGGCCACCGCGGTCGCGACCTGGGCGATGTCGCGGACCTGGGTGGTCAGGTTGCCGGCCATGGCGTTCACCGAATCGGTGAGGTCCTTCCACGTGCCGGACACGCCGGGCACCTTCGCCTGGCCGCCCAGCTGCCCCTCGCTGCCGACCTCGCGGGCGACGCGGGTGACCTCGGAGGTGAACAGCGACAGCTGGTCGGCCATGCCGTTGAAGACCGTCGCGATCTCCCCGAGCAGCCCGTCGGTGCCGCCCGGCAGCCGGATGCCGAAGTCGCCGTCGCGTACCGCGGTCAGGCCCGCCAGCAGGCGGCGCAGTTCCTGCTCCCCCGCCTCGCCGACGCCTGCGACCGCGCCGTTGGCACCCGGGCGCGTCCCCTCGGCCATTGCCCCACCCATCCGCCACCCGTTTCTCCGCACGTCGGCGCCGGGGGCGCCGTCCCGGCGACCACACCGGATGGCCCAGCATAGTGCAGCTGCACTATGCTGAAGGGCAACGGTTGAGCAACCAGCCGCGCCCGTGCCCGCGCGTGCTCCCCAGGCGGTCCTCCACAGCTTTTCTTTCTCCCCCAGGCCATTCGGCCGCATTGACCCGTTCGGCTGAACGCCGGCGACAGGGGTCCCGGCGACGTCGGCTCAGCCGCGGCGCCGGTTTCGCCATGCCCATTTACCGTCCACAACGGACACTCCACAGTGGAATGTGGGGACCCGCGTCAGAGCCAGTCCTTCTTCTTGAAGAGCGTGTACAGACCGACCGACAGCACCAGCATCACGACCGTCGAAACCCAGAAGCCGATCGTCGTGCCGTTGCCGGGGTAGGGGACGTTCTGGCCGTAGAAGCCGGTCACCGCCGTCGGCACCGCGATCACCGCCGCCCACCCGGTGACCTTCTTCATGATCAGGTTCAGCCGGTCGCTCTGCAGGTTCAGCTGGGTCTCCCGGACCGTCGTCAGGCGTTCGCGCAGCGCCTCGGCGTGCTCGGCGGCCTGCCGCGCGTGGTCGTGGACGTCCTCGAAGTACGGGCGGGTGGTGTCGTCGGCCAGCCGCAGGTCCGGGCGCAGCAACGAGCCGACGACGTCGGGCACGGGTCCCACCACCCGGCGCAGCGCGGTCAGGTTCCTGCGGAGCCGGAACGAGCGCCGCTGCAGCTCGGCGGTGTCCGGGCGGTCGTCGAAGACCAGGTCCTCCAGCTCCTCGACCTCGTCGTCGAGCGCCTGGACGGCGTCGAAGTGGCCGTCCACTACGTAGTCGAGGAGGCCGTGCAGCAGGAAGGGCACCCCGGACTTCGCCAGGTCCGGCGCCTGGTCCCAGCGGCGCGTGACGCCCTCGATGGCGAACCCGTCGTCCTTGCGGACGGTCACCAGCGCGCGCGGCGTGATGAAGACGGCGAGCTCGTGGGTCGTCGTGCGCTCGCTCGCGGCGTCGAACCGGACCGCGTAGGCGGTGAGGAAGGCGTGGCCGTCGTAGCGGTCGAGCTTGGGTCGCTGGTGTTCCTGAACGGCGTCCTCGACGGCGAGCCGGTGCAGGCCGAGTTCGCCGGCGAGCTCGGCCAGGTCCGCTTCGGACGGCTCGCAGAGGTCGACCCAGACGGCGGTGTCCGGTTCGGCCAGGAAGTCGGAGACGTCCGCCATCGGGAAGTCTTCCTCGAGCAGTACGCCGTCGCGGTAGGCCCGGGTTTTCGTCATGCCACCGGGTGCCCGGCGGCGAGCGCGTTCACACGGCCGGGGCTTTCCGCGCTTTTGTAGAGGTCGTTCGTAGAGGTTGTCGCTGTCGCCCGCCGCCGCCCGCCGCGAAGATCGGTGCTGCCGCCATCCCCGACGCGAAGGGCACCGGTGAGAGCCGCCCGCAGAACCCTTCTCGCCGCGCTCGCCGCCGTTGCCCTGCTCACCGGGGCGCCCGCCGCCGCGGCGGCCCCCGCGCGGGTCCTGCTCGTGTCGCGGATTCGCGACACCGTCACCATCCGCTGCGCCGACCACGGCGGCAAGGTGGTCTGCCGACCGGTGCACCGGGCGCGGCCCTACCTGGCCGTCGCCTTCACAACCGCGCCAGCTCCGCCCGGACCGCGGCCGCGCGCTCCGCACCGCCGTACTCCCCCAGCAGCGCCAGGGCTTCCGTGAGCACCTCCCGGGCCCGGTCGCGCTCGTCCCGGCCGGCGTACGCGCGGCCCAGCTCGGCCAGCGTCATCGCCTCGTACAGCCGCACTCCGGCCTCGCGCCAGAGGGCGACGCTGCGGCTCAGCTCGTCGATCGCGGCGTCGAACCGGCCCAGCTCGCGGTGCACGATCCCGAGCCGCATCCGGCCGTAGGCCGTGCCGCGCACGTCTCCGGTGTCCTCGCCGACCGCCACCGCTTCGCTCGCGTACGCCAGTTCGCGCGCGCGGTCGCCTTGGCGCCCGTACAGCACGGCCAGGTTGACCAGGTTCAGCGTCTCGACGTGGCGCAGCCCGAGCGACCGGTTGAGCGCCAGGCTCCGCTCGCCGAAGCCGATGGCCGTCTCGACGTCCTCGCCGAGGCCGTAGACGAAGCAGAGGTTGTTGAGGGTGCCCGCCAGCTGACGCTCGTCGCCGATCGCCTCCCAGTCGGCGAGGCTCCGGCGGAGCAGCGCGTGCGAGCGCCGGAAGCCGGCCGCCTCGCCCCCGCTCGCCAGTTCCGCTTCGGCGACGCCGAGGTCGTTGCGCAGGGTCGCGGCCGCGACCGGGTCGACGCCGTCGACGAGCTCCAGCGCGACCTCGTCGACCTGGATGGCGTCCCGCCAGCGGGCCCGCGCGCGGTGGTACTCGTAGAGGCCGAGCCCGACGGCGGCGATCGCATCGGGTGGCACGCCGGGGGTGGCGGCGGCCTGCCGCACGACGGTGACGAGGTGGGCCTGGTGCCGGTCGAGCCAGGCGAACACCTCCTCCGCGGAGCCGGGTCCGCCGGCGGCCCACCGCCCGGCCGCCCAGTCGTGGCGGTGCGAGGCCGCCGAGACGAGCGCCATGCTCCGCCAGGCCATCGCCGCGCAGAGCTCGACGACGCGGGTGATCGCGGCGGCCCGCTCACCCGGTGGGGCCAGCTCCCGGCCGTAGAGCCGGAGCAGGTCGTGCAGCCGGTACCACCCTGGAGCGGGCGTGGTCAGCAGGTGCTCGTCGGTGAGGCGGTCGAGCAGCTTCTCCGTCTCGGCTTCGGGCGCGTCGAGCAGCCGGCTCGCGACGGGCACCGACAGCTCCGGGACGTCGAGCAGCGACAGCAGCGGGTACGCGCGGGCGGCGGTTTCGTCCAGCGCGCCGACGGCCAGGGCGAAGCCGGCGCGGACGCCCGTTTCGTCGAGGCGGCGGTGTTCGTCGTCGAGCCGGTGCGCGAGGTGGGCGACCGGCCAGCGCGGCCGCGTCGCCAGCCGCGCGCCGACGAGGTGCAGGGCCAGCGGCAGGTACCCGCACAGGCGCGCGACCCGGCGCGCGGCGGCGGGTTCGGCCGCGACGCGCTCGGCGCCGATCTCGGCCGCGAGCAGGCGGAGCGCGTCCGCCTCGGGCAGGACGTCCAGCAGCACCTGGTGCGCCTGCGGCAGGTCCGGCAGGGCGGCCCGGCTGGTGACGATGGCACCGGAGCCGCCGGCGCCGGGCAGCAGCGGTGCGACGTGCGCGGCGTCGCGGGCGTTGTCGAGCAGGAGCAGGACGCGTTTCGAGGCGAGCAGCGTCCGGAAGCGGGCGGCCGCGGAGTCGAGCGACAGCGGCTTCGGCGGTTCGTCGCCGAGTTCGCGGATGAGCCGGTCGAGCAGGTCGAGGGGGTCCGGCGGGTCGGCGGCGTGGCCGCGCAGGTCGAGGTGGAGCGAGCCGTCGGGGAAGCGCCGGGTGAGCCGGTGGCCGGCTTCGAGGGCGAGGGCGGTCTTGCCGACACCGGCCATCCCGCCGATCGCGACGACGACGCTGCCCGGGGACTCGAAGAGGGCGAGGACGCGGCCGAGTTCGGCGTCGCGGCCGGTGAAGACGGCGATCCCGCCGGGCAGCTCCCGCGGGACGACCTTCGCGGCCGCGGGTTTCGGAGGCCGCTCGGCCGCTCGGGCGAAGTCGTCGCGCTCGGTGCCGGCGAGGCCGAGGGCGTCGGCGAGCCGGTCGAGGGTGTCGCGGTGCGGGAAGCGCCGGTCGCCGCGTTCCAGCGCGCCGACGGCCTGGCCGCTGAGCCCGGACTTCTCGGCGAGCGCCTCCTGGGTGAGCCCCGCCGCGCGCCGGAGCCGGCGCAGCCGGGTACCGAACGAGTCCATCCCGCCCCTCCTCCCCGCCAGGAGGATCACACGCGGGCACGGGTGGGCGCCAGCGGCCGCGGGCGAAAGGGGGTTTCCCGGCACCGCAGATCGTATATCATTTGCGATACCTTCTTCGGAACCGGCAGGCAGGACCACGGATGACGCCCCTCCCGCAGCGGCCCGGCAAGATCATCGCGCTGCACCTGAACTACCGGTCCCGCGCCGCCCAGCGCGGCCGGGTGCCGGAGCAGCCGTCGTACTTCCTCAAGCCCCCGACGTCCGTCGCCGCGAGCGGGGCCGCGCTCGACCGGCCGGCGGGCACCGAGCTGCTCGGCTTCGAAGGCGAGATCGCGCTGGTCATCGGCCGCACCGCCCGCCGGGTCTCCCCGGCCGACGGCTGGTCGTACGTCGGCGGGGTCACCGCCGCCAACGACTTCGGCGTCTACGACCTGCGCTACGCCGACCAGGGCAGCAACCTGCGGGCGAAGGGCGGCGACGGCTTCACCCCGCTCGGCCCGGCGGTGCTGCCCGCCGCGGACCTCGACCCGGCCGCGCTGCGGCTGCGGACCTGGCTGAACGGCGAACTCGTCCAGGAGGACACCACCGCCGGACTGCTCTTCGGCTTCGGCCGGCTGGTCGCCGACCTGTCCCAGCTGATCACCCTCGAACCCGGCGACGTCGTCCTCACCGGCACGCCCGCGGGCGCGTCGGTCGCCGTCCCCGGCGACGTCGTCGAGGTCGAGGTCGACACCGCCGGGCACACCACCGGGCGGCTGGTCACGCCGGTCACCGAGGGAACCGTCCCCTTCGGACCGTATGGCGCGCTCCCCCGCGTGGACGAGCGGCAGCGGGCGGACGCGCACGGAACGTCCACACCGGACTTCACGCTGACCGCGGACCTCAAGCGGCGCCTCGAATCCGTCGGTACCGCGACGCTTTCCGCCCAGCTGCGCAAGCGCGGCCACGACGCCGTGTCGATCGACGGGCTGACCTCCACCCGGCCCGGTGTCCGGCTGACCGGCCGCGCGCGGACCCTGCGGTACCTGCCCTACCGCGAAGACCTGTTCGAGAACCACGGCGGCGGCTACAACGCGCAGAAGCGCGCGATCGACCGCCTCGGCCCCGGCGATGTCCTGGTCGTGGAGGCGCGCGGGGAACGCGGCGCGGGCACGGTCGGCGACATCCTCGCGCTGCGGGCGCAGGTGCGCGGCGCCGCCGGGATAGTCACCGACGGCGGGGTCCGCGACCTGGCCGCGGTGTCCGCTTTGGACATTCCCACCTACCACGCCGGGCCGCACCCGGCGGTGCTCGGCCGCCGGCACGTGCCGTGGGACGCCGACGTCGCGATCGCCTGCGGCGGCGCGGCCGTCTGCCCGGGCGACGTGATCGCCGGGGACGGCGACGGGGTCCTGGTCATCCCGCCCACCCTGGTCGAAGAGGTGGTCGACGCGGCGATCGAACAGGAGCTGCAGGAGACGTTCATCGCCGAGCAGGTCGCCGCGGGCGAGCGCGTCGAAGGCCTGTACCCGATGGACGAGCACTGGCGCGCCAGGTACGCCGCCTGGCTCGCGAACCGGTGATCCGCGCCGACGTCAGGAAGGATTCCCATGCGTTTCCGCTCCGACCCCCAGGCCATCCGCGGGTCGATCGCGCCGCTGATGACGCCGTTCACCGCCGACGGCGCCGTCGACCACGACGGCCTGGTGAACCTCGTGCGCTGGCAGCTCGCCTCGGGCTCGCACGGCATCTCGATCGGCGGCTCCACCGGCGAACCCGGGTCCCAGACGGTCGCCGAGCGCGCCGAGGCGATCCGGACGGTGGCCGCCGAGGTCGGCGACCGCGTCCCGGTCGTCCCCGGCACCGGTTCGGCGAAGCTCGACGAGACCCTGGAGCTGACGGCGCTGGCGCGGGACGCCGGGATCGACGCCGCGCTGGTCATCACGCCGTACTACGCGCGGCCGACGCAGGACGCGCTGTTCGTCTGGTACCGCACGGTCTGCCGCGAGTTCCCGGACCTGCCGATCGTCGCCTACAACGTGCCGAGCCGGACCGCGGTCGACCTCGCGCCGGAGACCGTCGCGCGGCTGTACCGCTCGTGCGGCAACTTCGTCGGGATCAAGGAGACGACCAAGGACTTCGAGCACTTCTCCCGCGTGCTGCACCTGTGCGGCCGGGACCTGCTGGTGTGGTCCGGGATCGAGCTGCTCTGCCTGCCGCTGCTGGCACTGGCCGGCGCCGGGTTCGTCAGCGCGACGGCCAACATCGCCCCGGCCGCGTGCGCGGAGCTGTACACCGCGTGGCAGTCCGGCGACCACGAACGCGCGCGGGAAATCCACTACGGGCTGCACCCCTTGGTCGACCTGCTGTTCGTCGAGACCAACCCGGCGCCGGGCAAGTGGGTGCTGGCACAGCGCGGGCTGATCGCCTCGGGGCACGTCCGGCCGCCGCTGATCCCGCCGAGCGACGCCGGCGTCTCGCGGATCAAGGACCTCATGGCCGAAGGCGCGCAGTACCTCACGCCGACCGAAGGCTTCACCGTGGAGGGAAAGGCATGACCCACTACGTCCCGGAAGGACTGCCGGGCGAGCTGAAGCACCACATCGGCGGCGAGCCGGTCGACAGCGTCTCGGGCAAGACGTTCGACGTGCTCGACCCGGTGTCGAACACGCCCTACGCGACCGCTGCGGCCGGCCAGGCCGAGGACGTCGATCGCGCGGTCGCCGCGGCCCGGAAAGCGTTCACCGATGGGCCGTGGCCGCGGATGCCGCCGCGGGCCCGGGCGCGGATCCTGAACCGGATCGCCGACGCCGTCGAGGCGCAGGACGCCCGGCTCGCCGAGCTGGAGACGTTCGACACCGGCCTGCCGATCACCCAGGCACTCGGGCAGGCGCAGCGCGCCGCCGAGAACTTCCGGTTCTTCGCCGACCTCGTCGTCGCCCAAGCCGATGACACCTACCAGGTGCCCGGGCGGCAGGTGAACTACGTGCACCGCAAGCCGGTCGGGGTCGCCGGGCTGATCACGCCGTGGAACACGCCGTTCATGCTGGAGAGCTGGAAGCTCGCGCCGGCGCTGGCGTCCGGCTGCACGGTCGTGCTCAAGCCCGCCGAGTTCACGCCGCTGTCGGCGAGCCTCTGGGCGGGGATCTTCGCCGACGCGGGACTGCCCGAGGGGGTGTTCAACCTGGTCAACGGCTTCGGCGAAGAGGCGGGCGACGCGCTCGTCAAGCACCCGGACGTCCCGCTGATCTCGTTCACCGGCGAGACCACGACCGGGCGGACGATCTACCGCAACTGCGCGGCGCACCTCAAGGGCATGTCGATGGAGCTGGGCGGCAAGTCCCCGGCGATCGTGTTCGCCGACGCGGACCTCGACGCCGCGCTCGACTCGACGCTGTTCGGCGTGTTCTCGTTGAACGGCGAACGCTGCACCGCGGGCAGCCGGATCCTCGTCGAGCGGCCGGTCTACGCCGAGTTCTGCGCCCGGTACGCCGAGCGCGCGGCCGCCATCGTCGTCGGGGACCCGCACGACCCGGCCACCGAGGTCGGCGCGCTGGTCCACCCCGAGCACCACGAGAAGGTGCTGCGGTACGTCGAGCTGGGCAAGTCCGAGGGCCGGCTGCTCGCCGGCGGCGGCCGTCCGTCCGGTTTGGACACCGGCAACTACGTGGCACCGACGGTGTTCGCCGACGTGCCGTCGTCCGCGCGGATCTTTCAGGAGGAGATCTTCGGGCCGGTCGTCGCGCTGACCCCGTTCGACACCGAAGCCGAGGCCCTCGCGCTCGCCAACGGCGTCCAGTACGGGCTGGCCGCCTACCTCTGGACGTCGAACCTGCAGCGGGCGCACACCTTCGCGCAGTCGGTCGAAGCCGGGATGGTCTGGCTGAACTCGCACAACGTCCGCGACCTGCGGACGCCGTTCGGCGGGGTCAAGGCGTCCGGCGTCGGCCACGAAGGCGGCTACCGCTCGCTCGACTTCTACACCCATCAGCAGGCCATCCACGTCTCGCTCGGGCCGGTGCACACGGCCCGGTTCGGCAGTGGCCGGGAGGGCCGGTCATGACCGCCACCCCGCCGGACGTCCTCCGCTGCGCGTACGCCGAACTCGTCGTCACCGACCTGGCCGCGTCCCGCGCCTTCTACGTCGACGTGCTCGGTCTCGTCGTCACCCACGAGGACTCTTCGGCGTTGTACCTGCGGGCCTTCGAGGAGTACCTGCACCACTCCCTGGTGCTGCGCAAGGGATCCACGCCCGCGCTCGCCGTGCTGGCCTACCGCGTCCGGAGCACCGCCGACCTCGATCTCGCGGAGGCGTACTACCGGACGCTCGGGTGCCCGGTCGAGCGGCGGGCCGCGGGAGCGACGCGCGGTATCGGCGAGGCGGTGCGGGTCGTCGACCCGCTGGGGTTCCCGGTCGAGTTCTTCCACGAGGCCCGGCACGTCGAACGGTTCACGCAGCGCTACGACGTCCACGGCGCCGGCGCACTGTCGCGGTTGGACCACTTCAACGTGGACACTCCCGATGTGCCGTCGGCCCGGAAGTACTACGAGGGCCTGGGTTTCCGCGTGTCCGAGGACATCCAGGACGCCGAGGGCACGGTGTACGCGGCGTGGATGTTCCGCAAGCCGACGGTCCACGACATCGCGCTGACCGGCGGCGACGGCCCGCGGCTGCACCACATCGCGTTCGCGTCGCACGAACGGCACCAGATCCTGCACATCTGCGACCACCTGGGCGCGCTGCGCAAACCCGGCATGATCGAACGCGGCCCGGGCCGGCACGGCGTGTCGAACGCCTTCTACCTCTACGTCCGCGATCCCGACGGGCACCGCGTCGAGATCTACACGCACGACTACTACACCGGCGACCCGGACAACCCGGTGATCACGTGGGACGTCCACGACCCGCAGCGCCGCGACTGGTGGGGCAACCCGGTGGTGCCGAGCTGGTACACCGACGCGTCGGTGGTGCTGGACCTGGCCGGTTCGGTGGCCCCGGTCGTCGCCCGGGCCGAGCCGCGCGAAGCGGACGTCACCGTGGGCGCGGACGGGTTCTCCTTCAGCACCGGTCCCGCGGAGTTCAAGTTAGGCGAGCAGGTCTGAGAACCAGTTCCGGGAACGGTTCAGGACGTCGATCTGGTGGCCGCGTTCGCGGATCGAGTGGCCCTCGCGGGGGTAGACGACGAACTCGTGGGGCCGGTCGCCGAGGGCGCGGTGCAGGAGTTCGGCCTGCGAGAGCGGGACGTTGGTGTCGTCCTCGCCGTGCAGGATGAGGACCGGCGTGCGGATGTTCGCCGCGTGCGTGATCGGGCTGTTCTCCCGGCCGCCCAGCGCGGCTTCGAACCGGGAGTGCTCGCCGGTCGCGGCCAGCAGCGGCCAGTCGGTGACGCCGGCGAGCACGATGGCCGCCTTGAAGCGGTCCGTGTGCGCGACGGCCCAGGCGGCCATGAACCCGCCGTGGCTCCCGCCGGCGATCCCGAGCCGGTCTTCGTCGGCGATGCCGTCGGCCACCAGGAGGTCGATGCCGGCGAGCAGGTCGGTGAACTCCGCGCCGCCGACGTCCCCGGCGACACTGGCCGCGAACGCGTGGCCGTGGCCGAGCCCGCCGCGCGGGTTCGGGAGGAACGCCGCGAACCCGGCGGCGGCGAGCCATTGGCCGGAGGGGTACCAGTTGAGGTGGAAGCGGTCGGCGTAGCGGTCGTGCGGGCCGCCGTGCACGAGCGTGACGAGGGGAAACGGGCCGTCGGCCGTCGTCTTGCCGGGCGGCAGGATCAGCAGGCCGTCGAGGTCCAGGCCGTCCGGCGCCCGGTAGGCCAGCCGGTGCCGGGTGCCCCAGGAGCCTCGCGGCGCCGGCGCGCTGACGCGTTTCAGGCTGTGCGGCGCGCCGGCGTGGACTTCTTCCGGTTCGGTCGCGGTGCTCACGACCAGCGCGATCGTGGCGCCGTCGCGGCTCGCCGTGAGAGCGGTGCCGTGGACCCCGGTGATCTCGGTGAAGGTCTTCTCGACGGGATCCAGGCGCCGCAGCGTCGTGTCCAGACCTTCGGCGAACAGGGCGAGGGGTGGGCCGGTGCCGACCTGGGTGAGTTCGATCGGGCAGCTGCCGAGGCCCGCGGTGAGGTTGTCGCCGTTGTCGAAGACCGCGGTGCCGCCGACGAGGCCGGGCGGGGTCAGGCCGAGGTGGGCGAGGTGCCATCCGGTGCCGTCGTGCCACCAGACCGGGTCGGCCGCTTCGAGGGCCGGGGCGGGCCGGTCGCGGGTCTCGCCGGTGGCGAGGTCGACGAAGTGCAGGCCGGGTTCGAAGACGCCGGGTTCACGATCGGCACAGGACCAGGTGAAGACGGCGAGGGTGGTCCCGTCCGGCCGGGCGGCGACTTCCCGCACGTGCCGGCGGCCGAGGTCGCCGAGGCGTGCGAGGGCGCAAGTGCGGAGGTCGAGCAGCCAGAGCCGATCGGGGCACGACTTGGTGGTCGCGCCGCTTGGCAGATCGGGGCGTACGCGGGTGTCCCGGCCGCCTGGCGCATCCGGGCGCGCCTTGTTGTCCCGCCCGCCCGGCGGATCCCGGCGAGCTTCGCGGTCCCAGCCACCCGCCCCCTGCCCGCGGTCTTCGGGATCCGTGGCCCGCCGGACGATCCGCACCCAGGGGTCGCCCGGCCGATCCGCCGGATCCGGCGCGATCAGCACCACCGACCCCGCCAGCGGCACATGTCCGCTGATGCCCGCCGGCCACTCCGTAAGCTGCTCGGGCGCACCACCGTCGAGGCCGATCCGGTGCAGCTGCGGCGTTTCCCCCTCCGACAGGAAGAACACCGAGCCCGAATCCGGCGCCCACCGCGGTCCTGCACCGGCCGCCAGCCTCCGGGGCGCCGCACCGCCGTCGGACGGGGCCAGCCACAGCTCGCTCGCCGGGTGGTTCCCCGTCCGTCCCACCGGTGCGGTCGCGTAGACCACCCACCGGCCGTCCGGGGAGATCCGCGGCTCGCGCGGGACTTTCCGGTCCACCACCGTTTCCGCCGTCAGCACCCCGCCCAGTGTGCCGGAAACCGATCAGCCGCGGGCGAGCGTTCCCAGCAGTTCCTCGTGCCGGCCCGGCTCGCGCAGCTCCGGCGCTTCCACCATCCCCGCCTCCGGGTCGTCGGCACGGACCGCCGCCAGGAACCGCACCACCGCACGGGGTTCGGGGAACACCTCGCCGCCCAGGTAGGACAGCACCGTCGCGCCGGCGGCGTCCTCGATCGCCGCCGCCCAGCCGTTCGCTTCGTCCCAGACCAGGGCCAGGTCGTGGTCGGGGAACCGGCTCAGGCGCCAGTCGAGCGCGATGTACGCCGCCGCGGGCGTGCCCGCGTCCAGCGTGCAGGATTCCAGCCCGACCCCCACCGCGCGGGCCACCGCGGCGACGTACCCGCGCAACCCCCGCTCGAACGAGAACTCCGTGTCACGCCCGAAATCGATCAGAATGCTCAACGCCGCCTCGCTTTCCCCGTCCGCCGCGGGATCCCCGCGGTCCGAGCGCCGGATACCCCGCCACCGGCGCGATCAACCCCCGATCGACTGACGTCGTCAATCCGGCGACATCTCACTTGTCATCGTTTCGATGACATGTTAGAACGGTGGTACCAGAACCACCTCCGAGAAAGGGTCCGTCCCCCCGTGACCGCATCGATCGCCCTGCCGACCGGTTACCAGC
Organism: Amycolatopsis sp. NPDC049691; assembly: GCF_040675005.1. Lineage (NCBI taxonomy): Bacteria > Bacillati > Actinomycetota > Actinomycetes > Pseudonocardiales > Pseudonocardiaceae > Amycolatopsis > Amycolatopsis sp. NPDC049691. The sequence goes on from NZ_JBFANX010000010.1 coordinate 269,543, forward strand.
ACCCCGCCGTCCCCGCGCTGCTCGACTACCTGCGCGACGTCACCGCCGAGCTCGGGATCGGCCTCGAGTCGTGCACCCTCGACCACGACGCGCCGCTGTCGGCGTACGTCGCCCTCGACACGCGGCTGCCGCACTACCCCGACCGCGACGTCGCGCTCCTCTGGGACGAGGAACGCGGCTGGGCGGCGGCCATCGAGACGCACTCCGGCGAAGACCTGATCGTCCTGCGCTACCTGGGCGGCCCGACCGTGGCCCCGGCGCCGCGGCGGGTCGCGCGGTTCGTCACCGCACTGCACGAGGACGACCACACCGTCGGCCGCCCCGACCCCGTCACGCTGCGGTCCGCGGCCGACGCCGGGCTCGCCGACCTCCTGCGCCGCTCATGACGATCCCCCTGCCGGAGAGCTTCGCCCTCACCCTGCGCGGCTACGACCGGGAGCAGGTCGACGAGCGGATCGACGAGCTGCTCACCGAGATCCGCCTGCTCACGGCCGACCGCGACGCCGCGGTCGCCGAAGCGGAGCAGCTCGCGCGGCGCCTCGAACAGGCCCGCTCCGACAACGCCGCGCTGCGCGCGCGTGCCGACCGCCTGTGCCGGACCCCCGCCGACCCGGCCGCGGTCGGGGACCGCGTGCGCCACCTGCTCGAACTGGCCCACGCCGAAGCGGACGGCGTCGTCGCGGCGGCCCGGCAGCGCGCCGCGGCGATCGTCGGCGAAGCCGAGGAGACCGCGGCCCGCCGGCTCGAGGACGCCCGGGCACGCGCGGCCCACGAAATCGAGCACGCCCGCCGCCGCGTCGAATACCTCGCCGCCACCGAACGCCGGACCGCCGGCCGGTTGCGGAAGATCGACGCGTTCCTGGCCGAAGCGGCGGAACTCCTCGAAGAGGACACCCCGCTCCACGCCGTCGCCTGACCCCGTTCCCACCAGCCGGGACGGTCCCGGAAACCGTGGTGCGGCGGCACGGTGCGCCCGCCGTCGGCGTGAGGCAGGATCGGGTTCGTGACCATCGATCAGGCCGGGGTGCCACAGGCCCCGCCGTTCCCCGAACACGAAGCCCGCGTCGACGCGCTGCGGCGGCAGCTCACCGCCGTCGCGGGTGAAGCCACCGTCCGGCTCGCGAAGCGGACCTCCAACCTCTTCCGCTCCCGTGCCGCCGCGAAGCACCCCGGACTGGACGTCTCCGGCTTCACCCACGTGCTGCGCGTCGACCCCGAAAGCCGCACCGCCGACGTCGAAGGGATGGTCACCTACGAACAGCTCGTCGACGCCACCCTCCCGCACGGCCTGATGCCGCTGGTCGTCCCCCAGCTGAAGACCATCACGCTCGGCGGCGCGGTGACCGGGCTCGGCATCGAGTCCTCGTCGTTCCGCAACGGGATGCCGCACGAGTCGGTGCTCGAGCTCGAAGTGCTCACCGGGGACGGCCGGATTGTCGTCGCGACACCGGACAACGAGCACCAGGCCCTCTTCCGCGGCTTCCCGAACTCCTACGGCACCCTCGGGTACGCGCTGCGCCTGAAGATCGTCCTCGAGCCGGTCAAGCCGTTCGTGGCCCTCCGGCACGTCCGGTACCACGACCGGGACACCTACTTCCGCGCGCTCGCGCACGAGTGCGACAGCGGCGAGCACGACTTCGTCGACGGGACGATCTTCGGCCCCGACGAGCTGTACCTGACGCTGGCGAAGTTCACCGACACCGCGCCCGCGACGAGCGACTACACCTGGCTGGACATCTACTACCGGTCGATCCGGCGGCGGGAAACCGACCACCTCACCGTGCGGGACTACCTCTGGCGGTGGGACACCGACTGGTTCTGGTGCTCGCGCGCGTTCGGCGTCCAGCACCGGCTGCCGCGGCTGCTGCTCGGCCGCCGGTTCCTGCGGTCCTCGGTGTACTGGAGGGCCGTGGCGCTCGACCGCCGGTTCAAGATCGCCGAGCGGCTGCTGAAGCTGCGGCGCCTCCCGCCGGAGGAGACGATCGTGCAGGACATCGAGGTCCCGGTCGGGCGCGCCGCGGAGTTCCTCGAGTTCTTCGAACGGGAGATCCCGATCAGCCCGGTGTGGGTCTGCCCGTTGCGGCAGCGCCCCGGCGGCGTGCGCTGGCCGTTGTACGAGCTGGACCCCGAAGCGCTGTACGTCAACTTCGGGTTCTGGTCGGCCGTGCCGCTGGACCCCGGCGAGCGCGACGGCGTGCACAACCGGATGATCGAAGCCGAGGTCACCCGGCTGGGCGGGCACAAGTCGCTCTACTCGGACAGCTTCTACGCCGAGGACGAGTTCTGGCGGCTCTACAACGGCGACGCCTACCGGGACCTCAAGCGGACCTACGACCCGGGCGGGCGGCTGCTCGGCCTCTACGAGAAATGCGTCCGCCGCCGGTGAAAGGAACGAACGTGAACCAGGCAAGCATCCCGGTCGGCGAGGTCTTCGAGCGCCTGCTCGGCCCCCGCGCGACCGTGTCGATCACCGCCTACGACGGCAGCAGCAGCGGCCCGGCCGACGCTCCCGTCGCCATCCAGGTGCGCTCGCCGCTGGCCCTGGACTACCTGATGTCCTCCCCCGGGGACCTCGGCCTCGCCCGCGCCTACGTCGCCGGCGCGCTCGACGTCACCGGCGACCTGTACACCGCGCTGCGCGCGCTGTCGGCCCAGGTCGACCAGCTGAGCGCCGCCGACCGGCTGTGGCTGCTGCGCAAGCTCGGCCCGCGCCACCTGCGCGTGGTCAAGCCGCCCGCCGAGGAGCACCCGAGCCGGTTCCGGCGCGGGCTGACCGCGCTGCGGCACTCGAAGGGCCGCGACAGCGAGGCCATCGCCAGCCACTACGACGTGTCCAACCGGTTCTACGAGCTGGTCCTCGGCCCGTCGATGGCCTACACGTGCGCGGTCTTCCCGGAAGCCGAATCCACGCTGGAGGAGGCGCAGTACCACAAGTTCGACCTGGTCTGCCGCAAGCTCGGCCTGCAGCCCGGGATGAAGCTGCTCGACGTGGGCTGCGGCTGGGGCGGCATGGTCGCGCACGCCGTCCGGCACTACGGCGTCGAGGCGCTCGGGGTCACCCTTTCGCGTGAACAAGCCCAGTGGGCGCAGAAGAACATCGTCGCCCTCGGACTGGCCGACCGCGCCGAGATCCGCCACCTCGACTACCGGGACGTCACCGAGACCGGGTTCGACGCGATCTCCTCGATCGGCCTCACCGAGCACATCGGTGCCCGCAACGTGCCCGGCTACTTCCGGTTCCTCGCGGAGAAGCTCAAGCCGCACGGGCGCCTGCTCAACCACTGCATCACCAACCCGGACACCAGCGTCGCCCACCGCTCGCGCGGGTTCATCGACCGCTACGTCTTCCCGGACGGCGAGCTCGAAGCCCCCGGCGAGCTGATGACCGCGATGCACGACGCCGGGCTGGAGGTCCGGCACTCGGAGAACCTCCGCGAGCACTACGCGCTGACCCTGGCCGGGTGGTGTGCGAACCTCGACGAGCACTGGGACGAGGCCGTTTCCGAGGCGGGCGCCGGCCGCAGCCGGGTGTGGGCGCTGTACCTCGCGGCCTGCCGGCTGGCCTTCGAACGCCGCGAGATCGAGCTGCACCAGATCCTCGGCGTGCGGACCGACAGCGAGGGCGGGATGGGCATGCCGCTGCGCCCCGATTGGGGAGTTTGAGACCGGGCGTGCCCCGCGCGGGCGTAGATGGGAGGATGGTGGGGAGACCAGGGTGTCCGAACGGGACATCCCGGCTCACTACAAAGAGTAGGTATGGGTATGGCTCAGGGCAGTGTCAAGTGGTTCAACGGCGAAAAGGGCTTCGGCTTCATCGCCCAGGATGGCGGGGGTCCGGACGTGTTCGTCCACTACTCCGAGATCCAGGGCACCGGCTTCAAGTCCCTCGATGAGGGCCAGCGCGTGGAGTTCGAGATCGGCCAGGGCCAGAAGGGCCCGCAGGCCCAGCGCGTGAGCGTCATCTGAGCCACGAGGCACCGAAGGCCCTCGCCCTCCGGGGCGGGGGCCTTTCTCGTGCCCGGCCACACTGCGGGCTCACAACGATCGGGTAACATGGGAAGGGTCGAGAGCACCTCAGTACGCCGGCGTCCGGCCGGACCCACTCTCGATTGGTGGCCGCCGAGGCCCGATCGCCGACAGGAGCGGTGACGCGCCCGGCCACCCGCAGACCGCTGACCGCCGGGTGTCCCGCTCCCCCGGCCTCGGTGCGTGAGCCCCGCTCCGCGCGCGATTAGACCTCGAAACGAGTAGTGCATGACAGCCTCCGTGAAGGCTCCCCGTCCCGTCGCCAAACCCGTGCTCTCCGGCCGCCAGACGGTGGCCGAGCTGATCACCATCCGGACGTTCCTGCTGGTCCCGTTCCTCGCGCTCGCCGCGGCCGTCCCGGTGTTCTGGGGCTGGGGCGTCAGCTGGCTCGACCTCACCATCGGCGGGGCGTTCTTCGTCGTGTCGACGCTGGGCATCACCGTCGGCTACCACCGGTACTTCACCCACGGCGCGTTCCGCGCGAAGCGCGTGCTGCGGATCGCGCTGGCGATCGCCGGTGGCCTCGCCGCGCAGGGCCCGGTGATCGGCTGGGTCGCCGACCACCGCCGTCACCACGCCTTCTCCGACCGCGAGGGCGACCCGCACTCGCCGTGGCTGTTCGGCACCTCGCCGGTGGCGCTCGCCCGCGGCTTCTGGCACGCCCACATGGGCTGGCTCTTCGGCCGCGACAAGACCAACGTCGACCGCTTCGCCCCCGACCTGGCCGGCGACCGCGACATGCGCGTCGTCGACCGGCTCTTCCCGCTGTGGGTCGTGCTGAGCCTGCTGCTCCCGCCGCTGCTCGGCGGCCTGATCACCCTGTCGTGGTGGGGCGCGCTGACCGCGTTCCTCTGGGCCGGCCTGGCGCGGATCTCGTTCCAGCACCACGTGACGTGGTCGGTGAACTCGATCTGCCACATGATCGGCGAGCGCCCGTTCGCCAGCCGCGACCGGTCGGCGAACTTCTGGCCGCTGGCCATCCTGTCGATGGGCGAGTCCTGGCACAACACCCACCACGCGGACCCGACGTCGGCCCGCCACGGCGTGCTGCGCGGCCAGATCGACGTCTCCGCGCGGGTGATCTGGGCGTTCGAAAAGCTGGGCTGGGCGTGGAACGTCCGGTGGCCCACCCCGAAGCGGCTGGCCGCGCTGGCCCGCTGACGAAAGCCCGCGAAAGTCCTTGCCACGGCGGCGGCACCGGGGTGATCTTGGCCGGGTGGACGCGGTGGCGCTGACCTTCGACGACGGCCCGTACCCTTCGACGACGCCGGCCCTGCTGGCCGCGCTCGGCGGGGTGCGGGCGACCTTCTTCCTGTGGGGCGAGCACGCCGAAGCACACCCGGCACTCGTCCGGGAGATCGCGGCGGCCGGTCACGTGATCGGCAACCACACGTGGACCCACCCCCGCCTCACCGGTCTGCCGGCGCAGGTCCGCGACCAGGAGGTCCGGCGAACGCAGGACCTCCTGGCTTCGCTGACCGGGGTGCGCCCGGTGCTGTTCCGGCCGCCCTACGGCGACACGGACGACGCCGTCGCGGAGACCGTCGCCGCGCACGGGCTGACCGAGGTGCTGTGGACCGTCGACACCCGCGACTGGGCGGGCGCCTCCGCGGACGAGATCGTGGCCGCCGCCGACGGCGCGGAGCCGGGCGGTGTCGTGCTGCTGCACGAAGGCCGCCCGGCGACCGTGGCGGCGGTGCCGCGGATCCTCGCCGCACTCGCCGCCCGCGGCCTGCGGCCGGGACTCACCAGGGGTTGATCCGCAGGTACGCCGGCTTCGGCTGCAGGTTCTCGTCGAACAGGCAGGCCGCGCCCTCGCCGGGGAAGACGTCCGGCACCCACGAGTGCCGGTCGGTGAAGCCCCACGTCGTGAACTCGACGCACCGCCGGACCGCCTGGCAGCCGTCCCAGAGCTGGTCGAAGTAGCTCGCCTGCGTGTCCAGCTTCGCCGCGTCGGGCGGGGTCGGGATCCGCACGTCGGCCTCGGTGACCGCGGTCTCCACGCCGATCCTGGCGAAGCGGGCGAGGTTTTCGCGGTACTGGCCCGGGAAGCCGTACTGGATCGACAGGTGCCCCTGGATGCCGACGCCGTCGATCGGGACGCCCTGCCGCCGCAGCGTCTTCACCAGGTCGTAGACCGCGTCGCTCTTCGGGTTGATCCCTTCGATGTTGTAGTCGTTGATGTAGAGCTTCGCGTGCGGGTCGGCCGCGTGCGCCCAGCGGAAGACGTCGGCGACGAAGCCGTCGCCGAGCTTCTGCCGGAAGACGGTGTCGCGGCGCGTGCCGTCCTCGTTGAAAATTTCATTGACGACGTCCCAGGCGCGGATCTTTCCTTGGTACCGCTTGACCTCCGTGGTGATGTGGTCGCGCAGGACGCGGCGCAGCTCGTCGGCGGGCAGCGCGGCCACCCAGTCCGGCAGCTGGGAGTGCCAGACCAGGGTGTGGCCGCGGACGGTCTTGTGGGTCGCCTGGGCGTACCGGACGATGGCGTCGGCGCCCGACCAGTCGTACTGCCCGCGGACGGGTTCGACCGTGCCCCATTTCATCTCGTTCTCGGGTGTCACGTTGTCGAATTCACGGGTGAGGACGGCCCGGTAGTCGGGTTCGTTCGCCAGGTACGCGGCCGCGACGGCACTGCCGACGTACTTGTGGGTGATGGCTTTCAGCGGAACCGACGCCGAAGCCGCCGGCGCCTGCGACACGGCAATGCCCGCGACGATCGCCGCCGTCATCAGCGCGCGTTTAATAGGAATTCTTCGCAGCATCTGCATCCTCCATTTTTCGAAAGTTTCGGGGCGTGTCAAACCGGGTTTCGATGACCTAGAATCTCCTCCATGACAACGAAGTCTGACGATCCCGAGCCCCTCGCGTCCCGGGTCACCATCGCCCGCATCGCGGCCGAAACCGGCGTTTCCGTACCGACCGTTTCGAAAGTGCTGAACGGCCGCCCCGACGTCGCCGACAGCACGCGCGCGCGGGTCGAAGCCGTCATCGGGAAATACGGTTACCGCCGCCGGGCCGACGAACGGTCCCGCCGTTCCCGGTTGCTGGAACTGATGTTCCACGAACTCGAAAGCACGTGGGCGCTGGAAATCATCCGCGGGGTCGAGTACGTCGCCCGCGAAAACGGAATGGCGGTCGTGCTCGCGGAATCGTCGGGCCGGCACACGCCCGGCCAGAGCTGGCTGGAAAGCGTGCTGGCGCGGCGGCCGGTCGGCATCGTTTCGGTGTGCTCCGACTTCACCGGCGGGCAGCTGGCGAAGCTGCGGGCCCGCGACATCCCGCTGGTCGTGGTCGACCCGGCCGGCGCGCCGGGACCGGAGACGCCCTCGATCGGGGCCACGAACTGGCAGGGCGGGCTGACGGCGACCCGGCACCTGGTGGAGCTGGGCCACCGGCGGATCGCGATGATCGGCGGGCCGGACGGGGTGCTGTGCAGCCGCGCGCGGATCGACGGCTACCGCACGGCGCTGGAGACGGCGGGGCTGGCGTTCGACCCGGCGCTGGTCCGCCGCGGCGACTTCCACGTCCGGTCGGGTTACCGGGAGCTGGCTTCACTGCTGACCCTCCCGGATCGTCCGACGGCGGTGTTCGCGGGCAGCGACCTGCAGGCGCTGGGGGTGTACGAGGCAGCGCGCGACGCGGGGTTGCGGATCCCGGACGACCTGAGCGTGGTCGGCTTCGACGACCTCCCGGTGGCCCGCTGGCTGACCCCGGAGCTGACGACGATCCGCCAGCCACTGCAGGAGATGGCGGCGGCGGGCGCCCGGCTGGCGATTTCGCTGGCCCGCGGAACGCACCCGGAGAGCCACCGGCTGGAGCTGGCGACGAGCCTGGTGGTCCGGCAAAGCACGGCGGCGCCGGCGCACCAGGTCCTGTCGGCCGGCCGGGTGTGACGGCCGGGTGGCGGCCACGCCCGGCGGCCGGTCGGGCGAGGGGCCAGGGCAGCCCGGGGCCGGCGGTCCCTTGCGGCTTCCCGGGCGCCGGAATTGTCGGTGCCCACCGGTAGAGTGGAAGACGGGGGGCGCCCCCGCAGGCCTCCGAGCCGGCCGCCTCCGGTGCCCGCGGCAGCCCGCTCATCCCGGCCACCGCATGCTCTCCGGCGGCCCGAGGTAACTCGGCCGCAGCCCACCGGTGTCGACGACCAGCTTCTGCACCACCACCGCCGGGTCGACCATCCACACCTTCAGCACGTGCGGCCCCGCCCCGACCTCGTGCCGTGTGGACGTCAGGTTCACGTTGTCCGAAGTGGTCCGCTCCCACTGGCGGTTCATGGTCATGTCGTCCGCGCCCGTGGCCTTCGTGATGTTCACGACCTGCGGTGCCGCGTCGTCGAACGACACCGCGTACCGCAACCCGTCCCCCGGCAGCACATTGCTGCGCGGCGAGAGGTACGCCCACACCGTCACCAGCCCCGGCGTCACCAGCGTCAGCCGGTACTCCAGCCGTGGTCCCGCGCCCACCGCTCGGCTCGCCGCCGTCACCGGGAACGGCGTCATCCCGTCGCCCGTCCGGCCCAGGTCGGGGATCCGGCGCCACGAAACCGGCCCGGCCGGCACGTTCGCGCTGCAGTGCGCGGCCTCCATCGACACGTACCCGCCCGCCTCGACGAACCCGCGCCGCCACGACGCCGGCAGGGCCGGCTGCCGCACCACCGCGTCCACCACCACCGACTGCCCCGCGCCCGACACCGTGATCGGCACGGTCGTCGTCCCACGAGGCGCCCGGCTCCAGTCGATCCGCACGGTCATCCGCAGCTCCTCCTCCACCCGGCCGCCGCGCGGCTCGACCCGGACCCACGGCGCGCCCGCCGAGACCGTGCACCGGAACGGTGTCCGGCCGCGGTTGAAGACGTCGATGTACTGCGCCGGCGCGCTCTGGTACGGGCTGAACTCCGGCAGCACCGGACGTCCCGCGGCCCCCGGCCACGCCTCCGCAGACCCGTCGACCGCTACACCGAGGGAAGCCGCCGCGGGCACCTCGATCCGCCGCACCGCCGGGAAGATGACGTCCGGCAGCGCGACGTTGTTCAGCTCCGGCTGCTGCCACGGCGCGTTGGGCCCGTACCGGGCGACGTCGCCGTAGTCGATGTGCGGCTGGGTCTGGAACCCCTTCCACTTGCCGCCCGCGATGCCGGTGTTGTACTTCTCCGCGAGCGCCAGGTCGTCGGCGAAACGTGCTTCGGTGACCGCGGCCAGCCGGTTCGCCGACGCGCGCCCCTGCGCCGCGTACAACAGGTTCGTGAACTCGGCCCGCCGCAACGCGTAGAGGTTCGCCGACGCCGTGACTTCGTAGCCCACCAGTTCGAAGAACGCGTCCTGGTGAACCGCGGGCACCCGCGCGGCGATCCGGGATGTCCGCGCCGCGAGGTCCTGCCACTCCTCGGTGACGCGGTCCAGCTCCCGGTAGTCGACGAGGCTGAACGGAGTCATCTGGTCGTCGTAGGTGATCACCCCGGCGGCGTCCACCGTGATCCGCCGGTTCAGCAGCTCCGGCTTGCGACGCGACTGCAGCCTGCCGTAGTCGTGCAGCACCGACGCGATGTCCGACGCGAGCGCGGAACCGAAGTTCTCGGCGGCGAACGTTCGTTCCCATGTGGACAGACGCTCGGCGGGCAGGGACGCCGGATCCCACGCGTAGTCGAGGAAGAACTGCAGCGGCAGCTCGTTTCCCTTCATGTCGCCGACATTGGCGACCCACAACCGGTCGTTCCCGTAGGAAGCGGCCTGGTGCAGCTGCTCCCACGTGTTCGCCAGCAGCGCGGTGTCGACCCACTTGTAGTTGCGGCCGCCGCCGACGTAGTCGAAGTGGTAGTACAGCCCGTACCCGCCGGGGTGCGGCGGCAGCGAGAGGTCCGGGTGCTTGCGGACGTTGCCCCAGTTGTCGTCGGTGAACACGACGATGACGTCGTCGGGCGGGCGCAGGCCCTGGGCCCAGTACCGCTGGACCTCCTTGTACAGCGTCCACACCTGCGGGACGTCGGTGCTCAGCTCGCGCGCGAGGATGTCCCGCTCCGCCGCGATGATCTCCCGCATCAGCTCGATGCCGTCGCCGTCGGGGAGGCTGACGTCGCCGTTGCCGCGCATGCCGAGCGTGACGACGCCCTCGAAGCCCTCGCGGGCCATCCGGCGGATCCCGTCGGTCCAGTAGGCCTTGATGGCGTCGCCGTTGCGGCGGAAGCTCCACTCCCCCGTGCCGCCGTACGGGTCGTGCCCCGGCGTCACGATCGTCCCCGACGAGTCGCGGACGGCCGGGACGGCGTGCCGGTTCCACTCCTCGATGCCGCGCATCATCGGCGCCTCGTGCGAGGTGCCCATCACGACGCCGTACTCCTTGGCCGTGGCGTGGTTGAGCGGGTCGTCCTCGGCGAACGCGCGGCCCCAGACCGCCGGCCACAGGTAGTTGGCCCGCAGCCGCAGCATCGTCTCGAAGATCTTCGCGAAGAAGAGGTGGTTGAAGCCGTTCGGGAAGCCCGGCGCCTTCCCCGGCCCGAAGTACGCCGGGGCCCAGGTGCCGAGCGCCGGGTTCTCGTCGTTGATGAAGAACCCGCGGTACTTCACGTGCGGCGTCCCGAGGCTGAACCGCTCCGGCGGCAGGTGCAGCTCCGCCTGCCGGGCGGGCGGGACGTCGGCCCACCAGTACCACGGCGAGACGCCGATGCGCCGCGAGACCTCGTAGACGCCGTAGATCACGCCCCGCTGGTCGCTGCCGGTGAGCACGAGCCTGCCGTCGACGACCTGGCTCAGCGACGTCTCCCACTTGCCGGCGACGTCCCGGACGTCCAGGCGGCCGGCGGCGACCAGCGAGTCGACCAGGGGGCTGTGGCCGAGCGTGCCGACGAGCACGACCGGCCCGTCCGCCGGGACGACGTCGAACGACACCGCGGGCCGCACGCCCGTGACGCGTTCGACGTCGGCGGCGAGGTCGCCCACGACCCGCCGCACCCCCGGCTGGTCACCCGAGCCGACGACGATCGTCGCGGCCTTTCCCCGGGACACCAGCGGGAATCCGGTTCCGGCCTCGGCCAGGGCCGGGAGCGCCGCCGAGCCGGCCCCGGCCAGCGCGAGCAACTGCAGGAAGGCACGACGGTGGACCTCGGACGGCACGGCAGACCTCCTGAGTCAGCCCTTCACGGATCCGGTCAGCCCACCGACGATGCGCCGTTCGGCGAGCACGAAGAACGCGAGTGCCGGGATCATCGACAGCGCGGTGAACGCGAGCACCCGGGCGGTGTCCTGGGAGAACTGCGACTGGAACTGGGCGACGCCGAGCGGGAGCGTGAAGTGCGCGGAGTCGTTGAACACCAGCAACGGCAGCAGGTAGGCGTTCCAGCTGGTGACGAAGGCGAGCACGGCGACCGTGGTCAGCGCGGGCGCCGACAGCGGCAGCAGGATGCGCCAGAAGAACCCGAGCCTGCTCGCACCGTCGAGCACCGCGGCGTCTTCGAGCTCGCCGGGGATCGCGTGCATGAACGGGCGCAGGATCACGATCGTCACCGGCAGGGAGAACGCCGCCTCGGGGATCGCCACGCCCCAGAAGCTCTCGAGCATGCCCAGCTGCCGCAGCCACAGGTACAGCGGCAGCGTCGCCACCGTGAGCGGGAACAGCAGGCCGAGCGTGAACAGCGTGTACATCGCCTCCCGGCCCTTGAACTGGTAGCGCGAAAGGGCGTAGCCGGCCATCGAGCCCAGGCCGACGGCGACCACGGTCGCGATCACGGCGATCAGCGCGCTGTTGCCGAGGAACGTCCAGAACGCGCTCGAGCCGAGGACCGAGGCGTAGTTGTCCGTCACCCACGGGCCGGGCAGCCCGGCCGGGTCGTTGTTGATCTGGGCGTTGGTGCGGAACCCGCCGAGCACGACGAACAGCAGCGGCACCACGGTCACGCCGAGCACGACGATCGCCGCGAGGTACCCCGTCGCCATGCCGAACCTGCGCGAGCGCATCAGCCCACCATCCTGGTCAGGGCGCCCTCGGTGTCGCGGCGCAGCGCGAACCGCTGGTACAGCAGGGCGAACACGAAACAGATGACGAAGAGGATCACCGCGACGGCGGAGCCGAACCCGAACTCGTAGCGCTTGAAGCCGTGGTCGACCAGGTAGGTCGCCATCGTCGTCGACGCGTTCGCCGGGCCGCCCAGCGTCATGATCCACACGACGTCGAACAGCTGGAGGGACCCGATCACCGACAGGAAGATCCAGATCCGGATCGTCGGCCCGAGCAGCGGCAGCACGACGTGCCGGGTGGTCTGCCAGGCCGACGCGCCGTCGAGCGCCGCGGCTTCGCGCAGCTCGGCCGGCACCCCTTGGAGGCCGGCGAGCAGCAGGATGATGCCGAAGCCGATGTACTTCCAGGTGATCACCGCGAACAGCGTGTAGAGCACGATGCCCGGGTCGGCCACCCACTGGTGGATCAGCCCGCCGAGCCCGACACCCTTGAGGACCTGGTCGGCGAACCCGCTCGGCTGCAGCATCTGCACCCAGATCACCGCCGTGATCGCCTCCGACAGCACGTACGGCGCGAACACCAGGGCGCGCAGCACCGCGCGGCCCCGCAGCTTCCGGTTGAGCAGCATCGCCAGCCCGATCGACAGCGGCAGCTGCACCACGATCGACAGCCCGGCGATGATCAGGTTGTGCGCGATCGCGCCCTGGAACACCGCGCCCGTGAATGCGTCGACGTAGTTGTCGAGGCCGATGAACTTGTCGAGCGGGCCGAAGCCGTTCCACTGGAACAGGCTGTAGAACCCGGCGATCCCGATCGGCACCAGGACGAACCCGGCGAACAGCAGCAGGGCCGGCCCGAGCAGCAGCGCCAGCTCGAGCCGCTTGCCCAGGCCGGAGCGCCGCCGCCGGGGGCGGGCCGCCGGTGCGGACGGCCGCTCGGTCGTCCGCACCGGCGTCGTCGCCGTGGTCACTTGTTGCCCGCCGCGGCCTGGTTGACGGCGGCCACGATGCCTTCGGGGGTGCCCTGGCCCGCGAACATGTTCGCGACGGCGTCGTTCAGCGCCGCGCCGACCGCGGTCGGGAACGCCTTGTCGAAGTACATCTGCAGGTAGGGAGCCTTGGTCCCGTAGTCGAAGACCTCTTTCAGCGTGTCGGTCTTCAGCGACTTCGCCGCCGCGGCGTTCACCGGCAGGCCGGTCCCCTGCGCCGCGAGCTGGGTCTGCACCGGCTCGGAGTTCAGGTACTGCAGGAAGTCCGCGCACGCCTTCGACGCGCGGCTGGTGCAGGCGAAGCCGTCGCCGCCGCCGAGCACGGCCGCCGGGTCGCCCTGGCCGCCGGCGACCGACGGGAACGCGAACCAGCCGATCTTCGAGTCCAGCTGCTTGTCCTCGGTCAGCGACGACATCGTGCCGGGCTCCCAGTCACCCTGCAGCTCCATCGCCGCCTTGCCGTTGGCGACCAGGCCGGCGGAGCTGCCCGCGCCCTGCTGGGCGGGCGTACCGGCGAACCCGGTCTGGAACGGTTGTGTGGCCAGGAAGTTCTTCAGGTCCTGCCCGGCCTTCGTCCAGCACGGGTCCTCGAGCTTGACCGCCTTCACCGACTGCTTGAGCACGTCGGCGGAGCACTCGCGGACCGCGAAGTAGTTGTAGTAGAAGGCATCCGGCCAGCGGTCCTTGCCGCCGACGGCGATCGGCGCGATGCCCTTGGCCTTCAGCTGCGCGACGGCGGCGTTGAGCTCGTCCATCGTCTTCGGCGGCGCGGTGATCCCGGCCTGGGTGAAGAGGTCCTTGCGGTACCAGAAGCCGACGAAGTGCTGGGCGAACGGCACGCCGTACTGCTTGCCGTCGACCTGCCAGCTCTCCGCGAACTTGCCCGCCTGGCCGATCCACGACTTGGTCGCGTCGGTGATGTCGGCGAGCTTGCCCGAGGTGACCTGCGAGGCGAGCTCACCGGCCCCCCAGGACTGGTAGACGTCCGGCGGCTCGGCGCCCTGCAGGGCGAGGGGGACCTTGGTGGGGAAGTCCTCGTTCTGCAGCGGCTGCGCCTTGATCGTGACGTCGGGGTGCGCCTGGTGGTAGTCGACGACGACCTTCTCCCAGATCGACTTGATCGGGTCGGTGGTGCCGTTGTGCCACCAGGTGAGGGTGACCGGGCCGCTCGGCTGGGCGGGCGTTTCGCTCCCCCCGCTGCACGCGGACAGCGCGAGCGGGACGACGGCCGCCAGGGCGGCGAGAACGGGGATCCGGCGTTTGACAGACATCGTGGGTCCACTCCTGACGACTTCGGCCGAGTTGGACGGGGCGCGACTGCGCCCGGGTTGGCGAAGAGTCTGCTCCCGGGCAAAACGGATGTCAATCGTTGTCGATAACGTTTTCCATGGTTAGTCTGAGGCGATGCAGCCCAGTTCGAGGGTGACCATCCGTGACGTCGCGGCCCGGGCCGGCGTCTCGGTGGCCACGGTGTCCAAAGTGATCAACGAGCGCTACGGCGTCTCCGCCGCGACGCTCGCGAAGGTCCGCGCGGTGATCGAAGAACTCGGCTACGAGGCGAGCCTCGTGGCGCAGAGCCTGAGAAACCACCGGACCAACGTGATCGGGATCCTGGTCGCCGACCTCGAGCCGTTCTCCACCGAGCTGCTCAAGGGAGCCGCGGACGCCATCCGCGGCAGCGGGTTCGAGCTCGTCGTCTACTCCGCGGGCGGGCGCACCGGCGACCCGTCGGGCTGGGAAAAGCGTTACCTGTCCCGGCTTTCCGGCACCCTGGTCGACGGCGCCGTGCTGGTCACACCGGCGGTCTCGCTCGAGGCCGTCCCGGGCACGCCGGTCGTGGCGGTCGACCCGCACACCGGGCCGTCGCACCTGCCCACGATCGACTCCGACAACCTGCGCGGCGCGCAGCTGGCCACCGAGCACCTGCTGGACCTGGGGCACCGGCGGATCGGGTTCCTCGCCGGCCGTCCCGACCTCGAATCGGCGTCGCTGCGCAAGGCGGGGTACCTGCGCGCCCTGGAAGCCGCGGGCGTGCCCGCCGACGAAAGCCTGATCCGGATCGGCGCCTACGACCCGGAGGTCTCCGCCGCCTCGGCCCATGCCCTGCTGACCGGCCCCGACCGGCCGACGGCGGTGTTCGCCGCGAACGACATCTCGGCCATCGCGACCGTCGGCGCCGCCCGCGAGCTGGGTCTTTCGGTGCCCGACGACCTTTCCGTGGTCGGCTTCGACAACGTCCCCGAGTCCGCGCTCTGCAGCCCGCCACTGACCACAGTGGACCAGCCGATCCGGGAGATGGGACACCGGGCGATCAGCATGCTCATCGCGCTGATCAACGGCGACGAGGTCGAGCGCACCCACGTCACGCTCGACACCGGCCTCGTGGTGCGCAGCTCGACCCGGGCCCTCTCCCGATCTCCTCTCCTGTGACATCCGGAGCTTCGCCCCGGGCCGGGGGCTCTGCCACCCGGACCCCCGAAAGCTCCCTCTGACGAAGGGCGGAAAAGCCTTGACCACGCAGCCCACCACGGCTCCCGAGCCGTGGCGCGACCCCGCGGCCGACGTGACCGAACGCGTCCGCGCCCTGCTCGACCGGATGACCCTGCGCGAGAAGCTCGGCCAGCTCTACGGCATCTGGGTTGGCATCGACTCCGCCGGCGAGGTGGCACCGCACCAGCACGACTTCGACGACCCGGCGGTCGACTTCGACGACCTGGTCCGCCACGGCATCGGCCAGCTGACCCGCGTCTTCGGCACCCGGCCGGTCGACCCGGTGATCGGCGCGCGCAGCCTCGCGCGGACCCAGCGGCAGATCGTCTCCAGCAGCCGGTTCGGCATCCCCGCCGTGGTGCACGAGGAATGCCTGACCGGGCTCGCCGCGTGGCAGGCCACGATCTACCCGGCCCCGCTGTCGTGGGGCGCCACGTTCGACCCGGACGTGGTGCGGCGGATGGCCGCGCGCATCGGGGAGACCATGCGCGCGCTGGGTGTGCACCAGGGCCTGGCTCCGGTCCTCGACGTCACCCGCGACCTTCGCTGGGGCCGCACCGAGGAGACCATCGGCGAAGACCCCTACCTCGTCGGCGCCATCGGCAGCGCCTACGTCGCCGGGCTCGAGTCCGCCGGCATCGTCGCCACGCTGAAGCACTTCGTCGGGTACTCCGCCTCCCGCGCCGGGCGCAACCTGGCACCGGTTTCGGCCGGGCCGCGGGAAGTCGCCGACGTCCTGCTCCCGCCGTTCGAGCTCGCCCTGCGCGCGGGCGCGCGTTCGGTGATGAACGCCTACACCGACACCGACGGCGTCCCGAGCGCCGCGGACGCTTCCCTGCTGACGGACCTGCTGCGCGACACCTACGGGTTCAGCGGGACCGTCGTCGCCGACTACTTCTCCGTGGCGTTCCTGCACCGGCTGCACGGCGTCGCGGCCGACCGCGGCGACGCCGCCGGGCAGGCGCTGACCGCGGGCATCGACGTGGAACTGCCGACCATGGACTGCTACGGCGAGCCGCTGCTCGCCGCGGTGGAAGGGGGTGCGGTCGACGCCGCCGCCGTCGACCGCGCCCTCGAACGGGTGCTGCGGCAGAAGTGCGAGCTGGGCCTGCTCGACGCGGACTGGGCACCGGAAGTGCCGGAGGAGATCGACCTCGACGACGCCGCGTCGCGGGCGCTGGCCCGCGAAGTCGCCGAGAAGTCCATTGTCCTGCTGCACAACGACGGGACCTTGCCGCTGGCGGCGGACGCCCGGCTCGCCGTCGTGGGTCCGCGCGCGGACGCGCCCGGCGCGATGCTCGGCTGCTACTCCTTCCCGCTGCACGTCGGCGTCCACCACCCGGACGTCCCGTTCGGCGTCTCGGTCCCGACGGTGGTCGAGGCGCTGCGGGAATCCTTCGAAGTCACCTACGCGCTGGGCTGCCCGGTCACCGGTGGCGACGACGACGGGATCGCCGAGGCCGTGGCGGCGTGCGCTTCGGCGTCGGTGTGCGTGGCGGTGCTGGGCGACCTGGCCGGGTTGTTCGGCGGCGGGACGTCCGGTGAGGGCTGCGACGCGGCCGACCTGCGGCTGCCGGGCCGCCAGGAGGAGCTCCTGGAAGCCCTGCTCGCCACCGGGAAGCCGGTCGTGGCGGTGCTGCTGTCGGGACGGCCGTACGAGCTTTCGCGGCAGATCGACCGCCTGGCGGCGGTCGTCTGCGGGTTCTACCCCGGCGAAGAGGGCGGTCCGGCGCTGGCGGGTGTCCTCAGTGGACGGATCAACCCGTCCGGCAGGCTGCCGGTGAGCTTCCCGGCGGCCGGCGCGAGCCAGCCGTCGACCTACCTCGCCGCGCCGCTCGCGCGCCGCAGCGAGGTGAGCACGGTCGACCCCTCCGCGCTGTTCCCGTTCGGGCACGGCCTTTCCTACGCGCCGGTGACCTGGGCCGACGTCAGCGCGACGGGGTCGCTGTGGCCGACCGACGGCGTCTGCCGGGTGCGGGTGACCCTGCGCAACGACCACGCGCGGACGGCGTCCGAAGTGGTCCAGGTGTACCTGCACGACCCGGTCGCCGAGGTCGCCCGGCCCGAGCGTCAGCTGATCGCGGCCCGCCGGGTTTCGGTCGAGCCGGGGGCGACGGTGGTGGTGGACATCGGGCTGCACGCGGATCTGACGTCCTACACGGGGCGGGCGGGCCGCCGCCTGGTCGAGCCGGGCGACGTCGAGCTGCGGGTGGGGACGTCGAGCGAGCAGATCGTCACGACCCTGCACTGCACGCTGACCGGCGAACGCCGGTACGTCGGTGTCGAGCGGGTGATGACGCCGGAGTTCGGGTCGTGAAGCGCACGCCGGCGGTCCTCTGCCTCGCGGTGCTGACCGCGTTGTTCGTGGGTGCGTCGGGGCGTCCGCCCGCGTCGCACTGGGTCGCGACCTGGACGTCGATGCCGCAGCTGACGGAGCCGTCCAACATGCCGCCGGCGCCCTTCACGGGAACCGATCGGGTGCTGGACAACGCTTCCCTGCGCCAGACGGCGCACGTTTCCGTCGGCGGACCCCGGATCCGGCTGCGGTTTTCGAACGCCTTCGGCGGTTCCGTCCTGCCGCTCACGGCGGTTTCGGTGGCCCGGCCGGCCGGCGGTGCCGCCGGCGTTTCCGCGGTGGTGCCGGGCAGCGTCGTGCCGGTGACGTTCCACGGCAAGCCGTCGACGACGGTTCCGGTGGGCGCGCAGGTGGTGTCCGACCCGCTGCCGTTCCCGGTCCGTCCCTTCGAGAACATCACGGTGACCACGTACCTGGCGCACGGCCAGGCGTCGCTGTCGATCACGTCGCACCCGGGCTCGCGCACGACGTCCTACCTTCTGGCGGGCGACCAGGTGTCCGCGCCCGATCTCCCGGGTGCGACACCGGTCGACCACTGGTACTTCTTGAGCGGCGTCGAGGTGCTGTCCCCGGCGTCGGCGGTGGCGGTGATCGGCGATTCGCTTTCCGACGGCCGCGGGTCGACGACGAACGGCAACGACCGCTGGCCGGACGTGCTGGCTTCGCGGGTCCCGGCCGCCGTCGTGAACCAGGCCGCGGGCGGCAACCGGGTGCTGCAGGACGGGCTGGGCCCGAACGTCCTGGCCCGGCTGGACCGCGACCTGCTGGCGACGAGCGGCGTGTCGTGGGCGATCGTCTTCGAGGGCGTCAACGACATCGGCACGGCGACCCCCGACGCGGCCGCGTCCACGGCGTCGGACCTGATCGACGCGTACGACCAGATCCTGACGCGCGCCCACGCGGCCGGCATCCAGGTGTACGGCGCGACGTTGACCCCGTTCGGCGGCAACACCGGCTACGACGATCCGGCGCGCGAAGCGGCCCGGAGCACGGTAAACGCCTGGATCCGCGGGCACTTCGACGCGGTCCTGGACTTCGACCGGGTGGCCCGCGACCCGGCGGCCCCGACCCGGCTGCTGCCCGCCTACGACGTCGGTGACCACCTGCACCTCAACCCCGCGGGCTACCGGGCACTGGGGTCGAGCATTCCGGCCGGCCTATTCCGGGCGGGGTGAAGGAATTATCCAGCGGGCCGGAAGTGGACAATTCCTGGACGCCATTTCCGGCCCGCGATCACGGACCGGCGAACCCGGCCTGACGCTGGGTGATCAGTGGTCCAGTCAACGGGTATCCGTTGGGACACAAGCGAGTCTCGAACTTCGGGCCCGGTGACCTCGATCACGCGCCTGCCCCTATCATGTCGCCGTCTGCTCGTCCCCCATCCGCAGTCGACGATCCCGAAAAGGGGAAATCATGTCCGACGTCATCAACAGCATCTTCGGTCGCGCCCAGAACGAAACTCCCAGTTCAGAGAGCTACGAGTACGGCACCACCGCCACCGACACGGTGGACACCGGCACGACGGAGACCGAAGCCGCCGAGCCGGCCGAGGACACCGCCGAGGTCGGGACCGAGGACGACGCCGCCGAGACCGTCGAAGCCGAAGATGACGGCGAGACCGTGTCGGAAGTGGACACCGCCGAGTCCGAGGAGGACTCCGGGGAAGCGGTTTCAGCGGAAGAAACCGAGGCGCCGGTCGTGGCAGAGGCGCCGGTCGCCGAAGAAGCCGCGCGGCCGGCCGCGGGCACCCGCGGCAGCACGACGGTGGCGGACGGCGTCGTCAGCAAGATCGTCATCCGCGTCGCCCGCGGCGCCGAGGGCGTGCACGAGCTCGACGAAGCGGGCACGTCGGTGGAGGTGGACGGCGAGGTCGCGACGATCGCCGTCACGCTGGTGGTCGAGTTCGGCCGTGCGGTCAAGACCCTCGCCGAGCAGATCCGCGTCCAGGTGATCGAGGCGGTGGAGGAGTACCTGGGCCTCGAGGTGGCCTCGGTGGACGTCCACGTCGCCGACATCCACTTCCCGGACGCCGACTGACGACCGGCCCGGTCTCGGGTCCATACCCCCCGGGACCGGGCGCCCTCACCGGCGCACGGTGTAGCGCAGGTGAAGCACGCCCCGGTCCGCCAGCTGCCGGACGAGTTCCAGCTCGACGTGCTCCCCCGCCCCGAACAACCGGCGGCCACCACCGAGCAGCACGGGTACCACGTGGAGCTCCAGTTCGTCGAGCAGCCCGGCTTTCAGCAACGCCTGAGCGGCCCCGGCCCCGTGCACCATGACGGCGCGACCCCCGGCGGCCGCGCGCGCCTCTTCCACGCACGCCACGACATCGGTGAAGAACCGCGCGCTCCCCGGCGGCGTGTCGGAGGGGTCGACGTGGTGGGTGAGGACGTGGATGGGGACACCGTCGTGGTGGTCCCCGCCCCACCGGCCGGCCAGCTCGAAGGTCCGCCGCCCGGAGACGATCGCCCCGGTGGCCATGGCCTCGGCGTAGACCTGCGCGCTCGGCCCGTCACCGTGCCGGTCGTCGAGCCAGTCGAACAGCCGGAAACCGCCGAGCCCGAGTTCCTGGCCCGGCCGGTCGTCCGGCCCGGTCACGAAGCCATCGAGCGACATCGTCATGTAGAGCCTGATCGGTCCGGTCATCGCGGATTTCCTCCTCGGTCGTCGTCTGCACCAGTGCGTCGAACGAGGAGCCCTTGGATCGACCGGCCGGACAAGACGACCTCTCCCCTGGCGGCGTGAAGCCTCGCCGAGAACCGCGTTGACACCTTTCACGTGTCCGTCGCGGTCCGAAACCGCCGTCCACAAAATTGCCAATTCCAGGACAGAGAGATTTGATCTTCAATACCACTGCGGTATGCGACGGACGAATTAACCCGTTCAGCCTAGGCCGTGCGCTCGGTCGCTTCCGTCTCCGATCCTCGCTAACATGACACACTGTCCCCAAAGTGTGGCGGAGGGCTTGCGATGACGGGTGGCGCACCCAGTGGGGGCGTGCTGTGGTCACTCGTCCGGGCTTTGCACCAGATGTCCTGCCTCTCGGACCTCAACAGCAGGCGGTTGGTGCTCGAGCTCCTCTCCGCCGAGTTCGACCACCCGTTGTCGGTGACCGAGTACGCGCAAACGACCATGCATTTGCTCGCCATCGTCGACGCTTGCCGGCGCCGGCCCGACGGGCTCCTGAAGCTCCTCGGCATCCTGAACCAGATCGAACCCGGCACCACCGCACTCACTTCCGTCCGTCAGATCATCCTGGACATGACCACCCTCGAAACCTGGTCTGAAGGGGAACGAAACCAGTTGTTCAGCCTGCTTTCCGGGGTCCGCATCTCGGGGACGGCTGACATTTACCACCAGGTCGCCGGCGTGGGAAGCCCGGCCGTCTCGCCCGGTATCTCGCCGACGCACGCCTTCCGGATCTTGGAAACGCTCAACTGCGGACCGGACGGGTTGCCGAGGAGCCTGATGTTCATCGAGCACCTGGCCACGAGAACCCCGTCCGACCTCGCCGCGAAAATGCGCTTGTGGGTCGAGGAACAGACGGACCGCATGGACCTCACGGCGGAACTGCGCGCGTTCCGCGCGCAAATGGTGCTTGACCGGCCCACCTTGCACGCGAAGCAGCGAAACGAAGCGTACCTCGTATTCCTCCTCCAGCCCGAAGGCCCGGCCGGCGATCGGTTCCGGCTCTCGCACTGGCGTCAGCTCGATGTTTCGGAGGGCTGGTACCCGGTTCCGGGTGAGGACTTCGTCGGCGGTTACGACGAGATCCGGCACCGGGTCGCGGTGCTGGCGGAGAAAGTGGAGTCGGACTGGGCGCACCAAGGCGCGGAAATCCACATCGACTTCGTGCTCTCGCGGGAACTCCTGCACCTGGACGTCGACCAATGGCCTTGGGAGGCCGACGCGCGCACGCCGGTGCCGCTCGGCTGCCACTTTCCCGTGGCCGTGCGCAGCCTCGAGCGGATGAAGCTGCGCAAATGGCACCGCGCCTGGTACGCCCGCTGGAGCGAGCTGGTGCAGCAGGCCGGCGACGGCGGTCCGATCGCCGTCGACTCGGGGTTCTGGAACTGCCGGGGAGACGTCCCGAGCATCCGCGAACTGACTTCGCGGTTCGAATCCATGCCGAGGCTGATCGCCTTCGTCCTCGGCGACCCGCCCCGGCCGCTCGCCGGTGACGACGACGACGAGATCGCAGTCGGTCTGCGAGCGGGGTTCCCCATCATGATCTGGCACCGTGACGACTGTCGTTCAGAGGAGTTCTTCCAGACCGTGAACGAAATACTGCACGCCCACGACGCGAACCACCTGCTCGAACGCCTGCGATTGGTCAGGCTGGAAGCGTTCGGCCGGGGCCCGTCGACCGACCACGTCGGCAACCGGCTCGTCATGGTTTGGGACGACCCCGAACGCCTGGTCGTCCCGGGATCGGCCGCCGCGCCCGAAGTGGTGGCGAGCGCATGAGCGAGACCGGAACGCCGGAGGTGGACGACTGGCGGGTGTACCGCGGAACCGGGCTGACCGCACCGGAGCCGGTCGCGTCGCTGCCCAGCCCGCCGCCTTGGCGGACGTTCGCCGGGCAAGGCACGGTCGAAAGGCCCTCGGACGACGGCGGCGAGGGGGCGCGCCGGATCGGCGGGAGGCGGAGGCTGCCCCGGGTGCCCGACCCGCACGAGGTGACCATGGTCAACGCCGCGCTGTACCTCGGGCGCCCGCTCCTCGTCACGGGTCGCCCGGGTACCGGGAAATCCAGCCTGGCCTACCTCGTCGCCGCCGAGCTCGGGCTGGGCCCGGTGCTGAAGTGGCCGATCTCGAGCCGGACCGAACTGCATGACGGTCTCTACCTCTACGACGCGATCGGGCGGGTGCAGGCGGCGCGGACGTCATCCGGCGAGGAGGTCGACATCGGCGGCTATGTCCGCTTGGGCCCACTCGGCACCGCGCTGCTGCCCTTCGAACGGCCGCGGGTGTTGCTCATCGACGAGCTCGACAAGAGCGACATCGACCTGCCCAACGACCTGCTCAACGTCTTCGAGGACGGCGAATTCGAAATTCCGGAGCTGGTGAGGCTCGCCAAGCACCAGCCGACGGTCACGGTCTACACCCACGACCGCGGGGGGACCGCGGAAGTGACCGACGGCCGGATCCGCTCCCGCGCGTTCCCCGTGGTGATCATCACGAGCAACGGCGAACGTGAGTTCCCCCCGGCTTTCATGCGCCGCTGCCTGCGACTGGAGATGCGGCCGCCGACCGCCGAGCAGCTGGGCATGATGGTGGCAGCCCAGTTCGGCGACACATCGGGACTGGACGTGGAGCGGCTCATCCGCGAATTCCTCGACCGCAGTGAACAAGTGGGGGGCCTCGCCACGGACCAGCTCCTCAACGCGGTCCACCTGGCGGCCCGGCTCGCCACGTCGGGTGCGTACGAGATCGACGGCGAGTGGGGGAAGCTGATGACCGCCATCTGGCACCCGCTGGCGTCACTGGAACCGGAGTGACGAGCGCGGGGGCGGTGCCACCGCCGGACGACCGGGACGGACTCTTCGAGCAGTCCGGCCTCCGTTCGTTGCGCACGGGTGACCTCACCTGGCGCGAGGTGCGGGACATTGTCTGGCTCGCCACCAGGCTGCACCGGTCACCGGGGCGAACCGGCCGGACCGACGGGTCTGCGCACACGCTTCCCGCGGACGACCCGTCGTCCGCGGACACCTCCGGGACATCGCCCGCCGCCGGCGAACGCGATCGCCGCCGGGACCAGACCACGACCCGCGAAACCTCGGCCCTCGAACCGGATCGGTTCCTGCGCGCGATCGGTGTCCACGCCGAAAGCGGCGGCTCTGCGGCAACCACGCGCTGGCCCGCGGCGCCGGCCCTGCCCCAAGCTCGGGAGATCGCCCGAGCACTGAGACCGCTGATGCGTACTTCCCCATCACCGTGGGACCGGTCCCTCAACGAGGAAGCCACCGCGATCCGAGCGGCGGAGGACGGCATGTGGCTGCCTGTGTGGCAGCCCGTACCCTGGCACCGGCTGGAACTCACGCTCGTCGTCGACGTCGCCCCGTCCATGGAGATCTGGCAGCCGACGGTCAACGAGTTCCGGGATCTCGCCCGCCGCCAAGGCGCGTTCCGCAACGTGCGGACGTTCCTGTTCGACGGTTCGCGTCCCTCGAACGGTCCGGTGCGCCTCCGCGTGGAAGGCTCGGCCCGAGCCACTTACCGTCCCGAAGACCTCACGGATCCGACCGGGCGGCGGCTCGTCCTCGTCATGACCGATGCCATCGGCACGAGCTGGCGCAACGGCGCCGCGCAGGAGATGCTCGCCGGGTGGACGGCGACGATGCCGGTGGCCGTGCTGCACGTGCTCCCGCAGCGGTTGTGGACCTGGGGAGGGCTCTCCCCCAGCCGGATGCGCCTGTCGGCCTCGACTCCGGCGGCACCCAACCGCATGCTTCGAGTGCGGCACGGTGGGCTCGGTGAGGAAGGTGCCGGCCACGTTGTCGGAGACGCTGTTCCCGTACCGGTGCTCGGGCTCTCGAAGGAATGGCTGGCCGGCTGGGCGCAGCTCGTTTCCACCGGCGGATCCATCGAAACGACCGCGGTACTCGCTCGCCGCCGGGATCGCCGGCAGCCACTGCCGGACACGGACCAAGCCCCTCCCCCACCCGAGCTCACGCCACGGGAGCAGGTGCTGCAGTTCCGCACCTACGCTTCACCCTCCGCCTTCCAGCTGGCCGGTCTCCTGGCCGCCGCGCCGTTGAACCTGCCGATGATGCGGCTCGTCCACCGGGTGCTCCTGCCGGGTGCCGGCCTTTCCGTACTCGCGGAGGTGCTGCTGGGCAATTTGCTCCGCCGGCTGCCCGGCACCGAGCGTTCGATCGATCCGGCCGAGGTGACCTTCGACTTCCGTGACGGGATCCGAGCGGAGCTCCTCGCCGGTGGGCGCCGCGACACGACGGTGCTGGTCCCGCGAATTCTCGACGACATGGCCGGCGGGAAAATCCCGGCTCTGCGGAACTACCGTGCCTCCGTCGACGATCCCGATACCGCCGACCGTCTCTTCCCTTCCCGGGAAAACGTTCCGTACCTGCGAGTTCAGGAGGCGGTGCTCCGCGCGTTGTCCGGGCGCTACCTGCCTCGGGCCAAGCAACTCGAGGTCGACCTGCAGCAGACTGTCTGGCCAGGTGGACACCTCGGTGCACGTCCATACTCCGTGGGACGTGGCGAAGGCCCCGGGACACCTACAGGTCGCCGCACCGGCTCGGGCCCGACGTTCGCGAGCAACCAGCGAAAGCGCGAGCGGGCGGCCGGCAGCACGTTCTCGTCCAGAGGAGAGGAAGCCGTGAACAATCCCGCTCTCACAGCGTCGGGCGAGAACCAGCAGGTATCGCGAGTCCGGCCCCAGATCTGGGGCACGATCCCGCTCCGCAACCCCGATTTCGTCGGTCGAATCGAGCTGCTCGAACAACTTCGGGACCGGCTCGTGCAGGCCGGCGGCGCGACCGCGGTCCTGCCCGAGGCCCTCCACGGCATGGGTGGCGTCGGCAAGTCGCAGACCGTCGTCGAATACATCTACCGGCACGCCAACGAATACGACGTGATCTGGTGGATCCCGGCCGAACAGCCTTCGCAGATCTCGAGCAGCCTCGTCGAGCTGGCCAAACGCCTCGGGTTGCAGGTGCCGGGTACTGCGGACGCGGCGGTCCCGGGGGTGCTGGAAGCGCTCAGGAAGGGGGAACCGTACTCCCGCTGGCTGCTGGTGTTCGACAACGCCGATCGCCCGGACGTGGTGAGCCCCTTCTTCCCGGCGATTTCCGGCGACAGCGGGCACATCGTCGTCACCTCGCGGAACTCGCAGTGGTCCGGCGTAGCACGCACGGTCGAGGTCGACCTCTTCACTCGTGAAGAGAGCAAAGAGCTGCTCCGCAAAGCCGGTGGGGAAATCACCGACGAAGACGCCGACGTGCTGGCGGAAGCACTCGGCGATCTGCCCTTGGCCGTCGAGCAGGCAGCGGCTTGGCGGGCGCAGACCGGGATGCCGGTGGCCGAGTACCTGCAGCTGCTGGACCAGAACCTCGCCGAGCTGACCACGGAATTCGATTCTCACGACTACCAGCGTTCGGTGGCGGCGGCCTGGAACGTCCCGCTGGCGAGGCTCCGGGCCTCGCACCCGGCGGCCCTGCAGTTGCTCCAGGTATGCGCCTTTTTCGGACCCGAGCCGATTTCGCGCAACCTGTTCACCGCGGTGCGGAACGCACCGGTACCGGACGCCCTCGGCGAGGCGCTCAGCCAGCCGATCAAGCTCAACCTGGCCATCCGGGAGATCAGCCGGTACAGCCTGGCGAGGCTGGACCACCGGAGCAACACCCTCCAGCTGCACCGGTTGGTGCAGACGGTGCTGAAGAACCAGCTGACCGAGGCCGAACGCGACGAAATGCGGCACGCGGTGCACGTGCTGCTGGTGCACGGCGACCCCAACGACCCGGAGAACTCGGCGAACTGGAAGACCTATTCCGAGCTGCTCCCGCACGCCATGGTGTCGCGGATGATGGAGTGCCGGTCCGACGCGTGGGTGCGCCGGATGATGGTCAACCTGGTCCGCTACCTCGTCAGCTACGGCGACTACGAGGGTGCCCGGGAGACGTCGCGGGAGGCACTGGAGAAGTGGCAGGACATGTTCGGCGAGACCGATCCCGACACCCTGTCGATGGCTCGGCTGCAAGGGGTCTCGCTGTGGCGGCTCGGCCGGATGGAAGAGGCCCGGAGGCTCAACCGCCGCACTTATGAGCTGGTGAGAGAGACGATGGGAGAGGAGAACGAGCTCTTCCTCAGCGTCGCGAACACGGTGCGCCAGGACATGCGGTCGCTGGGCCGGTTCGACCGCGAACTCGAGATGGGCGAGGACATCCTCCAACGGTCCAAGCGCGTTCTCGGCGAAGACGACCCGGCGACGCTGGCCGCGGGCAACAACCTCGCCGGCACATTGCGTCTCGTCGGCAAGTTCTTCGAGGCGCGTGACCTCGACGAGGACGTCTGGCGGCGCAAGAAGATCGTCCTCGGTGAAGAACACGTCGATACGTTCCTGACCTTGAACGCCTTCGCGATGGACCTGCGGGAATGCGGTCAGTGGGTCGAGGCCTGCGAGCTCCAGGAGGAGACGCTGAACCGGCAGCGCGAGGTCATCGGCGCAGATCACCCGCGGACCATCGGCGCGATGCGCAATCTCGCGGTAGCCCGGCGCAAGGCGGGTGACCACCGAGGAGCGTATGAGCTTTCGAAAGAATGCGTGGAGCGCTACCGGCGCCGGCACGGTGCCCGCCACCTCGACACGATCACGTCCGAAACGTGCTTGGCTGCCGACCTACGGCACCTCGGCGACCTGGACGCGGCGCTCGACCTGGGCGAGTCGAGCCATCGGCTGTTCGTCGAGACCCACGGCGCGGAGCATCCGTTCACGCTGGTCGCGGCGATCAACCTGGGCATCACACTGCGCTTGATCGGCAGCCTCGAACGCGCCTACGCGCTCGACGAGCAGACTGCCACGTCGCTGCGGGGCGTCTTCGGGGACGACCATCCGTCCACGATGGTGTGCGTGACCAACCTGGCCAGCGACCTGGCGGCGCTGGGCCGGGTATCGGAAGCGCACGACCTCGATGCCGCCAACCTGGAGAGATCGGCACGCGTTCTCGGGTCGGAACACCCCGCCACTCTCGCGATCGCGCTGAACCTCTCGATCGACCTGCGTGCGGTGGGGCGCCACGACGAAGCCGCCATTCTGCACGGCAACACCTTGGTGCGGCTGCGGATGGCGCTGGGCGAGGGGCATCCGGCCGTCGCCGAAGCAGTCAAGTCGGAGCGAGCCAACTGCGACACCGACACGATGCAGCTCTGATCCCGAACTGTCACTCACCTCCGGATCTCAACGGAGGGCAGAGTCCAGCCAGGTCACCAGCTTCAGCGGCTGATCGATCGGCACCCCACCGGTCAGCAGGCGATCGCGAACGGCCAGGACGGTCTCCGGAGAACGGACCACTGCGTTGCCGCCTTCACCGCCGACGCCGGCGAGACCGAACGCCAGCCACGCGCGATCGTCGGCGGGATTCGACCGCACCTGTTCCTCGTATGAGCCATGAGCTGCATCGAGGTCTCCCCTGACATATGCCAAGTCGGCACTCGAGGCGCCGCCGTGCTCGGCCGGATCCGCACCGTCGAGCAGTAACGCCTTCAGCATGCCGACACGAGGCGAAGGCGGTATTGATCGTTGACACGGAACGACTTCGGGAAGCGGCTGCGGGCGTGTCGCGGCGACGTCACCGGCTGCCCACGCCTCGGCCAACCCGGTCACCCAGCTGGGGTCGGGCCGGAGGTGCTGAGCCCGCCAGAAGGCGCGGTGCTCGCGAGTCATTTTCCCGATCGCGTCGAGCACAGTGCCGGAAACGTCGTCGTGTTCGACGAGGTCGAGCCGTTCGGACACCAGTTCGACGAACCGGCGCCCCAGATCGGTGAGATCAGCGGCCCCGGCCAATGACTCGAGCGTCTGCCTGACCTGCCACCGCCGGTACCCGTAGTGGAAGTCGGCCGCGCGGCGTGCGGGCCCATCCGTGTCACGGCGGCGTCGCCAGAATTCGACTGCCGTGGTGAACGCGAATACGCCGTGCAGCAACCCGCCGGTCGGCCGGGGATCGTCCCGCCATGGCGCATAACCGAGGTTCTCGGTTCCAGGAACGCACAATTCGGCGAAATCGAAAAGTGCGTTGAGCTTGGAGTGCTGCATCTCGTGGATGAGCGCCTCCGCGAGTTCGAATGCACTCTTCTTGCGCGATACGGCGATGGCGCCGTAAGCGACGGAAGACGAAGCTCCGGCAACCGAAGTTCCGGCGCCGAACGGAACGATCGCCGAAACCCCTTCCGAAAGCTCTTCGGCGAAACCCCGGTATTCCTCGACAAGCAGGCTCCAAGCGTCCCCGATCTGCTTCTCCCACTCCCCCTGTTCGCGGAGTCCGAGCGGGCGCGGAGGAATCGGGTCGGTGAATTCCCGGTACGGGCCTCGATCGTCAAGCTCGGTTCGGAGCCGAACTCCGTCCCATCGGCATTCGAGTACCTTCACGGGCTCCA
Organism: Amycolatopsis sp. NPDC049691; assembly: GCF_040675005.1. Lineage (NCBI taxonomy): Bacteria > Bacillati > Actinomycetota > Actinomycetes > Pseudonocardiales > Pseudonocardiaceae > Amycolatopsis > Amycolatopsis sp. NPDC049691. The sequence goes on from NZ_JBFANX010000010.1 coordinate 298,465, forward strand.
GGCGAAAGGCGTCGTTCGACCACGGACGGCCGGCTTGCGGATGCCCGGCGCCCCCACGGAGGGCCACCTCGCCCGCGGCGGAGACAGCCACTTCCACCGCATCGACAGTGGAATCCTCGACGAGCACGACCTGGCCGACGGTGGGCAGCGTGACCGCGCCATGGACGACGGGGATCTCCAGCGCACAAGAGATCCGGCACCGGACCGCGGCTGCCACCGCCATCGAGGACAGATAGCCGACGTCGGCGCGGCACAGGCGACCCGCGGCCGCCGCGCGCAGCGCTCGCGCAAGCCACACCCCGACGGAGGGATGCAGGAGCAATTCCTCCACTACGGACGCGTCACTCCGCTCGGCGGCGGCGAGGACGTCCCAGGCCTTCTCGAAACTCGACGCCAAACCCTCCGCACTCGCGTCGTTCACCGCAGCCTCGGCGAGTGATGCGAGCAACAGCTTCCGATGACTGAGCTGCGTGACCCGCAGATCTTTCATCAGCGGCCCGGTCGCAGGACCGGAACACAATTCCGCAAAGAGTGACGAAGTCAGCCGATGCCGAGGCATCTTCAGGTTCACCTGAAACGCCTCCCGGCCGCCGGCCAAACCCGAACGGAGCCGATCTTCCCGCAGTAAAACGTCACGCCCTATACCTGCGCCTGCCCTTGGATGGCGTCCATTTCGACCAGTTTCGAGCGTTCGAGCACGCCGATTATCGCGGATTTGAATTCAGGTGTGCGAAGCCCACGAAGTTCTCCGAGAGGCACTTGGGTGAGATCGATCAAATCTCCCTGGACCTCCGCATCGGGCAACCTCACCTGGACCAGCCTCTCCATCGCGATCAAGTCTTCAGCATTATGCCCGAGAGCCCGGCAGCGCGCGAACTCCCTCCCTGGAAAGTGGAGGCAGACCAAGGAGCGGAAGGTCGGAGAGGGCGCTCTTGAACGCCGCAGCTGTGTCCCGCCGAACGCCCACAGTCACTCGTCCGAGCGCGCCGTGCCCAGTGCAGCCGCGTCCGGTAACTCGATCGGCACCGGACAGGCGGAGTCCAGCCGGCCTGGAATAGCCCGGGTGGGTGGCGCACGCTCGATCGGGCGGCCCGGCGGAACACCAGTCGGGAGGGGACAAGCCGCTACTCCCGCTCACCGCGGGCCCGGGCGATCACCTCCTCCAGCCGCAGGGGGCTGGCCGGGTGGTGGGACAGGCACAGCGGGGTCGCCACCTGGCGGAACCCGAACGCCTCCCCCGCCACGTAGAACTGCGCGCGCTCCAGGCGGGAGATGTCCGCGACGGGGCTTCCCTTGGCCCGCGCCAGTTCGTTGGCCGCCGCGATCTGCGCGGGGCTGTTCAGGCGACCGAAGAACTGCGTCATCGCGTTGCCGACCACCTGGTTGTGCAGCCCCTTCGGCGCCTGCGTGGCGAACAGCAGGCCCAGACCGTACTTGCGCGCCTGCGAGGCGAGGACGATCGTGCTGCGCGTGCTCGCCGTCAGGCTGCCGGACGCGGCCATCGTCTGGGCTTCGTCCATCACGAACAGCGCGCCCAGGGGGCGGTCGCCCGCCGGGTTGCGCTTGATCCAGGCGAACAGCTCCATCTGCAGCTGGTTGACGAAGTTCTGCCGCTGTTCCTCCGCCTGCAGGCCGGCGAAGCTGATCACCGACACCCGGGCCCGTTTGCCCTCGGCCGGCGTCAGCAGCGCGCCCGGGTCGACCGGCTCCCCGCCGCCGGCGAAGAGGGGGTCGTTGACCATCGCCGCCTTGAGCACCTCGGCGAGCCCGGCCGCGATGCGCGGGGCGTCGTTGAGGTTGCTGACGTCCTCGGGCAGCTCGGTCAGCAGGTCGATCAGCTCGGGCAGGCTGCGCGACCCGGTCCGCGCGTGCCGCACGACGGCCTGCCGCAGCACGGCGAGGCCGATGTTCGTCTTGGCGGTGCTCCCGGTCAGCCTCGCTTGGGGCGCCAGGGTCGCGACGGCCACCTCGACCGCGGCGGCGAACTCGTCGGAATCGTCGAGAACACCGGCGAAGTCCGGCAGTGGCTGGAAGGCGAGCGGCCGCCCGGTGGCCCGGCCGGGCGTCCAGACGACGACGTCGGTTTCGGCGAGGTACCGCTTCGCCAGCTGGGCGTCGTCGGGCCCCCAGCCGTCGGGCGGCGTGGGCCAGGCGTCCCCGAGCCGGGCGAGGTCGTTGTTCGGATCGAGGACGATCGCGGAGACGCCGAGCAGAGCGCACTCCTCGACGATCCGCCGCAGCAGCACGGTCTTCCCGGAACCGGACCCGGCAAAGACGGCGGCGTGCTTGCGGAGGGCGGAGAGTTCGATCCGAACGGGTTCACCCGAGCCGACGACGGTCCCGAGGGTGATTTCCCCGTCGGAGGGAGGCGGCGGGTGGGTCCCCTCGGAAAGCTGCCCCGACGGCTTCTCCGGCAGGACGGCGGAAAGCAGCTCGGACCGGCTGGCGGGGCGCCGGTCGATCAGCCACTCGTGCAGTTCACGCCCACCGTTGCCGAGCATCTTCTGCAGGGCCCAGAAGGTTCTCACGTCGGCCGGGCTGGGCGGGATCGTCTTGCCACCCGCGGTCGTGAACTTCTCGACTTCTTCTCGCGTCTTTGCGCCGCGGCCCCAAGCGTCCCGCAGGATGACGAGGTGCCGGTTGTCCGCGCCCTGCAACTGTCCCGCCGCGGACCGGGCCTTCCGGAACCGGCTCAGCGCGGCGCGGGGATCGCGGGCCGCGATGACCCGGAACACCCAGTGCTCTTGGAGGTCGGCTTTCTCTTCGAGCGTCCGGGTGAGCCAGGCGTGGACTTCGCTTCGCCCGTTCTGGCGCTCGCAGGACCACTCCATGTCGTCGTCGCCGACTTCGGTCACCCAGCACCGCAGAGCCGCCGAAAGCAGATCGGGCATCACCTTGTCCACGGCCCGCTCGCCGAGCAGCGTGGTCGGGTCCGCTTCCGCCCGCAGCGCTTCGAACTCGGCGTCGAGTTCGGCGAACCGGTCGTTGTCCACCGCTGTGCGCACGGGAGCGACGGGCACCTCCACCTTCTCGTCGAAGGAGGTCAGCTCCCGCACCTGCCCGGTGCGCAGGCACACGTCGATGTGCGCACCGATGCGCTTCAGCAGTTCCCGCGGCGTCCACTGGTCCCACGGCCCCTCGAACGCCGCGGCGGCCACGGGCCACGTGGCGTACGGCGGGGTGAAGTCCAGGGACTCGTAGACCACCCCGAGCCGTTTCTCCACCAGCGCGCGGCCGATCCGGGCGTCGGTGATCCGGCCGAGCGTCACCGACTCGCGGAAGCGATCGGGCACGGTGCCGGCCGCCTTCGTCTTGATCTGCTCCCAGGTGCTGGGCAGACAGGCCAGCACGGTGAGCGTCTTGTGGGTGACCTCCCGCAGGCCCATGAGCCCGTCGGCGATGCGCGCGACGAGCAAGTCCTCTCCGGCGCTGTCACCGGTCGCCTCGGTGCGCTTCATCGACCGGGCGATCAGGGTGTCGAGCTGGTCCACGGCGATCACGACCGGCCCGGTCAACGCGAGCAGCCGGGTGATCTCCTGGACGAGAACACGTGCGGGTTTCGGCCGCGAATAGATGTTCCACGTCCGGGCTTCGGAAGTGAGCTCCGCGTCCCCGTCCAAGTAGTCCTCGCCGATGTACTTGATCCCGCGGTCGCGGCTGGCGATGAGCACGAGCGCGCGGGCGGTGTCCCCGCATTCGTCGCCGACCATCTCGTTCAGTGTCGCCACCCCGTCGACGAAGGCCTCGACATCGTTCGTGGTCAACCCCCGCCCGCGCCGGATCCTCGCCTCGACTTCGGCGTCGACGTGGGCCCGCAGGCAGACGCGCAACAGGAAGCTCTTCAGCTGCGAGTCACCCGAGTCGTCCGGGCGGGTCAGCCCGCGGCGGAGCGCCTCCGCCGTGTTCTCCCAGAACGCCTCGGCCGCGGTGACGTCGTCGAGGAAGAAGTACCCCCGCGCGCGATGCACCTGGCGCCGGACGAGACCCAGGAGGTGGGTCTTGCCGACTCCCTTCAGCCCGCGCAGGACCAGCCCGATCGGGCTGGGGCCGTCGCTGGCCGCTGCCTCCCGGATGCCGGTGTCGAGCGAGGCCAGCGCGTCGGCGTGCAATCCGTCGACGTGGTACGGCGAATCCCGCCAGACGTGATCCGGCGTGTCCGCCCAGTCGAAGCTGAGGGTTGCCAGCGCTTTCAGCTCGTCCATCACAACGCCTCGATCGAGAGCAAATGGTTGTCCTCACCACCGATGCGGATGGCCGCCTCGCGGTCGGCCGGGGTGAGGACCTTCCGGTTGTCCTCCGGGACGAGGTGCGCCTTGCCCGTGCGGCTCAGTTCCTTCAGCACGGCATCGACCTCGTTCGCGGGCGCGCCGAGCTTCGGGCGCAGGTCCACCAGCGCCACCCAGCCGCGCGGTTCCCGCACCAGTTCGCGGTACGCGACGCGGATGCGGGTTTCCAGGTCCTCCTCCGGCTCGGGTTCGGCCGCGACTTCGGCCGGAGTTTCGACCGGCGGCCCGAACACCTCGAACAGCCGCTTGTCCTCCCGCCGGAGGTACTCGTCCAAGCCGCCGAGCAGGACGTACAACGCCAAGGCCAGCGGGCTCTGTCCCCGTTGCGGGGGCGGGCCGCCCGCCGAGAGCTCCTTCTCGCACCACGCCCAGCCGTCGTCGCTCAGCTGGTGCACGTAGCTCCGTCGCGGCCCGGTTCGTTCGCTCTCGATGTACCCGAGCTCCTTCAGGCCCGTGCGTTCCGGGCCGGTCAGGGTGAACCCGACGACTTCCTCCAGTTCCTGGTTGGGCACCTCCCGGCCCAGCACCATCAGCGTGAACATCGCCGCGATCTGCTTGTGCGCCAAGCGGTCGGTCATCCGAGATCCTTCCGGTGGTTCGGTTTCGTCGTGGTCTGGGCGCGGGCTTCGAGGATGCTGAGGAGCCAGTCGATCGCCAGGCGGACCTTCGCCGGCGCCGCGAGGTGCGTCTCGCCGTTCGACGGGCGGGGCCTCACCGCCACCGCCAGATCTGCCGCCAGGTCCCGGGCGCGGTCCGCGTCTCCTGCGCCGACCGCCGGTTGCAGGGCCGTCACCAGTTCGTCGACCAGGTCCCACCGGGACGGGCGCAGGCGGGCCACGCGGGCCTGGGCCAGCAGCGTGGCGAGGTCCAGGTCGTCGTCGGTCTCGAGCAGCGGGGTGCCGCCCTTCAGCTGGCCGACCAGGTCGCGGGCCACCTCCGCCGGGCCGCGCGCGTCGCTCAGCCGCAGGTAGCGGAGGTTGCCGACGTAGCCCGGCAGCCCGGCCGCGTCGGTGCCCGCGGTGAGGACCGGGATCACGCGGCGGTCCTGGCCGAGCGTCCGGTGCAGGAACAGCTCGACCTCCGCGGACTGCCAGCGGCTCACCTTGCCGTCGACGAGCAGGCACAGGTGCCGCGCGTCGTCCTCGGTGCGCGCGAGCAGGGACCGGTCGCCGGACAGGGACTTCACCACCCGGACGCCCTGGTTCTTCAGAGCGGAGACCAAGTCGTCGGCCGTGCCGACCAACGGGCGCGGGATGCTGACGCGCAGTTCGTGCCGGAACTCCCGCCGGCTCGTGCGCACGGCGGCCACGTAGGCGTCCCGGTTTTCCGCCAGCAGATCCGTGCGGTCGAGCCGGCACGCGATCACCGCCGCGACCGTCTCGAGCGCGAAGCCGATCTGGTCGGCACTCGGCGACTGTTCCGACAGCACGGGCAGCTGCTCGCCGAAACTCCAGTAGGACACGTACGGCAGGGTGAGGTGGCGGGCCATCGTCGCGGGCTCCACCGTCTGGTCGAGCCACGTCCGGTACAGCTCGGCGGTCTCGTCGACGACGATGCGGCGCCAGGTTTCCGACCGGTCGTACTCCTCCCGGTTGTCGAAGCGCGACAGCACGGGGAGCACGGTCAGCCGCGCGCGGTCGAACGGCAGGAGGTTGCGGGCCGCGTCGGCACGCCGCGCCGCGTCCATCGCGCCGGTGATGCTCTGGCGGTTCGCGGTGAACAGCAGGACGAGGTGGTCCGGCAGGTGCGCCGTGCAGATCCCGCCGATGTCGGAGATCCCGGTGCGGCTGTCGATGAGGACGTAGTCGTACCGCGTGACCCACTGGTCGCGGCACTTCTCGAGGTACTCGCCGAACCCCTCGTCGTACAGGTCGTCCCATTCGATCGCCTGCACCTGCCCGACGTAGCCGGGCTCTTCCGTCCCGGCGGCGAGGAAGTCGAGCACCCCCACGCCCTCCAGGCGCTGGACGTACGCCTCCGGCTCGAACCGGCCGCGCCGGAAGTCGTCGATGAGGTCGACCACCCCGCCGCGCGGCCGGGCGGGCAGCCGCGGCCGGAAGTAGTCGCCGAGGCCGGGGGCTTCGAGGTCCCAGTCCAGGCAGAGCACGCGGTGGCCCCACCGGGCGAGCAGCACGGCGATGTTGGCCAGCGTGAAGCTCCGGCCGACCCCGCCTTTGTAGGAGTAGAAGGTGAAGATCGTTCCCGGCATCCGTCAGAACCTCGGCATCCGTGCCCGCTTCGGGGGTTCCGGGGCCGGGGTGCGCACCGGCCAGTCGTCCCGCCACTCCGGCGCTCGTACGATGAGGTCCTCCAGTTCCGTGGCGACTTGCTTGATCTGCTGGTTGAACTCGAGGTAGGCCGGGGCGGCCTGGAAGTGTTCGAACGGGTGGTTCCACTGCTGCAGGTCACGGGGACGCCGCGCGTGGGCCCAGTCGGGGAAGTTCCGGGAGTCGCAGAAGATCACCGGGTAGATCAGGGGGCTCCCGTGGTCGCGCCGCGGACCGGCGGTCAACGCCTCCCGCTCCTCCATCGTGGCCCACTCGGCCAGGCACCACTCGTCCCGGAAGTACTTCGGCGAGCAGACCGGAACCAGCACGCGGGAACGCTGCAGCGCCGAGCTCAGTTCCGCCGGCCACTGCGCTCCGACGCGCACCTGGTCGTCGAAGAATATCCGCACGTCTTCGTACCGGTTGTTGCCGAGCACTTCCAGTAGACGGGGGTGAAAATGGTGGCGAATCCACGCCGATATGTCCGTCGCGGCACGTTGGTAGCTGATGAAGACGTCGTACTCGTACACGCGTGCTGACGCTCCTTCACCGCTCCCCACCAGGCGGACGTAATCGTAGGGCTGCCGTGCACCGGCGAAGAAGGCGGGAAACCTGACAGATCCAGGACAATAACTGGCCAGACCCCAAGTGCCGCCGGAAAATGCATCTTGACAAATCTTTCCGGCACCGATAGACGACAGACGGAAGCTGCGCGCGCAAGGTGCGAAGTGTTTCCGGAAAACCGATCTCCCGGATCGGTGAATCACCGACCGATCCCGAGGGGAACCCGATGTCCGTGCCCGATCCGCCCAGGGTGTTCTTCAGCTACTCGCACGACACCCAGGACCACAAGGACCAGGTCCGGCGGTTCGCGACCTTCCTGCGCAGCCGGATCGGCCTCGAGGTCGTGCTCGACCAGTGGGACGACAACCACCGCATCGACTGGTCGCTCTGGGCCACCCGGAACATCACGGCGGCGGACTTCGTCGTCGCCGTCGCCTCTCCCCTCTACCGGGCGCGCGCCGACGGTGACGCCCCGCCGGACGAAGGACGCGGCGCCCAGTTCGAATCCGCCCTGCTCCGCAACAAGATGACCAAGGACATCGAGGACGGCACCCGGCGGATCCTGCCCGTCGTGCTGCCCGGCGGCTCGATCGACGACATCCCGGCGTTCCTCAACCCCTACTCGATGACGCGGTACGAGATCGGGGAGATCAGCGACGAAGGCGTCGCCGAGCTGCGCGCCGCGATCACCGGACGGGGGACGCACCCGGTACCTCCCCGCGGCCGGTGGCTCGGCGGATCGGCTGAGCCCCAGCCCATCCTCGCGAGTGACCTCCCCTGGACCTGCGCCGGCCAAGGGGTTCGCCGTGGCTCGGCGTCGATCGGCGACGTGCGGTACGAGCACAGCATCCTCCTGCGGCCTGCCGCGTCGGCGACCGCCGGGACCGGGTTCGTCGAACTCGACCTCGGCGGGCACTACCAGCGGTTTTCGACCGTGGCCGGCGTGCTCGACGACGCCGCCGACCGCTTCCAGGTCGGCCGCGTCCGCGTGCTCCTCGACGGCAGACCGCGTTCCGAGCACGACGTGGCCGTCGGGAAGCCGGCCGCGATCGACCTCGATGTCACCGGCGCCTTGAAGCTCCGGCTCGAGATGTCGCGGCCGGGCGTCGCGGCGTCCCCGTTCGGGTCCGCGGCCGTCGTCGTCACCCGCCGTCGAGGACGCCCGCCCGAGCTCGCCTTCGGGGACCCGACCGTCACCTAAGGCGTGATGACCACCTTCAACGCCGAGTTCGCGGCCGCGTTGCCGAACACCTCGTACGCCTCTTCCATCTGCGCGAACGTGAACCGGTGCGTGCCCATCCGCTCGGCGGGAATGCGGCCGGACGCCACCATCTTCAGCAGCGTCGGGATCGACACCGTGTCGACCAGGCCCATCGTCAGCGTCAGGTTCTGGATCCACATGTCCTGCATGGGCAGCTCGACCGGGACGCCGTGCACGCCGATGTTCGCGATGCGGCCGCCCGGGCGGACCAGCGAGGCCGCCGTCAGCAGTGTCTCCGGGTAGCCCACCGCTTCGATCGCCACGTCCACGCCGAGGCCGTCCGTCAAGGCCTGTACGTCCGCCAAAACACCGGGTCCCGCTTCGAACGCGTCCGTCGCGCCGAATTCCAGGGCCTTCTCCAGCCGGAACTTGTTGGAGTCCACCGCGATCACCTTCGACGCGCCCCACAGGCCCGTCGTCAGGATCGCCGCCAGCCCGACCGCGCCGGCGCCGACCACCGCCACCGTGTCGCCCGGGCGGACGCGGCCGGCCAGGACGCCGACCTCGTACCCCGTCGGCAGCGAGTCGGCCAGGAAGATCGCCTGCTCGTTCGTGACCCCGTCGGGAACCGCGTACAGGGATGTGTCGGCGTAGGGCACTCGCACGAGTTCGGCCTGCGTGCCGTCGATGAGGTGGCCGAAGATCCAGCCGATCCCGCCGACGGTCCGGCAATGGGACGGCATCCCGCGCCCGCAGTACTCGCAGCGCCCGCACTGGGTGATGGCCGGGACCAGCACCCGGTCGCCCACGGCGAACGCCCGGACCGCGTCGCCGACCGCGGTCACCGTGCCGACCGCTTCGTGGCCGAGGATCCGCCCGTCGGTGACCGCGGCGACGTCGCCCTGCAGGATGTGCAGGTCGGTGCCGCAGATCGTGGTGGTGTCGACGCGCACGACCACGTCGGTCGGCTCCTGGACGGTGGCGTCCGGGACGTCTTCCCAAGCCTTCGCACCCGGACCGTGGTAGACCAGCGCCTTCATCGTCGCCTCCGTCGGCCGCCCGGCTCCCGTGGCGGGGCACGGCCGGGTCCGACGCTAGAACCGGGAGAGCCGCGCGGCTGTCGCAATTTGAGACTCAGGCGTTGCGGGCCATGAACGTTTTCGCGTCCCCTTCGGAAGGGTCGACGAACACGATGTCGTCCGGCCGCCGCCGCGGGACGTCGATCGCCAGCACCACCAGGGGTTCCGACGTGATCTTCGGGAAGCCGTGGACCTTCCGCCGGTCGAAGCAGAGGAACATCCCCGGCCGCGCCTCGAACTCCGCGCCGTCGAGGTGGAACGTGCCACCGCCGCTGAGCAGGGAGAGGTGCTCGTCGCACTCCTCGTGGTAGTGCAGCGGAACCTCGCGGTAGATCCGGAAGATCCGGGCGCTGGCCGAGGGTTTGTCGACGAAGTACTTGTCCACCAGCATCGTGGTGGCGGTCGCGGGCAACGCCGCCATTTCCGCGGGAACGTCGAACACGTTCCGGCTGTCGTCACTTTCCATGACGGTCAAGCTAACGCGCGGCACGCGGCGAGGTCGACCGCGCGCAGGGCCGCCCCCACTCCCGCCAGCGCCACGGCGTTCATCGACAACGACGTGACACCGAGCCCCACCAGCACGGGGGCCAACGCCGGATCCGCCGCCGCCTCGCCGCACACCCCCACCGGCTTCCCCGCCGACGCTCCCGCCGCGGCCACCATCTCCACCAGGCGCAGCAACGCCGGCTGGTGCGGGTCGTTCAGCGATGCCACCGCGCCGAGCTGACGGTCCGCCGCGAAGACGTACTGGGCGAGGTCGTTCGTGCCCAGTGAAACGAAATCGACTTCCGCGAGGATCGACGCCGCGCACAGCGCCGCCGCCGGGATCTCGATCATCACGCCCACCCGGGGAACGCCCGCCGCGCGGGCCCGGGACGCGAACCACGCCGCCTCGGAAGCCGTCGCCACCATCGGGGCCATCACCGACAGCTCGACTCCCGCGTCGCCGGCCGCGGACACGATCGCGGCCAGCTGGCGGTCCAGCAGGTCCGGCCGGTCGAACGCGACGCGCAGGCCGCGGACGCCCAGTGCCGGGTTCGGTTCCGCGCCCATCGGCAGGAACGCCAGTGGCTTGTCGGAGCCCGCGTCCAAAGTTCGGACCACCACCGGCTTCCCGGCGAACGGTGCCAGCACTTCGGCGTAAGCGGAACGCTGCTCGGCCTCGCTCGGCTCGGCTTGAGCCGACAGGTAGCAGAATTCCGTGCGGAACAAGCCGATTCCTTCGGCACCGGCCGCGGCGGCCGCGCGGGCGTCGGCGGGTGACCCCACGTTCGCCAGCAGCTTCACGCGGTGGCCGTCCGCGAGCCGCCCGACGCCGTCCCACGACGGCCGCGCCGCTCGGGCCGGTGCCGAAACCTCGCCGCCGGACGGTGAAACCGTGCCCGCGGATCCGTCGACCGCCAGCCCGGGCGCCGCCAGCTCCAGGACACCCGCGCACGCGACGACCGCCGGGATTCCCAGCGCCCGCGCCAAGATTGCCGTGTGGCTCGTCGGCCCGCCCTCCTCCGTCACCAGCGCGAGCACGAGGTCCGCGTCCAGCCCGGCGGTGTCGGCCGGCGCGAGGTCGCGGGCCACCAGCACGCTCGGCGACGTCAGCTCCGGAACGCCCGGCGGGGCCAGGCCCAGCAGCGAGGCGACGATCCGGTCGCGGACGTCGGCGACGTCCGCGACGCGCTCGGCCAGGTACCCACCGGCCGACCGCAGCGCCGTCATGAACTCCCCCGCCGCTTCCCACACCGCGCGCGGCGCCGGCAACGACCGCGTGCGGACGAGGTCCGAGGCGGACGCGACCAAGGCGGGATCCGACGCCATCGCCGCCGTCGTCTCCAGGACGGATCGGGCAGCTCCGGACACGGAACGGGCACGATCGGACAACGCGGCCGCGACCGCTTCCGCCGCGGGCCCGATCTTGCCCGCTTCCGCCGAAAGATCGTCCGGCACCGGCGAGGACGGGGGTTCCCGCAGGTCAGCGGCCACGACTACGCGCGGACCGGCGACCCGGCCGGGGCTGACTCCGACTCCGGACAACTGCATGGCGGGACCTCCGGGGGCAAAGGATCTCGTAACTGGGGATTGACAGTACGGTAACAACGGGCACAATCAAACTGCAACGGGCAAACATCGGAGAGGAACGGGCATGTACGCCGCCGAACGGCACCAGCTCCTGGCGCAACGCGCACGTCGCGACGGCCGGGTCGACGTCAACGACGTCGCCGGCGAACTCGGTGTCGCCCCCGAGACCATCCGCCGCGACCTCGGCGTCCTCGAACGCCAGGGCGTCGTCCGCCGGGTCTACGGCGGCGCGGTCGCCGTAGAGCGGCTCGACTTCGAACCCGAAGTGGCGCAACGGGACCGGACCAACGCCGCCGAGAAGGACGCGATCGCCCGGGCCGCGCTCGACCTGGTCCCCGACCGCGGCTCGATCCTGCTCGACGCCGGCACGACCACCAGCAGGCTCGCGACGCTGCTGCCCGCCGACCGCGAGCTGACCGTGATCACCAACTCGATCCCGGTCGCCTCGATCCTCGCCACCCGCCCCGGGATCACGCTGCACATCCTCGGCGGCCGCGTCCGCGGGACGACGCTCGCCGCCGTCGAGGCCTGGACGCTGCACGCGCTCGACGGCCTGCTCGTCGAGGTCGCTTTCCTGGGCGCCAACGGCTTTTCCGCCGAGCACGGCTGCACCACGCCGGACATGGCCGAGTCCGCGGTGAAGGCCGCGGTCGTCGCCGCCGCCCGCAAGCGGGTGCTGCTGGCCGACCACAGCAAGTACGGCACCGACCAGCTCAGCCGGTTCGCGCGGCTGGCCGAGATCGACGTCCTGGTCACCGACAGCGGCCTCGACGCCGGTGCGGTGGCCGAACTGGAGGAAGCGGGCCCGGAGGTGGTGCTGGCGTGATCGTCACCGTCACCCCGAACCCGAGCCTCGACCGGACCGCGCGGCTGGCCGCCCTGCGCCGCGGCGAGGTCAACCGGGCCGAGGCCGTCCGGCTCGACCCGGGCGGCAAGGGCGTCAACGTCGCCCGGGCGCTGGCCGCCGCCGGCACCCCGACCGTCGCGCTCCTGCCCGCCGGCGGCCTGGTCGGCGACCGCCTGGCCGACCTGCTCGCCCCCGAAGGCGTCCCGGTCGTCGCCGTGCCGATCGCCGGGACGACCCGCAGCAACATCACGCTCGTCGAAGCCGACGGGACCACGACGAAGATCAACGAGCCCGGTCCGGAGATCTCCCCCGCCGAGCTGGCCACGCTCGAACGCCGCGCCGTCGAGCTGGCCGCGCGCGCGGAATGGCTGGTGTGCTGCGGCAGCCTCCCCGCCGGGGTGCCCGACGACTTCTACGCGCGGCTCACGAAACTGGCCCACGACGCCGGGGCGAAGGTCGCCGTCGACTCCTCCGGCGCGCCGCTCGCGGCCGCCTGCGAAGGCGGGCCGGACCTGCTCAAGCCGAACCTCGACGAGCTGATCGAGCTCGCCGGCCGCCCGCTGCCGCTGCTCGGCGACGTCGTCGCCTTCTGCCGCGAGCTGATCTCCGGGGGCGTCGGCACCGTGCTGGTCAGCCTGGGCGCGCGCGGCGCCGTCCTCGTCGGGGAGACCGAAACCCACCACGCGCTCGGCCCCCTGGTCGCCGTGCGCAGCACCGTCGGCGCCGGAGACGCCGCACTCGCCGGGTTCCTCCACAGTGGTGGGTCCGGCCCCCGAGCCCTGCGCACCGCGGTCGCCTACGGCACCGCCGCGGTCACGCAGGAGGGCAGCCGCATGCCCACCCCCCACGACGTGCACCCCGACCAGGTGCGCGTACTCGACGCCGACCCCACCCTCACCCTCAGCGGAGCCGCCGCATGACCACCCCAGACCTGATCACCGCCGACCTGGTCGACCTCGGCCTCGACGCCGCCGACAAGCAGGGCGCCACGCGGGCGCTCGCGCAGCGGCTCGTCGACGCCGGGCGGGTGACCGACCTCGACCTGTTCCTCAAGGACGTCGCCGCGCGCGAGGAGCAGATGGCCACCGGGCTCGAAGGCGGCATCGGCATCCCGCACTGCCGCTCGGCCGCCGTGACCGCGCCGACGCTGGCGTTCGGCCGCAGCGCCGCCGGCGTCGACTTCGGCGCGCCGGACGGCCCGGCGAAGCTCATCTTCCTCATCGCCGCGCCGGAAGGCGGCGGCAGCGACCACCTCAAGGTCCTCGCCGCCCTCGCCCGCCGGCTCGTCCGGGCGGAGTTCAAGCAGCACCTCCTGGACGCCACCGACGCCGGCGCCGTCGCCTCGTACATCCGCCAGGAGGTGTCCTGACCATGAAGTTCGTCGCCATCACCGCGTGCCCCACCGGCATCGCGCACACCTACATGGCCGCCGAATCGCTCGAGCAGACCGCGAAGGCCAACGGCGACACGATCGTCGTCGAGACGCAGGGTTCGGCCGGCTCCGAACCACTGTCCACAGAGGACATCGCGAGCGCGGACGCCGTGATCTTCGCCGCGGACCTCGCTGTGCAGGGCCGGGACCGGTTCGCCGGCAAGCCGATCGTCGAGGCGCCGGTCAAGGCCGCGATCAACGACGCGGCCGGCTTGTTCGAACGCGCCAAGGCCGCGGCCCGCGAGCCGGTCGCTCCCGCTGCCCCGGAACTCACCTCGAAGGTCGGCGCGAACGACAAGGCCGGGACCAAGGTCCGCCAGTGGCTGATGACCGGCGTCAGCTACCTGATCCCGTTCGTCGCCGCCGGCGGGCTCCTCATCGCGCTCGGTTTCGCGTTGGGCGGCTACAAGATTTCCGACGCGCCCGCGGTCACCGAGCACTTCGACGCCGGTTCGGTGGCGGGCTGGGCCGCGCTGATGTTCCAGATCGGCAGCGCCGCCTTCAAGTTCCTGGTGCCGGTGCTGGCCGGGTTCATCGCCTTCGCGATGGCCGACCGCCCGGCCATCGCGCCCGGTTTCGTGGGCGGCGCGATCGCCGTCACCGTCGGCGCCGGCTTCCTCGGCGGCCTCGTCGCCGGTCTGCTGGCCGGTGGCGTGGTGCTGTGGCTGAAGAAAGTCCGGGTGCCGAAGGCGATGCGCGGGATCATGCCGGTGGTCGTCTACCCGCTGCTCGGGTCCATTGTGGTCGGTGTGCTGATGTACGTCGTGGTCGGCAAGCCGATGGCGGCCGCGACGAGCGGGCTGACGAACTGGCTCAACAGCCTCAGCGGGGCCAGCGCGCTGCTGCTGGGCGCGCTGCTCGGCCTGATGATGGCGTTCGACATGGGCGGGCCGGTCAACAAGGCGGCCTACACCTTCGCCGTCGGCGGCCTGACCACCGGCGCCACGGGCTCGCTGCAGATCATGGCCGCGGTGATGGCGGCCGGGATGGTGCCGCCGCTGGCACTGGCGCTCGCGTCCACCGTGCGGAAGAAGCTGTTCACCGAGGCCGAGCGCGAGAACGGCCGCGCGGCCTGGCTGCTCGGCGCGTCGTTCATCACCGAGGGCGCGATCCCGTTCGCGGCGGCGGACCCGTTCCGGGTGATCCCGTCGATCATGCTCGGCTCGGCGGTCACGGGTGCGCTGTCGATGGCGTTCGGCGCGACGCTGCGCGCCCCGCACGGCGGGATCTTCGTGCTCCCCCTGATCGGCAGCCCGCTGCTGTTCCTGGTGGCGCTGGTCGCCGGGACCCTGGTCGCCGCGGGCTCGGTGATCGCGCTCAAGCAGGTGCGCTTCCGGGCGGCCGAACGTTCCGCCGCCGTCCCCACCCAGCCGGTCAACGCATGAAGGAGTCCACTGTGTACCAACGCCGCACGCTCGTCGCCAGCAGTGTCGGGCTGCACGCCCGGCCCGCGGGCCTGGTCGCGAAGGCGGCCGCCGGTCAGCAGGCGAAGGTCCGGATCGCGAAGATCACCGCGGGGGTGGCGGGCGACCCGGTCGACGCCGCGAGCGTCCTGGGGTTGATGACCCTGGGCGCGGGTTTCGGCGACGAGGTCGAGCTGACCGCCGAGGGCGACCACGCCCAGGCGTCGGTCGACGCGCTGGCCGAGTTGATCGCGCGGGACCTGGACGCCTAACCGGCGGGATCGGCACGAGGGCGCGGCACGCCGGTGCCGCGCCCTCGTTGCGTGCTCAGGCGCGGATTCCGTCCAGCTGCAGGTCGATCAGGCGGCGCCAGCGGCCGTCGCCGGTCATGTTCGCCATGGCCGCGCGGGTGACGAGGACGAAGTCGCCGGGGCCGAAGTCGGCACGCAGCCGGCCCGCTTCGACGGCACGTCGCACGATGCGCTCGACGATCGCCGAGAACGCGACCTTCTGCTCTTCGATGTCGGCCCAGCTCGGCTCTTCCGGCCCGAGGAGGGCGAACCGGAACGCGGCGTCGGGTTCCGCCGCTTCCAGGTAGCCGTGGAGCAGCGACTCGAACGCCACCCACGGGTCCTCGGCTTCTTCGGCGGCTTGGGCGAGGAAGGTCATCTGCTCGAACCGGCGGCCGATGATCGCCGCGCGCAGTGCGTGCTTGTCGGCGAAGTGCCGGTACAGGGTGCCGACGCCCAGGCCGGCGCGGTCGGCGATCTCCTCCATCTGGACGGCGTCGCCACGCTGGGCGAACAGTTCGCCGGCGGCGTCGAGGATGGCGTCGCGGTTTCGCCGGGCATCGGCGCGCAGCACACGTCGGGAAGCGGTCATGGTCGCCCCAGCGTACTTGACCGCGGTGCCGTCCGCGCTATATTCGGAAGCGGAATTCACCTTCATGTTAGGAGCCCTCATGATCGTCGTGACCACCCCGACCGGGCAGATCGGCGGCCGGCTCGTCCGGCACCTGCTCTCCGCGGGCAGCAAGGTCAAGGTCGTCGTCCGCAACCCCGCCCGCCTGGACGACGACGTCCGCGCGCAGGTCGACGTGGTCGAAGGAGCCCACGACGACCCGGCCGTGCTCGACGCGGCGCTGCCCGGAGCCGCCGCGCTGTTCTGGCTCGTGCCGCCGAATCCCGCCGCGGCGAGCGCCGAGACGCACTACCTCGCCTTCGCCCGCGCCGGTGCCGAAGCGGTCCGCCGCCACGGCGTCGGCCACGTCGTGGCCGTGAGCAGTGCCGGCCACGGCTGGGCCAAGCCGGCCGGCGTCCTCTCCGCGGCCTTCGCCATGGACGCCGAGCTGCGGAAGTCCGGTGCGGACTACCGCGCGGTGTCCCCGCCCTTCTACATGGAGAACCTGCTCGGCCAGCTCGCCGCGATCCGCGAGCGGGGCACGTTCTCCCTCACCTGCGCCGGCGACCGGCCGCTGGCCACGATCGCGACGCGGGACATCGCCGCCACCGCCGCCGGCCTGCTGACGGACCTCTCCTGGACCGGCCGCGCCGACGTTCCCGTGTTCGGCCCCGACCGGCTGACCCCCGACGGCATGGCCGGGGTGCTGAGCGAGGAACTGGGCAGGCCGGTCCGCTACCAGCGCATCCCCCTCGCCGAGTTCGCCGCCCGGCGCCGGGCCCAGGGCGCGAGTGAACGGGTGGTCGCTGACTCGGTCGAGATGCTCGCCGCACAGGACGAAGGCGTCTACGACGCGGACTGGGCCAAGGCGGCGATCGCGCCGACCGCGTTCCGGACCTGGTGCCGGGAGGTGCTCAAGCCCGCGCTCTGACGGGGGTTCAGGCCGGGCCGAGCAGGGCGATCGACGCCCGAACCGCGACCTCGGTGACGTCGCCGGCCCGGCCGCTGTCCTCCACGGTCGTCGCGATCAGCTCCCGCAGCCCGCCCAGCAGGATGATCGCCGTCTGGCGGGACGGCGGGCTGATTCCCGCCGCGCGCAACGCCGGCGTGTCCGTCAGCCGCTGGGTCATCGCGATGAAGCCCTCCATCGCCTCGCGCTGCAGTTCGCGGGCCGGAGCACCCAGCGCGGGGACGTCGCGGATCCAGCTCAGCGTGATCGCCGGCTCGGACTCCGCGCACGCGATCCACGTCTCGATCGCCTGGCGCACCTGCTCCCGCCAGGGCGCACCCGGGTCGACGGCGTCGGAGATCTGCTGGATCATCGCGCGGTTCGCGTCGGCCAGCAGCGCGATCAGGCACTCCTCACGGCTGGAGAAGTGCTCGTAGAACGTCCGGCGGGACGTGCGCGCACGGCGGACGATGCCGGCGACCGTCGTTTCGCGGAAGCCCTCCTCGGTGATCGACGCGGCCAGCCCGTCCAGCAGCCGCTGCCGGTGCGTGCGGGTGTCGACATCCACGGAAGTCACCGTATCTCCCTCCCCTTGAAAGGAGATGGTACACCGGCGTACCGTACCGACGGTACGCTCGCGTACCACCTCTCGGGAGGGTCGATGACGACCATGACAAGCGCGGTGAGGCTGCCGCCGGGACCGACCGCGCCCCGCGCGATCCAAGGCGCGTACGCGCTGACCCAGCCGCTGCGGGGCATGCGGCGGCTCAGAGAGCGGTACGGGGACGCCTTCACCGTGAACGTGCCGATCTTCGGCCGTGCCGTCGTGGTCAGCGACCCCGCCGAGATCAAGCAGCTGTTCACCTCCGGCCCCGACCTCGTCGACAACCTGGAGGTCAACCTCGGCCGCGTGCTCGGCCCCCACTCGATGTTCGCGCTCTCCGGCGACGAGCACAAAAGGCAGCGCAAGCTCCTGGTCCCGCCCTTCCACGGGAAGCGGCTGGCGGCCTACGAGCGGATCGTCGAGGAGGAGGCGCTCCGCGAGTTCGCGACCTGGCCCGACGGCACGGCGTTCGCCACGCTGCCGTCGATGATGCGGATCACGCTCAACGCCATCCTGCGCGCGGTGTTCGGCGCCGAGGGAGCCGAGTTCGCCGAGCTGCGCGCGCTGCTGCCGCCGTTCGTCACCCTCGGGTCCCGGCTGGCCGTCGCGCCGATCCCCAAGAAGGGCCGCTTCAACCCGTGGCGCCGCTTCGAACGGATGCGCCGCGAGTACGACGCGATCGTCGACCGGCTGATCGCCAAGGCCCGCGGCGAAGCAAAAGACGACGTCCTCTCGATGATGCTGCAGACCCGCTACGACGACGGTTCCGGGCTCGGCCGCGACGAGATCGCCGACCAGCTCCTCACGCTGCTCACCGCCGGCCACGAGACGACGGCGACCACGCTGGCCTGGGCCGTCGAACGCCTCCGCCGGCACCCCGCGCTGCTCGACGAGCTGCGGGAAGACGACGGCACGCTCCTCGACGCCACCATCCTCGAGGTCCAGCGCACGCGCCCGGTCATCGACCTGACCGCCCGCCAGGTCAAGCAGGACGGCTTCCGGCTCGGCCGCTGGACGCTGCCGAAGGGGTACGCGGTGCTCGTCAGCATCGCGCTGATCCACGACGACGACGCGGTGTTCCCGCGCGCGGCCACCTTCGACCCGCACCGCTTCGCCGGCGCGCGCCCGGACCTCTACCAGTGGATCCCGTTCGGCGGCGGCACCCGCCGCTGCCTCGGCGCCGCCTTCGCGACCATGGAGATGACCGTCGTGCTGCGGACCCTGCTGCGGGACTTCACGCTGGTCCCGACGCGCGACCCCGACGAACGCTGGCATTCGCGGGGCGTGGCCTACGCCCCCGCCAAGGGCGGCCGCGCGGTCGTGCGCCGCCGAACGACCGGAGGAGAGCAGTGACCGAACAGATCGCCGACGTCGGCCGGGGGATTTCCCTGGCGTACGAACGGATCGGGGACGCCGGCGCCGAGCCCCTCGTCCTCGTCGCCGGGCTGGGTCAGCAACTGCACAGCTGGCCGGACGGCTTCTGCGCACAGCTGGCCGGCCGCGGCTTCGAGGTGATCCGGTTCGACAACCGCGACGCCGGGCGCTCGACGCACCCGCGTTTCCGGCCGCCGAGCCTGCTCGGCATGCTCGCCGGCCGGTTCCCGGCGCAGCAGTACGACCTGACGGACATGGCCGCCGACACCATCGGCCTGTTCGACGCCCTGGACCTCGAGACCGCGCACATCGCCGGCGTCTCCATGGGCGGCATGATCTCCCAGACCGTCGCGGCGCTGTACCCGGAGCGGATCCGCACCCTGACGTCGATCATGTCGACCACCGGGTCGCGCCTGCTCGGCCGCCCCGCGTTCTCGACGTTGCGGATGATGGGCGCGAAGCCGCCGAAAACCCGGGAAGAGGCGGTCGAAAGCGCCGTCCGGATGTTCCGGCACATCGGCTCCCACGGCTTTCCGTTCGACGAGGCTTTCGTGCGCGAGCTGGCCGGGACGGGCTGGGACCGCGACCCGACCTCCGGCGGCGTCGGCCGCCAGCTCGCCGCGATCATGAAGTCGGGCAACCGGACTCCGCTGCTGCGGAAGATCACCGCGCCCACGCTGGTGATCCACGGCGACCGCGACCGGATGGTCCACCCCACCGGCGGCGCCGCCACCGCCCGCGCGATCCGGGGCGCCCGCCGGGAAACCGTCGCCGGCATGGGTCACGACCTGCCCGAAGGCGCGTGGCCCACGATCCTCGACCTCATCGACAAGCACGTGAGGAGCAGCGATGTCACGGCCCCGTAGCATCACCGGCCGCCCGGTGGTGATCACCGGCGCGGCGTCCGGCATCGGCCGCGCGCTCGCCACGCGCCTGTCCCGGCTCGGCTCGCCGGTCGCCCTGGCCGACATCGACGAAGACGGTCTCAAAGCCACCGCGGCCACCTTGCACGGCCGGGTGCTGACGCGCGTGCTCGACGTCCGCGACGCCGACGACCAGCTGCGCTTCGCCTCCGAAGTGAAGGACTGGCTCCCCGCTCCCCTGGCGGCGGTGTTCAACAACGCCGGGGTCGCCGTCACGTCCACGGTTCTCGACGCGGTCATCGAGGACGACGACTGGCTGCACGACATCAACTTCCACGGTGTCGTGCACGGCACCCGCGCGTTCCTGCCGATCCTCGTCGACCAGGGCGAAGGCGCGATCGTGAATACCTCGAGCGTCTTCGGCCTGCTCGGCATGCCGAACCAGAGCGCGTACTGCGCCGCGAAGTTCGCCGTCCGCGGCTTCACCGAGTCGCTGCGGCAGGAGCTGCGGGGGTCCGCGGTCCGCGCGATCACCGTGCACCCGGGCGGCATCACGACCAACATCGCGCGCAACGCCCGGATGCGGCGCGACCCGGAAGGCCTGGGCCGCACCAAGGAGCAGATGGCCGCGCAGTTCGAGGCCATGACCATGACGTCGCCGGACAAGGCGGCGGCGATCATCCACGCCGGCGTCGACCGCGGCAAGGCCCGCATCCTGGTCGGCCCGGACGCCTACCTGTTCGACGCGCTCGCCCGCATCACCCCTACCCACTACAACGCCGTGCTTTCGCGCGTGATGAGGCGCCCGCGGCGGACGGAGGCCGTCCGATGACCGAGCACGTCGAGGTCCTGATCGTCGGTGCCGGGCTGTCCGGCGTCGGCGCGGCGCACCACCTGCGGACCGCGTTCCCGCGCAAGACCTACACGATCCTGGAGGCCCGCGACGCCATCGGCGGCACGTGGGACCTCTTCCGCTACCCCGGCGTCCGGTCCGATTCGGACATGCAGACCCTCGGGTACCGGTTCCGGCCGTGGACCGACGCGAAGGCCATCGCCGATGGCCCGTCGATCCTGAAGTACGTCCGGGACACCGCGGCCGACGCCGGGATCGACCGGCACATCCGGTTCGGGCACAAGGTGGTCCGCGCCGCATGGTCCACTGAGGACGCTCTGTGGACGGTCGAGGCGGTGCACGACGGGAAACCGGTCGAGTTCACCGCGAAGTTCCTCTACGTCTGCAGCGGCTACTACGACTACGCGGCCGGCCACACGCCGGAGTTCCCCGGCATCGAGAACTTCGGCGGCACCGTCGTGCACCCGCAGCACTGGCCCGAAGACCTCGACTACGCCGGCAAGAAGGTCGTCGTGATCGGCAGCGGCGCCACCGCCGTGACGCTCGTGCCGGCGATGACCGACCGCGCCGGGCACGTGACCATGCTGCAGCGCTCCCCCACCTACATCCTGTCGCTGCCGTCGGAGGACGCGCTGGCCAACCGGCTGCGCGGCCTGCTCGGCCCGAAGCTGGCCTACCCGATCGCGCGCTGGAAGAACGTCGCCGTGAGCACGCTGATCTACCAGCTCAGCCGGCGCCGCCCGGGCGTGGTCAAGGCGCTCATCCGCAAGGCCGCGATGAAGCAGCTGCCGCCGGGGTACGCCGTCGACACCCACTTCAAGCCGCGCTACCAGCCGTGGGACCAGCGGCTGTGCCTGGTGCCGGACGGCGACCTGTTCCGGTCCATCAAGCGCGGCGACGCCTCGGTCGTCACCGACCGGATCGCGACCTTCACCGAGACCGGCATCCGGCTGGAGTCGGGCGACCACCTCGACGCGGACGTCGTCGTCACCGCCACCGGGCTACGGCTGCTGGCTTTCGGCGGCATCGACCTCGTCGTCGACGGCGACCCCGTCAAGCTGCCGGAAACCATGGCGTACAAGGGGATGATGCTCAGCGGCGTGCCGAACTTCGCGTTCACGATCGGGTACACGAACGCGTCGTGGACGCTCAAGGCCGACCTCGTCGGCGAATACGTCGTGCGGCTGCTGCGCCACCTCGACCGGCACGGCTACGACCAGGCCGTCCCGGTCAACGACGATCCGGCGGTCACCGAACGGCCGCTGCTCGACTTCGACGCCGGGTACGTGCTGCGCTCGATCGACGAATTCCCGAAGGCCGGGTCGCGGGCGCCGTGGCAGCTGGGCATGAGCTACGCCCACGACGTCGTCAAGCTCCGGCACGGCAAGATCGACGACGGCGCGCTGCGGTTCTCGCGACGGAAGGCGGGAGCGGGCAGACTGAGCGCATGACGCTCTCTTCCCCCGTCCGGGGCCGCTGACATGCACTCCGCGGGACTCGTGCTGCACCCCCGCCGCGACTCCGCGGCCGCCGTCGAGGCCGTGCTCGGCTGGGCGGGCAACCGGAACATCGAAATCCTCGGCATCGCCGACGAGATCGTCCGCCTCAACTGCGCGGCGGTCGGGGTGAGCGCCGAGGAGCTCGGCCGCCGGTCCGACCTGGTCGTCAGCCTCGGCGGCGACGGCACGATGCTGCGGGCCATGCGGCTGGCCGACGGGCAGCGCGCGCCGGTGCTCGGGGTGAACCTCGGCAAGCTCGGTTTCCTGGCCGAGGTCGACGTGCCGGACCTGCCCGGCGCGCTCTCGGCCATCGACGACCACCAGTTCACGGTGGAGCCGCGGCTGGCCGTGGACGCCGTGCTGGAGGGGCGGAAGATCACGGCGTTCAACGACATCGCCGTGGTCCGCGTGCCCGGCGACGGCAGCGCGGTGGTCGCGGTCCGCGTCGGCGGCCAGCCATTTGTCAGCTACTCGGCGGACGCGGTGGTGGTCGCGACGCCGACCGGGTCGACGGCGTACAGCTTCTCCGCCGGCGGCCCGATCACCAGCCCGTCGGTGGAGGCGCTGCTGGTCACGCCCGCGGCGCCGCACTCGGCGTACAGCCGGGGCGTGGTGCTGTCGGTGCACGACGAGGTGACGCTGGAGCTGCTGCCGACCAGCGGCAGGCTGGCGGTGGAGGTCGACGGCCAGGTCGCGGGGTACGTCTCCCCCGGCGACCGCCTCGACCTGCGGGCCCGGCCCAGCGCCGCCCGGGTCGTCCGGCTCGGGATGACGACCTTCTACCAGCGGGCGCGGCGCAAGCTGCGGCTGACGGACTCGGCGGA
Organism: Amycolatopsis sp. NPDC049691; assembly: GCF_040675005.1. Classification (NCBI taxonomy): domain Bacteria; kingdom Bacillati; phylum Actinomycetota; class Actinomycetes; order Pseudonocardiales; family Pseudonocardiaceae; genus Amycolatopsis; species Amycolatopsis sp. NPDC049691. Next base: position 321,483 of record NZ_JBFANX010000010.1, read on the forward strand.
GATCCCGCAGGACGGCGACCGCTGAGTGGTCCGGGTCACATCTCGGGCGTGTCGCGTGTCGATCACGGAATGGTCACGGGTAGCGTCCGCGGCTCCGCTTGAACCAGCCGAGCCGCCCGGGAGTGTCCCTCTACATGCTGTACCCCGCGCCCGTCCGTCCCCGTCTCCGCGCCCGGCTGCTCGTGCCCGGCGCCCTGGCCGCGTTCGCCGGCGCCGTTGTGCTGCTGGCCGTGCTTCACCTCGACCGGCGGCTCGCCCCGCTCGACCCGGTGAGCACGATGCTCAGCGACTACGCGCTGAGCCCCGGCCGCTGGATGTGGGACGGCGCGCTGCTGCTCACCAGCACCGGCTCGGCGCTGCTGCTGGTGGCGCTCTACCGGCGGGGCCTGCTGGCGAACCCGGCGCTGGTGGCGGCGAAGGCGCTGTGGTGCGTGAGCCTGCTGGCCGTCGCCGTCTTCGCGAAGGACCCGCAAGGCGGTGCCATCACCGCCACCGGCAAGATCCACCTCTACGCGTCGGCCGTGACGTGCCTGAGCCTCCCGGTCGTCGGCTGGGCGCTCGGGCGGCGGCACCGCGACGACCCGCGCTGGCGGCGCTTCGCGACCTGGTCGCGGCGGCTGGCGCTGGCGGCGATCCCGTTCTACCTGCCGTTCATCGTGCCGTTCGCGGTCAACGTGGTGCTCGGCGGCCACCTCCCGACGGTGGCGACCGGCCTGGTCGAACGCTTGATGATGGTGCTGGAGATCGCGCTGCTCGCGGTGCTGGGCCACTGGGCGCACCGGGCGATGCGCGCGGGGGTTCAGCTGCGGGCGTAGGCCGCGATCCGCTCCACGGGCGGGGCCGGGGCGGGCATCCGCAGCAGACCGTTCCCGAAGCCCCGCACCCGGACCGCCTCCTTGATCCCTTCGACCGTGCCGCCCAGCGCAGCCCGGACGGCGTCGGCGCGGGCCTGGGCAGTGCGGCCGGCTTCGGCGTCGCCGGCCTCGACCGCGGCCGCCAGGTCCGTGAAGGGTTCCGGGAACGCCGCCGACAGCCCGGACACCACGCCCGCCCCGCCGGCCCGGGCCACCGCCGCGACGTCGGTGTCCGCACCCGACCAGAACCGCGCCTCCGGCAGGGCCGCACGGAAGTCGGCGAACCGGGTCGCCGCGGCGCCTGACAGCTTGCCGCCACGCAGGCCCGTCTTGGCGAACTCCGCCGGCGACAGCGTCACGCCGGTGCGTTCCGGGAAGAGGTAGCCGTAGACGTCGGCGTCGCCCGCCGCCTCGCGCACCGCCGCGAAGTGCCGGCGGACCGCGTCGGCGTCCGCAGGCAGGTAGTAGGGCGTGATCACGGCCAGCCGCGTGGCACCCGCAGCGAGGGCGTCCTTCGTCAGGGAAACGGCTTCGCGCGTGCTCGCCGCGCCGACGTGCACGATCGTGCGCTCCGCGCCGAACACGTCCAGCGCGATCCCGGCGAGCGTCCGGCGTTCGGCGCGGTCCAGCGCCGGGAACTCGCCCGTCGTCCCGGCGACGAAGACGCCGTCGACACGGTCGTGCAACCAGGTCAGCAACGCGGTGTTGGCGTCCTCGTCGAGTGCGAGGTCGTCGCGGAAGAGCGTGGGCGTGGCGGAGAGGACTTCAGCGCGCATCGGCGTCTCCCGGCTGGTCGCGGGTGCGGTGCAGCAGCCAGTCGCGGTCGGTGCGGATCAGCGCGTAGCGGACCGCGCCCGTCCGGCCGTGCAGGGTGAACAGGAGGCGCTTGTCCGTGCGGTCGTGCTCCTCCCACCAGCCGGTGTCGGCGACCTTCTTCGTGTCGTCCTCGTAGCCGAGATGGTCGAGCCCGTGGTCGGGCACGGCGACGGCGAGCCGGTTGCCGCGCGCGTCCGGCGGGAGCCCGCGCGGCACGGCCCACGAGCGCAGCACGCCACCCTCCTCCAGCCGGAGGTCGAAGTGGTGCCGCGGGCGCCAGTGCTCGTGCAGCACGAAGGCCGGTCGCCGGTCGCTCACCCCTCCACCATGACAGATCGCCGTGCCGCCGCCCGGTTCCCGGCAGCGTGCTCTACGTTGGCCTTGCACGGGAGGGGGTGAGCGTCACGAACGCCGTGCTGCCCGGCTGCGCCGCCGTGGCGCTGCTGGTGTTCGCGGTCCGCCTGGCCCGCGAACCCCGCCGGCTCGGCAACGCCGTCTGGCTCGGGATCGCGCTCCTGCTCACCGCGTTGTGGCTGCTGCGCGCGGCCCTGCACCTGGAGTGGCTGACCCCGGTGCTGGCCGGGCTGCTGGCGGCGGTCGCGGTGCTCGTCGCGGTGGTGTTGCCGGCCGCGCTGATCGGCAACGGCGTCCGGATGGTCCGGCGCGAGGGCCGGAGCCTCGGGAACCTGTTGTCGTTCGTCCTCGGCGTAGGCCTGCTGGTGCTCGAGGGCCTGTTCTTCGTGCCGCTCGGGCGGTGGGGCTCGGCGCTGGTCACGACGGCGGCGGTGCTCGCGTGCTACTTCGGGTTCCTGTTCGCGTCCCTGCTCGGCTACTCGATCCTGTACGGCAGGCTGCGGCGCCGCACCGGGGTCGAAGCGATCATCGTCCTCGGCTGCGGCTTGGCGGGCGACCGCGTGACGCCGCTGCTGGCCGCCCGGCTCGAGCGCGCGATCCGGCTGTTCGAGCGCGAAGCGGAACCGCCGCTGGTGGTGGTGTCCGGCGGCCGGGGTCCGGGCGAGACCGTCACCGAGGCCGCCGCGATGCACGAGTACCTGGTCGCCCGCGGGATCCCGGCCGACCGGATCCGCCGCGAGGACCGCGCGACGACGACCGAGGAGAACCTCCGGTTTTCGGCGGACCTGCTGCCCGGCGGCGTGCGGCCGCACCGCGTGCTGGCGGTGACGAGCAACTACCACGTCTTCCGCACGGCCGTCGAGTGCCGCCGGCTCGGCCTGCCCTTCGACGCGACGGGGGCGCCGACCGCGCGGTACTTCCTGCCGAGCGCGCTGTTGCGCGAGTTCGCGGCGCTGATCCTGCACTACCGGCGCACGACGATCGCGGCGTGCGTGCTGATCATCGGCACCGGGCTGGCGCTGACACTCTTCGCCTAGCCCGGCACGGCGGCGACCGCCTCGACCTCCACGGCGTACTCGGGTCGCGCCAGCCCCGCGACGACCGCGAGGGTCTGCGCGGGGTAGTCGCCGTCCGGGAACCACCGCGCGAAGGCTTCGGCCTGCGCGGCGCGGTAGCCGTCGAGGTGCTCGGTACCCGCGACCAGCGTCAGCAGCTTGACGAGGTGTTCCGGCCCGGCGCCTTCGGCGGCGAGGAGCGCGCCGAGGTTGGCGAAGATCCGGTTGCCCTGGGCTTCGGCGCCGGAGCCGGCGAGGACGCCGTCCGGGCCCACGCCGAGCTGCCCGGCGAGGAAGACCAGCCGGTACCCGGCGGGCACCTCCGCCAGGTGGCTGTAGCGGCCCAGCGGCGGCGCGACGGTGTCGGGGTTCCAGCGGCGTGGCTTCACGGCGTCATGATCGCAGATCCGGCTGGAACACTGTCCCGACGACGGCCGTATAGGTCGTTATACACTTTGGGTGACCTTCAGCGGAACCGGGCGCCCACCGCCGTGCCCTGCGGCTCCGGCGGAATCGGCAGCGAGCCCTGGCTCGGCGGCCACAACGGCACCGCCGGCACCTCCCGCACCTGGGCGCGCAGCTTCCGCAGCGGCAGCGGGCGACGGCGGGTCAGCAACGTCGTCGTCCGCGGGTGCAGGTCCACGAACGGGTAAGTCGCGTGCAGCGCCGCCAGCCTCGATTCCAGGTGGCGGCCGCGCGCCGTCAGCGCCGCCGCCGAAACGGCCGGCTGGATCACCAGGAACTCCCCCGGGCCGAGCCGGACCGCGCGGTCGACGGGGCGGAGGCCGCCGCGCAGGAGTTCGGCGATGTTCTGCTCCGTGTGCATCCGGACGCGCGTGCCGTGCCGGCGTTCGACGGCCGCCAGGTCGTCGACCACCACCAGGACCAGGCCGAGCGGCACCGTGTCCGTCGCGTCGCCGAGCCAGCGCGTGAGGCCGGCGAGGGTGTCCAGCCCCGTGTCCGGGTCGACCGCCGGGCCCACCCGGACCGGCGCCGAGGCGCGGGCGGCGTCCAGCCGGGACGCCAGGTGCCGCAGCGCGGCCTCCGCGCGGCTCTCGATGTCCAGCTCCGCCGGGGTTTCCACCGACGCCAGGACCTGGCCGACCTGCCGCCGGACCGCCGGCGGCAGCCGGTCGCCCATCGCGTCGCGCAGCCGGACCACCTCGGCGTACGCCTCGTCGCGCCGCAGCCCCCAGCGGCCGCGGAACAGCCGCGCCCGCTCGACCGACGTCGCCTGCGGGTCGATCTCCTCGAGGTCCCGCGCGACGACGGACGCCCCGAACGTCGGCGACAGCACCACGACCGACCACTCGCGCGCCATCGGCTCGTCGGGGCGCAGCAGCACCGGCGTGACGCCGTGCGGCAGGTCGGGCCGGCCCGAGCCGACCATGCCGACGACCGTGACGGCGGCCTTCCGCGCGATCCGCGCGTACACCTCGCGTTCGCGTTCGAAGTACGGCAACCGCTGGAACAGCGCGAACACCACGGTGTCGGCGCCGGCGCCGTCGGCGAGGGCCGCGCGTTCGACCGCGTGCGACGCGGTCACCAGCGCGCGTTTGGACAGCACGCCGGCGCGCGGGTCTGCGTCGGGCATGGAGGGGCCGCCTTCGCCGGGGGAAGAGAGGCAATCAACCTACGAGAGCGGATTCCGTCCGGCTAGCCACACAATGAGGTGAAATCGAACCTCAGCTCGACGATTCCCCCTTGTCGTAGGACGTCCAGCCACCCTGCCCCTCGGCCGCTTCGACGTCGGCGTCCGAGGTGGCCGCGTGGGTCATCGCGGCGACCGTCTGCTCCAGGCCCCGCTGGACCTCGTCGCCTTCGGCTTCGCGGACGCTGTGCAGCGTCACCGTGATCTCCGACGACGCCGGGCCGTCCTCGGCTATCCGCAGTTCGCCGTGGTAGTCGTCGGGGCCTTCCGCGCCCCACTTCAGCGAGCGGGTCGCCGCGTCGGTGTGCAGCCAGGCCTCGCTCGCGACGCGGTGGCCGTGCACCTCCGCCTCGACGTGGACGCTGTCGCCGCCCTTCGGCTCGGCCACCTTCATCTCCGGGAAGTACCGCGGCAGGTTCTCGGGGTGGCTCAGGAACGCGAACAGCTCGTCGGCGGGGATGTCGGCGGTCGCGGTGTGGCGGTACTCGGTCATCGGCTTCCCTTTCGTCGACGCCCCGAATACCCCTTGAGGGGTGCATTAAAAGACGCCGCACGGGGAACCTGGTGAACATGACGGCCACCGAACCCGGGACCCGGCGCGGCCCCGCCCCCGTGCAGGGCATGGGCATGCTGATCGGCTTGCTGTTCCTCGTGCTCGCCGCGCTGGAGCTGATGTCCGGGGTCGCCGACGGCAGTGGCCCGCACGAGCTGTTCGGTGTGTTCTCGGTGTCCGGGCCGTGGGCGCTGGCGCACCTGCTGACCGGAGCCGCCGCGGTGTTCTGCACCCGCTCCTCGCGCCTGGCCGCCCGGTTCCTGGTCGCCGCCGGCACCGTCTACACCGTGGCCGGCCTGGCCGCGCTGCTGCCGCTGCCGCAGGCGGTCACCGACGTGCTGCCGATGAACACCGCCGGGATCTGCCTCGCGCTGGCGCTCGGCACGGCGATGCTCATCCTCGGCGCGGGCTGGCTGTGGCGACGGCCGGAACGGCACCGCTGAAGTCGTCGACCGGCCGCGGGAAGCGGACCAGCACGGCGGTGACCAGCACGGCGAGCCCGAAGAGGACGTAGCCGTTGCCGGTCAGCTGCTGGAGGAACGTCCAGTCGCGTTCGGTTTCCCCGCCGCGCGGCCACCACCACTGCGGCCCGGCGACGAACAGCACCGCGCCGACCCCGGCGACGACGGCGAACCCGCGCCGGCGGGTGCGGCGCGCCAGCTCCGCCCAGCCGAGCAGCACGACCACGGCCCAGACCCAGTGGTGCGTCCACGAAATCGGGGAGATCAGCAGGCCGCCGACGGCATTGACGCCGAGCGCGACCGTCCGCTCCCCCGCGTTCAGCGCGCGCCGCACGCCCAGCGCGGTCAGCACGAGGACCACCGCCACCAGCGGCAGCCACCACGCGGTCCGCGCGTCGGCGGGCACGCCGGCGCGGGCGAGCAGCCCCAGCAGCGACTGGTCGCCGGCGTAGGTCGGCTCGCCGACGCGGCCGGTGTCCCAGAGCGCGCCCGTCCAGTACCGCACCGAGTCGGCGCCGGCCAGCAGGAAGCCCAGCGCCGTCGCGGCCAGGAACGTGACGATGCTCGTGATGGCGGCCCGGGTGTCCCGGCGGAGCAGGAAGTACAGCAGGAACACCGCCGGGGTCAGCTTGATCGCGGCGGCGAGCCCGATCAGCAGGCCGCGCGGCCACCGCGGGGTGTCCACGAGAACGTCGAGCACGACGAGGGCGAGCAGCAGCAGGTCGAGCTGCCCCGCGTACACCGTGCGCAGCACCGGCTCGAGGACTTCGGCCGCCAGGAGGAGCACCGCGACCCGCCGCCGGCCGGCTCGCGCGCCGAGCGCCCGCAGCACCGTGACCAGCACCAACGCCAGCAAGCCGAGGGTGCCCACGGTGGCCACCAGGCAGGCCGCCCAGTACGGCAGCACGGCCAGCGGCGCCAGCACGACCGCCGCGAACGGCGGGTAGGTGAACAGCAGCAGCTGGCCGTCGCCGGTCGGCGGGAGGGTGCCGTACAGCGCGTCGCCGTGCAACAGCGCCGCCGAGCCGAGCCGGTAGACGTCCAGGTCGACGCGGTAAGCGGGAAACCTCAGGCGGCCGCTGGTGTACGACACCAGCAGCACCGCCAGGACGAGCACCTGCGCGCCCAGCAGCACGTACGCGTTCCCCAGTTTGGCCCGCACCCCTCGTCCCCCTCTGATCATCCCTCGCATTCTGTCGGGCCCCCGCTCCGGCGCCATCCGGGAAACCCCCGGTTCCACCCCGGGGAAACGGCACCGTCACGATCACCCACCAGCCGCTGATGGCCCGCGCCACCGGCAACTACAAGCACGGCAACGAACGGCGGGCCCGCGGGCACCCCCGCAACCGCCGGGTTCCTGGCACGCTGACGCCATGAGCTACGACGTGCAGACGATCCGCAAGCACTTCCCCGCCCTCTCCGCCGCGCACTTCGACGGTCCGGGTGGCTCGCAGGTTCCCGACGTCGTCGGCGAGGCGGTGGCCGGCACGATGTGCTCCGGGATCTCCAACCGCGGCGTCGTCACGGCGGCCGAGCGCCGGGCGAGCGCGGTGGTCGCCGAGGCGCGCCAGGCCGTCGCCGACCTGCTGGCCGCGGATCCGGGCGGGGTCGTCTTCGGGCGCAGCATGACGCAGCTGACCTACGACTTCTCCCGCGCGCTGGCCAAGAACTGGGGACCGGGCGACGAGGTCGTCGTCACCCGGCTCGACCACGACGCGAACATCCGGCCGTGGGTGCAGGCCGCGGCGGCCGCCGGCGCGACCGTGCGCTGGGCCGACTTCGACCCCGCGACCGGACTGCTGGCGACCACCGCCGTCGCGGACCTGCTGTCGGAGCGGACGCGGCTGGTGGCGGTGACGGCGGCGTCGAACCTGCTCGGCACCCGGCCGGACATCCCGGCGATCGCGGCCGCGGTGCACGAGGCCGGCGCGCTGCTGTACGTCGACGGCGTGCACCTCACCCCGCACGCCCCCCTCGACGTCACGGCACTGGGAGCCGACTTCTACGCGTGCTCGCCGTACAAGTTCCTCGGCCCGCACCTGGGCCTGGTCGCCGCGGCGCCGTCGCTGCTGGAGACGCTGCACCCGGACAAGCTGCTGCCGTCGACCGACGCGGTCCCGGAGCGGTTCGAGCTGGGGACGCTGCCGTACGAGCTGCTGGCCGGCACGACCGCGGCGATCGACTTCCTGGCGGGCCTGGTGCCGGGTTCGGGCTCCCGCCGCGCGCGGCTGCTCGAGTCCTTGGCGGCGTTGGAGGACCACGAAAACGCGCTCCTCGCGCGGGTGGAGGCCGGGTTGGCCGCGCTCCCGGGCGTGACGCGGTACGGCGCACCGGACCGGCACCGCACACCGACGGTCCTGTTCTCCGTCGACGGCGTCGCGTCACAGGCGGTGTACGAGCACCTCGGGGCGCTGGGCGTGAACGCGCCGGCGGGGAGTTTCTACGCCATCGAGTGCTCGCGGCACCTCGGGCTCGGCGACACGGGCGCGGTCCGGGCGGGCATCGCGCCGTACACGACGGAAGCCGACGTCGACGCCCTCCTCGCCGGAGTCGCTTCGGCCGGCGGGTCGTGAGTGTTGAGCCGGGTTAAAACCCGGCTCAACACTCACGACGCTTACGGCACCGGGGCGTAGCCGGACGGCGTCGCGGTGAACGTGCCGCGGCCCTGCGTCCGGCTGCGCAGCCGGTTCGCGTAGCCGAACAGCTCGGCCACCGGGACCGTCGCCGTCACCACGGCCGTGCCCGCGCGGACCTGCGAACCCGCCACGCGGCCGCGGCGGGCCGCGAGGTCGCCGAGCACCGTGCCGACCGCTTCCGCCGGCACCGTCACCGCCACCTCGGCGACCGGTTCCAGCAGCCGCAGCTCGCACGCGCGCAGGGCTTCCCGCAGGCCGAGCCGCCCCGCCGTGCGGAACGCCGGGTCCGACGAGTCCTTCGGGTGGGTCGTCCCGTCGGTCAGCACCACCCGCAGGCCCGTCACCGGGTGCCCGCCCAGCGGCCCCTCGGCCAGGGCGTCCCGGCACCCGGCTTCGACCGCGCGGACGTACTCGCGCGGCACCCGGCCGCCGACGACCGCCGAGGCGAACTCGAAGCCCTCGGCGGCCGGCTCGACGTCGAGGACCACGTGGGCGAACTGGCCCGCCCCGCCGTCCTGCTTGACGTGCCGGTACAGCAGCCCGGACAGCCCGCGGACCACGGTTTCGCGATGCGCGACCGAAGGACGGCCGACCGCGACTTCGAGCCCGCGGTCGAGCCGCAGCTTCTCCACCGCCACCTCCAGGTGCAGCTCGCCCAGGCCGGACAGCAGCGTCTGCCCGGTCTCCGGATCGGTCCGCACGACCAGCGACGGGTCCTCCTCCGCCAGCCGCGCCAGCGCCGATGCCAGCCGTTCGCCGTCACCCGCCCGGCGGGCTTCGACGGCCACCGAGACCACCGGGTCCGCCGTCGGCGGCGGCTCCAGCAGCACCGGGGCGTCCGGCGCGCAGAGCGTGGCGCCGACCCGGGCCGTCTTCGGCCCGGCCACCGCCACGATGTCGCCGGCCACCGCGCAGTCCAGCTGCGCGTGCCGGTCCGCCTGCACGCGCAGCACCCGCGCGACGCGCTCGACGCGCTCGCCGTCGCGCACCTGATCCCCCTTCCGCAGCGTTCCCGAATACACCCGCACGTACGTCAGCCGGCCGGTGGCGGTCGCGACCACCTTGAACACCAGCGCGGCCAGCGGCGCCGCCGGATCGGCGGGCCGGTCGGCGCGCACCGGCGGGACGTCCGGCGGCGACGGCAGGTAGGCCACCACGGCGTCGAGCAGCGGCTCGATCCCGCGGTCGCGGTAGGCCGCGCCGCACAGCACGACGAGCCCGTCGCCGCTGAGGGTCAGCGCCCGCAGGGCCTTTTCCAAGGTCTCCGCCGAGATCGTCCCGGTGGCGCAGAACTCGTCCAGCGCCACCGGGTGCAGCTCGGCGACGGCCTCTTCGAGCACCCGGCGCCGCCGCCGTGCCTCCGCCGAGGCGTCCTCCGGCAGGCGCACGAGGTCGACGACACCGGTGAAGCCGTCCTCGCGCCCGATCGGCAGCTGCACGACCAGCGGCGCCGGGTGCAGCCGCGCCCGGATCGACGCGACGGCCGCGTCGAGGTCGGCGCCCGCGCGGTCGAGCTTGTTGACGAAGGCGATCCGCGGGACGCCGTGCCGGTCGGCCTGGCGCCACACGGTTTCGCTCTGCGGCTCGACCCCCGCGACGCCGTCGAACACGGCGATCGCGCCGTCGAGGACGCGCAGCGACCGCTCGACCTCGGCGGTGAAGTCGACGTGGCCGGGCGTGTCGACGACGGTGAGCCGGTGGCCGCGCCACGTGCAGCCGACGGCCGCGGCGAAGATCGTGATGCCGCGGTCGCGTTCCTGCGGGTCGAAGTCGGTGACGGTGGTGCCGTCGTGGACCTCGCCGGTCTTGTGGGTGGCTCCGGTGACGTGCAGGATCCGTTCGGTGACGGTGGTCTTGCCCGCGTCGACGTGGGCGAGGATGCCGAGGTTGCGGACGGTGGTCAGGTCGTGCGTGCGCATGGCGCTGTCCTTTGCGGACGATCCGGTGGTGGCGGCGCGATTCCGCACCGTGCCGGTCAGTCCACAGTGGAGGATGACGCAGTGGAGAACGACGCAGTGGAGTGCGGCACGGGGTGCCGGTGCGAGCCGCGCGGCAGGCACCGGGGGCGCGGGGACACGAGGATCACCTCGGACCGCGGGCGGGAGACGACGGCGACGCGCACGGCCGGCTCCCTTCGTTCGACGCGGTCTCGGACTCCGGGCAGCGTAGCGGCGGTTCTCCGGGCCACCAACCGGTTTTGCAGGCCGAAGGCCGCTCCGGGCTCCCGGAGCGGCCTTCGGCGCAAATGCGACTAGCTGGGGTCCTGGTCCAGCTGGGTGGCCTTCACCGCGTTGCCGACCTGGGTGCAGTCGTCGGCGGTGATGCCCGCGGTGCCCGCCTTGGCGAGCGCCGCGCAGGAGGAGTTGAGGGCGTCGCCGACGTCCTTGAACGTCGCGCTCTGGGTGAGCGTGTTCTCGACGCCCCACCAGATCTGGACGGACTTGTCGAGGCCGAGGCCGCGGACCGTCCGGCCGTTGAAGGTGTCGCCGTCGGTGATGAGGTAGTCGGCCTTGTTGACGACGCCGTCGTTGATGTGCTCGTCCGGGTTGTTCGTGTCCCAGCCGGGGCCGTTGACCATGTCCGGCTGCGGTTTGAGCGACGAGCGCGGGTCCTTCATGTTCCGGATCGCGCCGAGCGACGAGCCCGCGCCGAGCAGCCAGCGGTTGTCGCCGGTGTCGTTCGGGTCGTTCGAGGTGATGCCGATGAACTTGCCGAAGACGTCGGACAGGCCCTCGTTGATCGAGTCGGCCTGGCCGCCGCTCAGGCCGGACGTGTGCTGGGTGACACCGTGGGTGAGCTCGTGGCCGGTGATGTCGTCGGTGGTGACGCCTTCGCCGAAGGCCATCTGCTCGCCGTCCCAGAAGGCGTTGGCGAACGGGCATTCGCCGCTGACGCAGATCCGGACGGTGCCGCGCAGCGCCTTGCCGGTGCCGTCGGAGTAGTCGGCGCCGATGAGGTTCGTGAGGTCGACGCCGACGTACTTCTGGTAGAAGTCCGAAGCCTGGCCGAAGAAGGTGTAGACGTTGTTGACGTCGGCGACGCCCGACTCGGCGCCGCCTTCCTTGCGGGTGACGTCGAAAGCGGTGCCGCAGCGCACGGATTCGGTGCTGCCGCTGACCACCTTGTGGTTGGCGTCGCAGACGTCCCGGTTGGCCTCGCGGACCTCCGACCACGACGTCAGGACGTCCCGCGTGCCGGCCTTGACTACCTCGGTCCACTTGTCGTTCAGCTTCGCGCCGTGCACGGTGACCTGGTAGGCCGGCACGGCGATGCCGTCGCCCTTCCCACCGCCGAGGGTGGCGTCGTACCAGTACGCGCGGGGCGCGTCGGCCTTGAGGGTGTTCTCGGCGAGGCCGGTGCGCTGGGCGACGTCCGCGATGGCGGCGTCCGCGGCACCGGCGTCGCTCGCCGGGAACGCACCGCTGGTCTTCTTCGTGGTGCGGCCGTGCGTCGCGAGGACCGCGCCGGCCTTGTCGCGCAGCTGGACCAGCTGGCCGCCGAACACCGGCACGCCGCCGATCTCCTGCTGCGACCGCACGACGCTGCCGAACGGCATCGCGAGGGCGTTCAGCGCGTGCATCGACGGCTGCGCGATGGTCGCGTAGGCCGGCGAGCCGGTCGTGGCCAGTGACACCGCGACGACGGCCGCGCTCACCGCCGCCGTCCCCGCGATGATCCGTTTGCGTGACACCCGGTACACCTCCGTGGAAACTTGATCACCTGTCGTGAAGTCCGAGCAGGGTCACATGCCCCGAAGGGGTCGCACACCGGTCGAAAGTAGGTAAGTCACCATGTTGGAGTCGAAGGTCGGTAGTTAATCACCGACATTTCGGGCGGGCCGGTCGCTGGGGCGCCGAGGCCGGTTGGGGCCGCCGACGCCGGCCGGGCGCGCGGCAAAGCGGGTGCCGCCGCGGCGCGACCACTCGAAGCTCGAGCATCACGGGGGGTGTCGAGCTGCCGAAGCCGCCCAGCCGGCCTCAACCCGCCGGCGGGGCCACCACCCGGAGCTGGAGCATCGCCGCGAAACGAGCCTCCGGGTCCGCCATGTCGAAGCCGCCGACCTCGGCCAGCCGGCGCAGGCGGTACCGGAACGTGTTCGGGTGGACGTGCACGGCGGCCGACGCGGCGATCACGTCGCCGAACGCGTCGAGCCAGGCCCGCAGCGTCTCGACGAGGTGGGCGTGGTGCTGCTCGTCGTAGTCGAGCAGGCGGGCGACCGGGCCGGTCGGGCGGTCGCCGCGCGCCGCGACCAGGTCCTGCAGCTCCAGCAGCAGCGCCTCGACGTGCACGTCGGCCAGCGACGCCACGCGGCGGCCCGCGCCGCTGCCCGACCGCAGCACGCGCAACGCGCGGTCCGCGCTGTCGCGGGCTTCCGGGAGCTCGGCCGCGCTGCGCGCCACCGGTCCGATGCCGATGACGGCCCGGACGCGGTCGCCCACCCGGTCCAGGAAGTCCTTCGCGATCCGCAGCGCGCGGCGTTCGCCGTCGGCGTCGCGGGTCACCGGGACCAGCCCGTACGCCGTGTCGCCGACGAGCGCCGCCGCGCAGCGCGGGTGGACCGCGCTCAGGTGCATCGCGAGGCCGTCGGCCAGCCGCTGCCGCTCGGTGGCGAGCTCCGCGTCCTCGGCACCGTTTTCCAGCACCGCCAGCGAAAGCACGACGACCGGCTGGTCGGCCAACCCCAGGCGGCTCAACGCTTCCCGGGCGGCCGCCCCGCCTTCGAGGGCCGTGCTCAGCAGGTCCGCGCGCAGCCGGCGTTCGACGTCGGCGCCGGCCCGGACGCGCAGCAGGTGCAGTGCCACCAGGCGGGCCGCGTCGCACAGCGCCTGGGTGCGGTCGGGGGTCAGCGGTTCGCGGACCGCCGCCCAGATCGAGCCGAGGATCTCGTCGCCGGCCCGGACCGCGACGGCGACGCGCGGGATCATGAACCCGTCGGGGCTCTCCGGCGGGCGGTCGACGTACACCGGCCGGTCACTGCGGTAGAGCTCGCGAAACACCCCGCGGTCGGCCAGCATCCGGGAGAACCGCTCGGGCACCTGCCGCCCCAGGATGGTCTCGACGCGCGAGGGGTCGGCTTCGTCCTGGCGGCCGGAGAACGCGAGCACGCGCGAGCGGCGGTCCTCGATGGTCACCGGCGCGTCGATGAGCGCCCCGATCGCGTTGGCCACGGCGAAGAGATCACCCGAGGGCAGCCCGGCCAGGGTCTCCGGTTCGGCGTCGCCGACGTCCCCCTCGGCCAGCAGCGACCGCAGCATCGCCGCCAGCTGGGCCCACGACGCACCGCGGGCCAGGCTTAGCAGCGCGACGCCGGACTCCTCGACGGCGGCGGTGATCGCGGCCGTCACGGTGACCGGCGCCCGCAGCACCAGCCCGGCGGCGTCGTGGCGGGCCAGGATCCGCAGCTGGCGCACCACCTCGTCCGGTTCGGCGAGGCCGACGCCCAGCACCAGCGCGTGCTGCGGGAGCGCGGGCTCGTCGAGCGGGTCGTGGATCGCGACGCCGCCGATGCCGCCGGGCCGGTCGGCGTCCCCGAGGACGAGGTCTAGGAGCGTGCCGCCCAGGTCGTCGAGGACGCGGCCGAGGCTGGCGTGCGGGCGCAGGTTCACCGAAACGAGCACCTCCCGAAGCTAGGCGGGACACCGCCAGCCTAGTTCGTCGGGAGGGACGAATTCACCTCGTCGATTCGTGCGCCCGCACGAACGCGGCTACGACGTCAGCTTCGCCGCCACGTTGTAGGCCTCGACCTGCAGCCGCGCGCCCGGCACGCGCCGCCGCGGCTCGACGCGGACCGTGCGGCTCTCCCCCGGCAACAGCCAGAAGTAGTTGTCGCCGTAGCGGGTCGGCAGGACGCGGTCGACGCCGTTGCGCTCGCGCAGCGACAGCCGGATCATCGCCGCGACCGTCCGCCCGTCGTTGCGGACGGTCGCGGTGAAGGCGTCGCCGTCGGCCTTCAACGACGACGTCAGCCGCGCGCCCGGCAGCTGGTTGAGCGCGCGCATGGCCGTGTCGCTGCGGTAGCGCCAGTACGTGTTCTCCGCCAGCACCGCCCCGCCCGCGTCGGTCAGGGTCAGCCGGAGCAGGTGCAGGTCCGGGTGCCCGGCGTCGAACGGCACGGTGAACGCCGGAGCGCCCACGTTCGCGGCGACGTCGAGCTTCTGCTGCACCGGAGCGCCGAGCGAGGCACCGTCCAAGGAGAACAGCCGGGCGGTGACCGTCACCCCGCTCAACGGGGCCGGCGTGTGGTTGACGACGCGGATCTGCCACGTCGTCAGGTCGGCCTGGACGTGCCGGGCCTCGCAGCCCTTGCGCGCACCGTAGTAGCTGCCGTTGACGTCGAGGTCGTAGTCGTAGGTCTGCCACACCGTGCTGTGCCACGCGGGGTGCGACATCCAGAGCAGCACGCCGGTCGCGTCGGCCCACAGCTTCGTGTTCCACGCCTCGAAGATCGCCCGCATGTTCTCGTAGTTGACGAACTGCGCCTTCCGGCAGAACTCGGCCAGGCTCGTCGAGGGCGCGAGCCGCGCGTCGATCGCGGCGAGGTAGCTCTGCGGCGACTGGTTGCCGCCGGTGGACCAGTCGTGCAGGAACCACGGCGCGCCGATCGGCCAGCCGGGGTCGCCGGAGCCGACGAGGTTGCGCATGCTCTCCACGACCGACACCGTCGGCAGCCCGATCTCGCTCCAGAACCCGTACTTGCCGCCGGTCGCCTCACCGGTGAAGTAGCGCTTCGGGTCCTGCCAGAAGTAGGGGCCGTCGCCGGTGATCACCCCGCCCGCCGAGTTGCCCTGGTACAGCAGATCGGTGTTGGCGTGCACGATGTCCCGCAGCGCGTTGTCGATCACCGGCGGCGGGGTGCCTTCGTTGCAGCCGAACCAGACCGTCGCGCACGCGTGGTGGCGGTAGCGCAGCACGGTGTCCTTCGCCTGCGCGAGGAAGATGTCGTGGTTGGCCGGGTCGGTCGACCAGCCGTCCCAGAACTCGTTCCACAGCAGGATGCCGTACTTGTCGCAGGCGTCGAACAGCTCCTGGCGGTAGGACGAGCCGACCCAGTTGCGCAGCAGCGTGAAGTTCATGTCCCGGTGCAGGGAGACGACGGCGTCGGTCCGCTCGGCCGGCATCCGGCGCAGCAGCTCGTCCCAGCCCCAGCTGCCGCCGCGGGCGAACACCTTGACGCCGTTGACGAGGAAGGTCAGCGGCTTCGGGCTGTTGTCCACCGACGCCGCGTCGGTCCACGTGTCGCCGTCCTGCGACACCTGGATCTTGAAGGTCGCCGCGTAGGCGGTTTCCCAGGTCAGCACGACCTTGTCGAACGCGGTCGCGGCGCCGAGGTCGACCTGCAGCCACTGGTTGTCCTCGTAGGCCGACGTCCAGCGGGTGTTCGGGTCGCCGTCGAAGGCCCGCTCGGGCGGGTTGCCGTCGGCCACCGACAGCGAACTGGCCGCCTTGCCCTGCGCCACGTCCGTGCCGGAGCTGTCGAGCACGGCCATCGTCCAGAGCGAGAAGCCCCAGCCCGTGGCGCGCTTGAGGCCCTGCATGCGGACGAACCGGGCGTTCTGCGGCGCGAGGTCGACGGTCTGGGTGGCGCGGCCGTCGGCGATCACGATCGGCAGGTCGTACCGGTAGCCGATCTCGCGCAGGCCGATCTTGACCGTCCGGCGGTCGCTGGTGCTCGCGCCGATCGCCGCGGTGAGCGTCAGGTCGTACAGGTTCGGGTCGCCGTAGCCGTTGGGCCACCACAGCTTCGGGTTCTTCACCACCTGCTTGGGGAACGCGACGTCGGTGGTCTGGCCGGCCGGGACGGTGACCGTGGTGGACACGCTGACGGGCCCGAAAGCCGCGCCGACCTTGACGCGCTGGGCGGTCGCGGCGGCGTTGCGCACCGGCACGGTGAGCGTCACCTCGGCCGTGGCCGCGTCGGGCACCTTCGTGTCGACGCGGACGTCACCGAGGACCGCCGCGCCGGTCGAGCGCAGGCGGACGTGGTCCCAGATGCCGGACGCGCGGTCGCGCACCGCGGGCATCCAGTCCCAGCCGGACACCGCGAGGTAGGTCGGCGAGTTGTCGAACATGGTGCTGCCCGCGTCGCGCCAGGAGCTGCCGTCGGCGCCCTTGTCGCCCGGGCTGCCCGGCCGCGGCATCGGCGAGATCTTCACCGCGAGGGCCTGGTCGCCGGTGCGGCGCAGCGCCGCCGTGACGTCGTACGCGCCGCGGCCGAACGGGTGGCTCTGGGTGCCGATTTCGGCGCCGTTGAGCCAGATCTGCGCTTCGTGGTTGACGCCGTCGAACTCGAGCCAGACGTGCCGGCCCGGCGAGGTGTCGAGGCCGCGCGGGAGGGCGAAGCGGCGGCGGTACCACCAGGCGTGGCGAGAGAGCGCTTCCGGGACGTGGAGCTGGTTCATCCCGGAGACCGGGTCGGGCAGCTGGCCCTGCTCGACCAGCGACGCGAGGACCGTGCCGGGGACGGTCGCCGGGAGCCAGCCGCGGGTGTCCACGGTGGTTCCGGAGAGCGCCTTGCCGTCACCGGTGGGCGCCCAGTCGTCCATGGTGAGGACCCAGCCGGACTCGAGCGGGACGGTGCCGTCGGCCGCGACGGCGAGCGCGGGCGGGTCGTCGTTCGGGCGGACGGGGAAGCTCGTCCAGCCGCGGACCGCGGGCCGGTTGTCCTTGCTGGTGCCGAACACCTGGAAGCCGTTGAGGCCCAGCGGGTTGGTCGTCGACCGGCTCCCCGCGCTGAAGCGGACCCAGCGCGCGGTGACGGCCGGCAGCGGGATCGTGACGACGCCGCCGGTGCCGGCGTCGGTGTGGTGGACGGTGCGCCAGGCCTTGCCGTCGCCGGAGACGTCGAGGTCGAAGGACACGGCGTAGCTGGAGAGGATCTCGAAGCCGCTGGTGTGGCTGCGTGAGCCGGCAGCGTCGAACGCGGGGTCGCCGGGCTGGGCTTCGAAGGTCAGCACGACCGAGTCGATCCGGCACTGACCCTGGAGGTCGACGACGATCCACTGGCCGTCGCCCGGCTCGGCGCGCCAGCCGGACCCCTTGACGCCGACCTGGGCGAGCCCGTCGACGGCGAAGTCGGCCGGGGTGGCGGCGTAGGCGGTCGAGGACACCTGCACCGGGCGGAACAGGGCCAGGTCGGTCTTCGCCGCCTGCGCGTCGGCGGCGGCGGGCGCGGCGGACGCGACCCCGGGCAGGACGGCCGCGAGGCCGAACCCGGCCAGCAGGCCGGTCCCGGCGGCCAGGACGTGCCGCCGCGAAACGGCGGTCACCTCCGCGGGCTCGACATCGGCGGCGATGCCGTACTCCTCCGCCATGGGAGAACTCCGTTCGGGCGTGGGTGACAACGTTGCCAGGAAGCTTCCGCCGCGCGCGCAGGCAGCGTCAAGAAGACAAGGAGGACAAGAATTAGGAAGAATGACATCGATGTCGGCCGCTGGCTCGCGGCGCACCGGTGAGCGGCACCCGCACCGGAGTGCAACGAATCCGCATCCGGCCGCCCCGGCGCGACCTAAGCCCGCACGCTCTCCACGGCCAGGTCCACCGCCGACGCCAGGTCGTTCACGCGCGCGAAGCCGCGATCGCCGAGGTGCGCCCAGCCCGGCCCCGCCGTGCCCACCACCCGGCCCAGGTCACGCACCCTCGCCGCGAGGAGGTCGTCGGCCGTCGGGGGTGCCAGCGACCACAGCAGCACCAGCACCGGGTCCAGCCGCGCGGCCAGGTCGGCGACGGTCTCCGCCGGGACCAGCTGACCCAGGTACGCCACCGGGATGCCCGCCTCCGCCAGCGTCGCGCGCAGGGCCTCCATCGGCAGCGAATGCCGCTCGGCCGGGCAGCAGGCCAGCAGCACCGGCCGCCCCGGCACCGCCTCCGGGAAGCGGTGGCTGAACCGCTCGAACGCGAGCGAGATCTCCGTCGTCAGCGCCCATTCCGACGCGAAGCAGAGGTCGCCGCGCTGCCAGCGGTCGCCCAGGCCGCGCAGGACCGGGGCCAGGACGTCGGTCCACGCCGCCGCCGGGCCGAGCGTGCCGAGCGTTTCGTCGAGCAGGCCCGCGACCGTGGCCGAGCGCAGGTCGTCGGCCGCCTCCTCGAGCTCGCGCACCCGGCGGGCGGCCGGCACTTCGGGCGGGTCCGCCGGCGCGCCGCCGAAGGCCGCCGCGGCCGCCTCGCGCACCGGCATCCCGCGCCCGACGAGCCGCTGCATGTGCTGCAGCCGCCGGACGTCGGCGTCGGAGTAGCGGCGGTGGCGGCCGGCGCCGCCCGCCGACGGGCCGATCCCGTAGCGCGCGCTCCAGCTGCGCAGGGTCACCGGCGAGACGCCGAGCAGCTCGGCGACCTTGCCCGGCGCCCAGGCACCCGTCCCGGACGGCTCGTCGACGCTCTTCGGTTCCACCGTTCCCCTTCGCCTCGATCGCCGCAGCTTAGCGACGGCGGGATCATGGGGCGGACGGCGACACGGCGGACAGACCCGGCGCGCGGGGAGAAGCGGACGTAACGGTCCGAAGCGCGCGTAGGGGGGGACGCGGCGGCGGGGCGTCGGCCTGCCGCGTCCCCCCTTCGGCGCCGCCCGGCGCCGGGACCCGGCCCGCGTCAGCCGGATCCGGACGGCCGCGGGGTGTGGCAACCCGCCACGGCCGGCACGTCGCGCGACGGTGCGGGCACCCCACGCTACCGCGCCGCGCAACGCTCGTGCATCGTTATCCCTCGGATGCCGCAGCGATCCGGCGCACCGGGAGGGAATGATCTCGGGTGCCGCCGGGTAATTCGCACCGCAGGAGGGACCCCGATGACCGAAAACCGCACCACGCCCCGCTTCGCGACGACGACCGACGCCGGCGTCACGACCGTCCGCTGCGCCGGCGACCTCGACCTGGCCACGACGTCCCGGCTGCGGGAAGTCCTGCTGAGCCCGTTCGCCGACGGCGTCCGCGGGGTCGTGGCCGACCTCACCGGGACGACGTTCTGCGACTCGACGGTCTTCAGCGTGCTCGTCGAGGCCTACCGCGAAGCGCTGGCGCGGAAGATCCCGTACGCCATCGCGGCGGCGGAGATCGCGGTCGCCCGGCCGCTCGCCATCCTCGGCCTCGACCGCGTGCTGCCGCTGCACACCGGGCTCGCCGAGGCCCGCGCGGCGGTCGCCGGGGCGGCGGCCACCCGCGTCTCCTGAGCCCTCAGCCGGGGAAGTCCGGGTGCAGCACGTCGTCGAGCACCGCCCGGTGCGCGCGCCGCAGCTCCTCCCCCGGTTCGACGCCCAGGTCCGCGGCCAGCCGGTCGCGGATCCGGCCGTACGCCGCGATGGCCTCGGCGCGCCGGCCGGTGGCCTGCAGCGCCCGCATCAGCAGCGCCGCCACCGGCTCGCGCAGCGGTTCGACGGCCAGCGCGGCGGACAGCTCGTCGGCGGTTTCGGCGTACCGGCCCAGCCGCAGCTGCAGCCGCGCCTTGCGGGTCAGCATCGTGGCGCGGCGCTCGGTGAGGCGCAGCCGCTGGCCCTCGGCGAACGGGCCCGGCAACCCGGCGAGGGGCTCGCCGTGGAAGAGGCCGAGCGCGGCGGACCAGGATTCGACGGCGGCGGCCGGCTCGTCCGCTTCTTCGGCGGCGGTGGCGTCCGCGGCCAGCTCGGCCAGCCGCGCGGTGTCGATCCGGACGCCGTCGACGGCGAACCGGTAGCCGCCGCGCGTGCGGCCGATCACCGAGTCCGGCGTGCGTTCGCCGGGCGCGCGCAGGCACTTGCGCAGCCGGTGCACGTAGACCGGCAGCACGCGGCCCCCGGTGCCGGGCGGCTCCAGCCCCCAGACGCCGTCGAGCAGCTCGGCCTGGCTGACCGTCACGCCGGGGCGCAGCACCAGCGCCGCCAGCAGGGCCTGCTGGCGGACCGGGCCGAGGTCGAGCGGGGTGCCGCCGCGCCAGGCGCGCAACGGTCCCAGCACCGAGAACCGCAGCCCCGGCGACCGATCCGGCTCCGGCACGGCCGGCCGGACCGGCGAGGCGTCCACAGTGGACCCCCGCGGGCTGACGATGCCGTGGTCGAAGGCGTACACGACGGCCGCGGCGCGGTCGCGCAGGCCCAGCTTGGCGAAGATCCGGCCCAGGTGGCTCTTCACCGTCAGCTCGGAGACGACGAGCGTCGCGGCGATCTCGGCGTTGGACAGCCCGCGCCCGGCCGCGCGCAGCACGTCGAGCTCGCGGGGCGTGAGCAGTCCCGGCGGCGGGCCGGCGGGCTCGTCGGCGGGGGCGCGCCGGTAGGTGGTGAGGACGCGCGCGGTCACGGCAGCGTCGAGCCAGGCGTCCCCTGCGGCGACCGCCCGGACGGCCCGGATGAGGTCCTCGGCGGGCGAGTCCTTGAGGATGTAGCCGACGGCGCCCGCGCGCAGCGCGCCGGCCAGCAGCTCGTCGTCGTCGAAGGTGGTGAGCGCCAGCACGGGCGGGCGGCCGCCGATCCGCCGCGTCGCCTCGATGCCGTCGACGTGCTTCATCCGCAGGTCCATCACGACGACGTCGACATCGTGGGCGGCCAGGGCGGCGGGGACTTCGGCGCCGTCGCCGCACTCGCCGGCGATGACGAACCCGTCCCGCCGGCGCAGGATCCGCCGCAGTCCGGACCGGACGAGCTCCTGGTCGTCGACGAGCAGGACGCGGACTTCGCCCGCGGTCATGGCACGCCACCTGCGAGTTTTGCCGTCGGCCCGGCGCCGAGCCGGCCCGCGAGCAGCCAGTCGTCGACCCGGACCTCTCCCGGGCTGCCCACGACCACCCGGCCCCGCCCGGCCACCGGCCCGGCGCCGAGCTGACCCGCAAGCAACCGGCCACCGACCTCGGCCGCCGTCATGAAGCCCCTCCCGCGGGCACGCCGACCGCGACCACCCAGTCCGGGCCCTCCGGGCCGGCCGTCAGCTCGGCGCCGAGCTGGCCCGCCCGCGCGGCCATGCCCTTCAGGCCCGATCCGCCGGTCACCGCCGCCCCCTCGGCCGGCAGCCGGTTGCGGACGATCAGCCGCGTCTCCGCCGAACCGACGTCGAGGCGCATCCGGGCCGGTGCGCCGTTGCCGTGCTTGGCGATGTTGGCCAGGGACTCCTGGGCGATGCGGTAGAGCCCGAGCCCGGCCAGGTCCGGCACCGCGGCCAGGTCGCCCTCCTGCTCGTAGTGGACCCGCAGCCCGGCCGCGCGGGTGCGCTCGACCAGCGCCGGGATGTCGCGGGCGCCCGGCAGCGGGCGGGTTCCGGCGGGCGCCTCGGCGAGCAGCCCGACCGTCCGGCGGATGTCGGCCATCGCCGTCCGCCCGACGCGTTCGGCTTCGGCGAGGCCTTCGAGGGCTTCCTCGACGTCGCGGTCCTGCTGCAGGGCGTGGCGGGTGCCGGTCAGGTGCAGCAGCGTGATGCTCAGCGAGTGGGCGACGACGTCGTGGACCTCGCGGGCGATCCGCTGCCGTTCGGCGAGGACGGCCTGGTCGCGGACGGCGTCGCGGGCGGCGCGCTCGGCGTCGAGGGCCCGCACGTACCAGCGCATCATGAACCCGCCCGCGGTGCCGAGCAGGACCGCGGCGACGTAGACGGGGAACCCGACCAGCCCGACCCGCGCGGCGGCCACGGCCAGGGTGGCGACGCTCGCGACGGCGACCCCGTAGGCGACGGCCGGCCGGGCGATGGCGGCGGTTTCGGCGGCGAGCACGACGAGGACGACCGGCGCGAAGTCCGGGACGGCCGGGCGCGCCAGCAGGATCGCGACGGCCGCGAGCACGGTGAGCGCCTTGAGCCACGGCGGGACGATGATCCCGGTGACGCTCCAGACCAGCGCGGTCACGATGGCGAGCAGCCCGGCGAGGGCGATCGGTGCCGGCGGCACCAGCGCCCCTCGCTGCGCCACCGCCGCCACCGCCAGCACCACCCCGAAAGCGGTGACACCCACGGGGACCCACCACGGCAGCCCGATCCCGGCGCGGCCGAGGCTCGCCTCCAGGCGGGCCCGGATCCCGCTCACCGCCCTCGCCCCACGACGGACAGCCTAGGAAGCGCACGCAGCACGCGCATCCCGCCCCGGGAGGAAGTTGTGGTTCACCCGGATTTCATCGGCGCAGGTCCGTCCACTGTGGCCCGGGCCAGCGCGCTGGTGGCGGGCGGTGGCGGCTCCTCGCAAACTTGACAATTGGCGACTCAACTCGGTTCGTCCCGCGAAACCCGGCCCAGCCGTCTTCCCGATCGGGTGGCTCACCGGGCGCCCGCGCCGGCCCGCCGCTATCGTCCGCCGCGGAGTCCACAGTGGACAGGGGAGGTCCCGTGCGCGTGACCCACGCCGCCCTCGCGGCGCTGGCGGCCTGCGGGCTGGTGGCGCTCTCGCTGCCGCCCGGGCGGACCGCGCACGCGGACCCGCTGCCCGACGGCCTCGGCCCGTGCGTGCCCGGCACGTGCCCCACCGTCCACCCGCCGGTCGGCAACGGCCCGTTCGCCGGCCGGGACAACGCGATCACCGTCTTCGCCGGCGGCGACATGCGCGTGACCGGCAGCGCGGCCGAGGCGGAGGGCCGCGTGGTCGTCGGCGGCAGCTTCACGCTGCGCAAGACGTCCGGGTCGTCGATCTACAACGTCGGCGTCGCCGGGGTCGGCTCCCGGGTACCGCCGCCGGACGGAGCCGACTATCTGACCGTGGGCAAGGACCTCACCGTCGCCACCGGGCAGCGGCTCGACGCCGTCGGCGACTCGGCGGGCGGTACCGTCCGCCACGCCGGGACGGTCACCGGCACCGTGCTCGGCAAGCTCGTCCACGACGCCGCCGCGATGGAGCCGTACGCCGGCCTGCGGGGCCGGCTCGAGGCGGCGAGCAAGTGCTACGCGCGAGCGGCGCTCACCGGGACCGCGAAGAACGAGGGCTACCGGACGCTCTTCACCGGCGACGGGAAGGCGAAGCTGCAGGTCTTCACCATCGAGCAGGACATCGCCGGACCGGGCGGCGGCACGCAGGGCATCGAGTTCGCCGGCATCCCCGAGGGCGCGACGGTGCTGGTGAACCTGACCGGACACGCCCGGACGATCAACACCTACAGCGGCACCCTCGGCGACTCCGACCCGCTCAACCGGCTGCGGCCCCGCCTGCTGTGGAACTTCCCGGACGCGAGCACGGCCGCCCTCACGGGCAGCGGCATGTTCCAGGGCAGCGTGCTCGCCGGCAACCCGGCCGGGACGACGACCGTGACGCTGCCGGGCACGAACGGCCGCTTCTTCGTGGCGGGCGACCTCGTCCACGGCTCGAACGGCGGCCAGGGCAGCGGGCAGGAGTTCCACGCGTACCCGTTCGTCGGTGACCTGCCTTCGTGCGACGGGAAGCCCGAGCCGACCACGACCGGGCCGACCGCCACCACCACGACGACGACCACCACGACGGCCGGCCCGACGACCACGACCACGGCCACCACCAGCCCGGCCACCACCAGCCCGGCCACCACCAGCCCGACGAGCACGGCTCCGACCACGACCGCGCCGTCCACGGCGACGAGCGTCGTCACCACCACATCGACCCCGACCGAGGCGCCCACCTCGGCGAGCACGAGCGCGACCGCGCCGGCGAGCCCGGCGGCGACCGCGCCGGCCGGCCCCGCGGGCACCGGCGGCCTGCCGGCCACCGGCACCGACGCCGGCCCGGTGATCGGCCTCGGTGCCCTCCTCCTCACCGGCGGTACCGCGCTGGTGCTGTTCACCCGCCGGCGACGGACCTGACCGCCGGGCGAGTCGTCCACAGTGGAGCCCGGCCGCACTGCGGGCGCACGCCGGCCATGCCACGATCAGGTGATGTTGCACGGCGCCGACGGACCTAACCGTCTCGTAGCACCGCGGTAATGAAACGTCACTACGGTCTCCGGCCTATGTCGATCGGGCAGGTGGCGGACGTGGCGCCACCACAAGGTGAACGAGTGCTTCGGGAAACGAGCGGAGGACGGGCGAGACCGGGCGGTCGGTGGCTGCCCGTCTACGGGGCGCTCCTGGGGGCCGCGGCCTTCCTCGTGGTGCGAGGCAGCCTCACCGACGACGGCTACATCACCCTCGCCTACGCGAAGAACCTGGCCGTGCACGGCGAATGGGGCATCATCCCCGGCTCGCCGGCGAACTCCGCGACGTCCCCGCTGAACGTCCTGCTCCTCGGCGCGCTGACCCTGGTGACGCGGATCGCGGGCGGCCCGCACCCGGTCGTCGCGCTGGGCGTGCTGACCGTGCTGTGCGGCGGTGTGCTCGGCTGGGCGTGGCAGCGCATCGGGCGCCACCTCGCGCTGCCACCGCTCGCGGGCGGCCTCGGCGTCGCGCTGGTGCTGCTCAACCCGTTCGTGTTGTCCGCGATCGGCCTCGAAGTCCTCCTCATCCCCGCCGTCCTGCTCGTGCTCACGGTCTTCGCCCTCGAAGGACGGCCGGTCCTGTTCGGGATCACCGCCGGGCTCACCGTGCTCACCCGGCTCGACCTCGTCGTGTTCGTGGTGGTGATCGCGCTCGGCGCGCCGGCGATCCGGCGCCGGCTGCTGCCCGCCGCCGGGACCGCCGTGCTGACGGCCGCCCCGTGGTTCGTCGTGAGCTGGCTCTTCTTCGGCTCGTTCGTGCCCGACACGCTGGCGATCAAGCAGACCCAGGCGGGGCTGTTCGCGCCGTGGACCTACAGCACCGGCCCGGTCATGTACTACCTCGGCTACCCGGTCACCGTGCTGGTGACGTTCGTCCCCGCGCTGCTCGGCGTGGTCGCGCTGGCCGGGTGGGCCGCGGCGCGGTTCGCGGTGCGGTGGCCGGAGTTCCCCGCGCTCGGCCCGGTCGCGGCGCTGGGCGCCGGCGGAGTTCTCTACTTCGTCGCGTACTCGTTCCTCGGGGTCGGCCCGTTCCACTGGTACTACGTGGCGCCGACGACGACGGCCGGCTCGTTCGCCGTCGTGGCCTTGGGGGTGTGGTTCGGTCAAGCGCGGCAGCGGCCGGCGTTGCGCACCGGCCCGCCGCTGCTCGCCCTCGGGGTCGCCGGGGTGCTGGTGCTGGGCGCGGCGGCCGTCGACACCGCGCAGGGCTTGCCGTGGAAGTCCCCGGTCATCTTCGGGAACTGGGCCGGCGCGCAGGACTACGCGCGGGTCGGCAAGGCACTCGGCGAGCGGCTCGACGGCGCCAGCGTGGCCAGTCCCGGCGAGATCGGCACGCTCGCCTACTACTGCGAATGCGCCATCATCGACGAGTTCTCCGACCGCGGGCACGCGAAGGAACTGGTCGAGCAGCGGATCGCCACGGCGAACCCGCTGATGAGCCTGGCGCTGCGGGTGAACTACCACTGGCTGGACCGCTCGATCACCCCGCGCAAGCCGGACTACCGGCTGCTCTACGGCGCGGGTCCGGCGACCGGGCCGGACAGCTGGCAGGTGTACTCCGCGGCGAAGGGCGTCGGCCACTTCACCCTCACCCGCGAACCGTGACCGCGACGCTGCGGCGGGAGCCGGGAGCCGCCACGGCGGCCTCACGCTCCCGTGGCCTGGTGCTGCCCGGCGTGGTGGCGCTGCTGTCCGCGGGCGTCTTCGCCCTCGTGCGCCCGCACCTGGTCGACGACACCTTCATCACGCTCTCCTACGCGCGCAACCTGGCCTTCCACGCGCACTGGGGACTGATCCCGGCGGAGACGTCGAACACCGCGACCTCGCCGCTGAACGTCCTGCTCCTGGCCGCGCTGACGGTCGTCCTGCGGAACGCGGTCCTGGCCGCCGGGGCGCTGTTCGTCCTCGGCCAGGTCGCCCTCGCGCTCGCGCTGCGCCGGGCCGGTGACCGGGCGGGGCTGCCGGCGTGGTTCGCGCCGGGTGCCGTCGCCCTGCTGACGGTGAACCCGCTGCTGCTGTCGTCGATCGGGCTGGAGGCCGAGCTGGGCGCCGCCGGGCTCGCCTGGCTGCTGGTGTGCGCCGCGGACCGGCGGCCGGTCGCCTTCGGCGTGCTGACCGGGCTGCTCACCCTCGTCCGGCCGGACCTGGTCGTCATCGCGCTCGTGCTGTTCGCGTTGCGGGCCCGGTTCTGGGTGAAGGCGTGGCAGTCGGTGCTCGCCGCGGCGGCGGTCGCGCTCCCCTGGTTCGCGTTCAGCTGGGTGGTGCTGGGGTCGGCGGTGCCGGACACGGTGATCATCAAGACGCTGCAGAAGTCGTGGGGGCCGTGGGACTTCGGCAACGGCCCGGGGCTCTACGCCGAAGTCTTCCCGTTGGCGACGGTGGCGGCCTTCCTCCCGGCCGCGCTCGCCCTGCTCGCGTTCGCGGTCTGCCTGGTGGACGCGGCGCGGCGCGGTCCACTGTGGACCCGGGTGCGGCCGTTCACCCCGCTGGTGCCGGCCGGAATCGCGCACTACCTGGCCTACTCGCGGCTGCACGTGCCGCCGTACCACTGGTACTACGGGCCGAGCCTGGTCGCCGCGACGCTCTTCCTGGCGGCCGTCGCCGCGGCGACGGTCCGCGTGCCCGCCCGGGTGGCGGCCGCGACCGCCGTCGCCGGGGTGCTCGTCGTCAGCGTCGGCGCGTACGCCGCGGGCGGGCTGCCGCGGCGGTTCGCGCCGCTGATGTCCAACCACGCCGCGACCGCGGACTACGAGCGGATCGGCCCGGAGCTGGGCCGGCTGGTCGGCGGCGGCACGGTCCGCAGCGGCGGCGAGATCGGCGTGCTGGCCTACAGCTGCGGCTGCGCGATCGTCGACCTGTTCGACGACCGCGGCGCGGTCGGCCCGGCCATCGCCGAGCGGAAGGCGCACCTGGGCGCACTCGGCCGGGCGCTCGTCGACGCGAACTTCCGGTTCTTCGACTTCGGCGACCGGCCGATCGTCACCGACTTCGCCCTGGTCCGCGGCGACCCGCCGGCCGGCGCGCTCGCCCACTGGACGCTGACGTCGCCGTGGGCCGGCATCCAGCAGCTGTACCTCGTCCGGGGCAATGGAAGCGGAGCTTGACCATGACCTACCTCATCACCCAGCGCGGCCTGTACGCGGGCCCGGCGCCGATCGTGAGCAAGGACCTCTACGCGGAGGTCATCCGCGGCTCGGCGATCCGAGACCGGGACTCGGTCCGGCTCGGCCCCGGCACGCTCGTCTCGGGGAACACGTACTTCGGCCGTTTCCCGGCCAGCTACTGGCAGCGGTGGACGACGGTGACCGAGGTCTCGGTCGAGGCCGTCGTGACCGGCACCGGTCTGCTGTCGATGGGCGCTTCCGACGTCGAGGGTGAGCCGCGGGTGGTGGCCGCCGAGCAGGTCGCCGACGCCAAGCAGGCCAAGGTGACGCTGACGGCGAAGCTGGACAAGTTCTACGACGGTGGCGCGCTCTGGCTGGACCTGGAGACCGAGGGCGGCCAGACGCTGCGGGTGGAGCAGGTCCGCTGGACGGTCGAGGCCCCGGAGAAGATCCGCCCGACCGCGGTGACCATCTGCACGATGAACCGCGCCGACGACTGCCTCAAGAACCTCCAAGCCCTCGCCGCGGACGTCTCCTCGCTGGAAACCCTCGACGCGATCTACGTCGCCGACCAGGGCACCGACCTCGTCGAGTCCCGCGACGGCTTCGAGCAGGTCGCCAAGGACCTCGCCGACAAGCTGCACTA
>NZ_JBFANX010000011.1:0-166139 GCF_040675005.1 Amycolatopsis sp. NPDC049691
TCGTTCGAGGCCTACCCGATCGTGACGCAGGTGGCGCACGCGAAGCCGGTGCTGGTCCCGCTCCGTGACACCACTCCCCTCCCGGATAATCAGGCTCGGCGGTCCGCATTGATGGAGTCGAAATGAAGATCCGGATTATCCGCCAGGCTCAAAACTTCTGAGCAGGTCCGCTGACTTGGTGCGCCCATGTTTGACGGCATGGCGACGAAGTCGGACAATGACTTCGTCTTGATTCCGGTTGACTAGGCGCGCGGCGAACCTGTGGAGGCTGTCGAGGTTTTCGTTTTCTATAGCCTCAAGCGGGAACATCAGATAATCAGCAATCTTATCTTGACCCGCGAGCCAGTCGAAGCCAGGCCCAAATATGCCTTCTGCATATTCTCCGCGGGTATCTTTCAGGCTGAAGATTGTTGCGGCAACGGCCGGCGCATTACCGGTTTCGATTGAGCATCGTACAAGACTGACGAGTTGCTCAGCACTGAGAAGCTTCCTCGCTGATGCCGAAATTGCGTAGATCATATCCGGCCGGCCGTGATCGATGGCAACGGCGAAGAGATCGTGGAGATCTCCGGAACGGCCTCGTTCCGAGAGTGCAGCAGTCGCCAAGTATATGACATCGGAATCATCATCGGTGATCGCTTGGCGGGCGAGATCTGATATATCACCGAAACGATCGCCGATGGCGAGTGCCATCAGGGCGTACGCCATGACATCCTCATTGCCGGACTGCGCCGCATTGAGAAGTATGTCGTTGACCTCGGAAAATCGGTTCATTCTCCCGATGGTCATCGACAGTGGGCCGAGGGCGGTTTCGTCTCCGCTGTCGACGGCCCGCCGGAAAAATCTCTCCGCTGTTTCGAACCGGCCCCCGTCGTAGGCCGCGAGCCCGACGGAAACGATGTTCTGGCCCGAGCTGACGGAGAGCAGCACTTCCCAAGTGCGATCGGGGATCGGCGAGTCCCCCAGCGGGCAAGTCCCCTCCTGTGCGCGATCGACGAGGTAGTCGGAGGCCAGGTAGGCGCCACCGGTCCGCGGTTGCAGGCAGGAGCTGGCGCCCAGCACTGGCCGGGCTGCCCAATCCAGACCCTCGGCGACGGGCGGGAGGTCGGAGCGATCGCGCCAAGGCGACGGCAGGTAGCCGCGGTACAGCTCGGCGAGAGCGGCGCCCGGCACCGCCTCGGAATAGCCTGCCCTCCGACAGTCGATCGCCGCACTGATCACTGCTTGGCCGACGTAGAACAGGGGGCTGTCGCCGATGGACCAGCGCTGCAGCATCGGCGTTCCCGCCGCGAGGTATTCCGCAAACCCTTCGGACGCAATCAGCGCTTGGCTGATGCGCGGATCGCCGGCCTGCGCGGTTTTTGCGCGCTCCCGCTCAGCCTCGGTCAGGTGCTTGTCGATGACAATCAAATGGCTCGGCGGGATGCCCGCGATCAAATCGGCCGCAGCCTTGTTGATCGCACCGTCGGCAGCGCGGTGAGCAGCGAGTTCGTGGTCGCGGATGGTGGCGACCACACACACGGAGGGAGCCAGCCGCTGGAGCAGGCCCAAGTCGAGACCACCCGGGACGAGGAAACGTTCGAGGTCGTCGAGCCACACCACGGTGTCGGTGAGTTCGGGCGAAGACTCGGCGATCTGCCGCAACGCCGGGCCGTCGACGGGGACAAGCAGGTCGTGAGCGGGGCGTAAGCGGCGCACAGCCTCGGCCGCCGCGCGGCTCTTTCCCGCGGCTGCGCGGCCGTGCAACAGCACCAGGCCGCCGCTCGCGATCGCCCAGTCCAGATCTTCGTCCCTGTCTCGCGGCACGTATGGAGGGAGATCCCGGCCTTCGTCGTCGAACGTGTCCACCGCGCGCTTCACCCGCAGCGCGAGCAGAGACACATCGGCCACCTTCGGTAGCCGATCGCCGTCGAGGTACAACGCGCGCCCGATGTGAACTCCGGACTCGGCAACCGGCTTCGTCCGCTGTTTCCGCAGATCCAGTGCGGAAAAGCTGACCGCCAGGAGCGCAGCAACCCAGCTCAGCCCCTCGAGCGTCCGTCGGACCGCACCGCCGTCCGCGACCAGCCAGCTCAGCCAGCCGATCCGCAGCGCCACCAGAAACACGACCGGGACCAGAACCACAGACGCGCGGCGAACCCATCGGGAACTCACGGCGTCGAAAGCGCCGTTTCACGCACGAAACAGGTGAGGAACATGAGCAGCCCGGAGTGGACCAACGGGTCGTCTTCGACGAGCAGTACGCGCACGCTCACCCGCCCATGTTAGGGCGCCGGCGCCGCCACGGAGGCGAGGCCCGCAGCTTCGACGCCGGGGCCAGTCCGGCTCTATCGGACTCCCCTGCGGCTGCAGCATCGATCACCCGTTGGATTGTGACCAGGTCGCGACGCAGTTCATGAATTGATTTCCACGCGGCCGTTTTTCTGCGCCACTCGGCCGCTCCCGTTACTCGCGCCCTCGCATCGGGACCATTCCGTGACCTTACTCGGGGGTCCGGGATGAAACGCCGGAACCGGATGCGGCGACTAGTACAACGGGTAACCACCCTGCTACGCGAAACAGCGCAACGCCGGTTGGACCACCCGCACGAGCCGGCTCTCCGCCTTGCGCCCGGAGGCCGGGACCGTTCCGCCGGACGGGGGGTGAAGATGCGCCGGACGTTCGTCGTCGCCGATTTCGGTGCTCCTGCCGGGTACGAAGACCGGCTCAAACGGGTGCTCGCCGATCTGCACGACGGACTCGGACCGACGCTCGCCGTTGCCGTGCTCGGGCTGCGTGCCGCCCGGGACCTCATCGCCCGTGACCGCGCGGCCGCCGGGGACCTGCTCGCCCGGCTCGAAGACGAGCTCTACCGCGCGATCACCGACCTGCGCTGCATCGTCGCCGACGCTCGGCCGCCCGCGCTCGACGACGCCGGGCTCGTCCTCGCCGTGCGCCGGTACGCCGAAGCGCTCGCCGAGCGGATGCCCGCCGAACACGGGCCGCTGCGCGTCGACGTCGAGGTGCACGCCGACCTGCCCGCGCTGCCGGCGGAGGTCGAAGTCACCGCCTACCGGATCATCCGCGAGGCACTGGTGAACGTCGCCCGCCACTCCGGTGCCCGCCAGTGCACCGTCCACCTCTGGCCCCGGGACGGAGACCTGCACGTGGAGATCGTCGACGACGGCGTCGGCACCGACGGCGAAGCGCTGCCCGCGGTCGGCGGGAGCGGGCTGCGGTCGATGCGGGAACGCGCCGGTGACCTCGGCGGCGGCTGCCGCGTCGAGCCGGTTCCCTCGGGCGGCACGCGGATCGCCGCCTGGCTCCCGCTCGCCAAGGCGTGACGCCATGTTCGGCACCCTGCGCGTCCTCGTCGTCGACGACCACCCCGTCTTCCGCGCCGCGCTCAACGCCCTGCTCGACGGCACCGACGGCGTCGAGGTCGCCGGGGAAGCCGCCGACGGCCGCACCGCCGTCGCCCTGGCCGAACAGCTCGAGCCCGACGTCGTCCTGATGGACCTCAACCTCCCGGACCTCGACGGCGTCGAGGCCACCCGGCGGATCGTCACCGCCGCCCCGCACACCGGCGTGCTCATGCTGACCATGTTCGAAAACGAGGCCGCGGTGTTCGCCGCCATGCGCGCGGGTGCCCGCGGCTACCTGCTCAAGGGCGCGCGCAACGAGCAGATCATCCGCGCCGTCAGGGTGATCGGCGACGGCGAGGCCATCTTCAGCCCGGCGATCGCCACCCGGGTGCTGTCCCTGCTGGGGACCGCGACCCCACGCGACGAATCCTTCCCGCGGCTCACCGCGCGCGAGCAGGAAATCCTGCGGCTCGTCGCGCGCGGCATGGGCAACGCCTCCATCGCCGACCAGCTGGTGCTGAGCCAGAAAACCGTGCGCAACCACGTCTCCCACATCTTCCGCAAGCTGCGGGTCACCGACCGCGCTCAGGCCATCGCCAAGGCGCGGGAAGCCGGCATTGCCCGATCGGAGTAAGGAAAGCGGGACACATCGGGACTCCTCCTCCCTGTTCGGCAAGCCCCCCGCACCACGATCCTGGGAACCGACGTCGTTCGAGGGAGGGGTTCACCGATGCTCACCGACCAGGTTCCGGTGCTGCTGCACGCCACCGACACCATCACCCGCGCGGGAGTCACGGCCGCGCTGCGTTCACGCCCCGAAATCCGCTTCGCCGACGAGGACGGCGGCGAACCGGCCGTGGTCCTCGTCATCGTGGAGCGCCTGAACGAGGAAGCCCGGCAGCTGCTGCGCAGCCTCCAGTGCGCCAACCACGCCGGCGTCGTCCTCGTCGCCGGGGAGGTCGAGGACTCGGAACTGCTCGACGTCGTCGGCAACGGCGTGTCGGCGATCATCCGCCGGGCCGACGCCACCCCCGACACCCTCGTCCGGCTCGTCAAGACCGCGGCCGTCGGCGAAGGCGCGCTGCCACCCGACCTGCTGGGCCGCCTGCTCTCGCGGGTTTCCCGGCTGCAGCGGGACGTGCTGCACCCGAACGGGTGGGACCTCGCGGGGATGTCCCAGCGGGAGACCCGGGTGCTGCGGCTGGTCGCCGACGGGTTCGAGACGAAGGAGATCGCCGACCAGCTGAGTTACTCCGAGCGGACGGTGAAGTCGATCCTGCACGACATCACCAACCGCTTCCAGCTGCGCAACCGCGCCCACGCGGTCGCGTTCGCCCTGCGCGAAGGGCTGATCTGACACGGGGTCACTCGACCCGGCCGGAGAAGGACACCGACGGCGTGCAGTGGCCGCGATCGCCCGGGTTCTGGCAGCTGACCGCGAGGACGATCTTCTCCCCCGGCTGGAACCGCCACGCCTGCAGCCAGTGGTGGTCGAGGTCGCGGAAGTTCGACAGGCCGACCTCCAGCAGGACGCTCTTGGTGCCACCGGAATCCCGCAGCAGCCGCAGGGTTCCGGTGTCCCCACGCGGGTTCTGCAGGATCAGGTCGGTGATCACCAGGGTCTTGTTCGGGTCGGGCATGGTGTAGGGGAACTCGGCGAACCGGTTGACGTTCGAGTCGATGTTCGCGTCGGCGGCCACCCGGAAGTCCGTCGGCGTCCCGGTGGCGGCGTTGGCCCGGCTCGGGGTGGTGCCGTCGTTGGCGGTGCCACCGCCGGCGGTCTCGCCCGGCGGGGTCAGGCCGACGGCCTTCATCGCCTGCTCGGAGTTCTGCTTGGCCTGGTCGGCGTTCTTCTTCGCCTGATCGGCCCCGGCGCCGGCGTCCTGCGCGGCCTTCACGATCTGCTGGTTCTGTTCCTGGGCGGCCTCGCGGGCGGCGGACTTCACCGCGGGCCGCAGCACGGTGAACCACAGCGTCACCAGGGCCAGCAGCAGCACCAGCAGCGCGGCGAGCGCGGGCAGCAGCCA
The DNA here is from genome assembly GCF_040675005.1 of Amycolatopsis sp. NPDC049691. NCBI lineage: Bacteria > Bacillati > Actinomycetota > Actinomycetes > Pseudonocardiales > Pseudonocardiaceae > Amycolatopsis > Amycolatopsis sp. NPDC049691. The sequence continues at coordinate 5,372 of NZ_JBFANX010000011.1, forward strand.
CTTGGGCAGCAGCTGCCGCTGCACCATGGTGCCTTCGGTCTTGAGCGGCTCGCCGCCGTCGGCGGTGACGAACACGTGGAAGCGGTGCCGCACGGGTTGCCCGCGCAGGAACCGCTTCCGGGGCCGGGCGCGCATCCGGATGAACGCGGCCGTGCCGGGCGCCAGGTCCGCCCGCTCGCGTTCGAGCCGGAACTCCAGCTCGTCTTCGGGGTCGAGGGGGCTCAGCTCCACCGCCACCGGCCGGTTGCCCCGGTTGTCGACGGCGACCTCGAAGTCGGCCTTGGACCCGGCCTCCACCTTGGCCGGCACGATCTCGGCGGTCACCTCGGTGAAGGCGCCGAGCTGGACGGTGCCCTCCTCGACCACCGAACCGGCCGGGTCCTCGCTCGAGAACACCCGCACCCCGAACGGGATCGTCCCCGCGGGGACGTCGGAGGAACGCGGCGGGGCGAAGCGCACGGTCACCGTGCCCGTCTCCCCCGGTAGCAGGTTGACCGTCGCCGGTTCCGCGGTGGCCCAGCCACTCGCGTCGCCCACGACGTCGACCGCGAACTGGTCGACGACCTGCCCGGCGTTGCGGATGGTCACCGAGCAGGTCGTCTCCTCGCCCGGTTCCGCGACCAGGCCGGTTTCCGACAGCGTCGCCGTTGCTCCCATGCAGGGAAGTCTCCGCGTCCGCTCCCCGGTGCGGCACCGGCGGACGGGTGTGCGGCCGTGCGCCGGTGGTTGCCCCTACGGGCAGCGTCCGGGCTCAGCCGCGGGTGATGAACGGCGGCTGCTCCGTGCGCAGGACGACCAGGATCGGGTTCGACCGCACCGTCCCGAACCTCGGCCCGATCACCGACGTCACCGCCACCGTGCGCGGCCCGATCAGGTCGTGGTGGAAGATCAGGAACTGCGCCTGGAACTTCCCGTCCGCGCCCACCGTCACCAGACCCGGCGTCGCCGAGATGCCGGCCGACCACGCCAGCCGGACCGTCGCGCCCGGCGGGAAGTCCGTGCCCGTCACCCGCGGCACGAAGCCCAGCGGGCCGATCCCCGGGTCCACCGCCACCACCGGCTGCCGGATCACCACGCGCGCGTTCGCCGCGTTGTCGGCGGCGGTGGTGTCCGGTCCGCTCGTGGCGATCGTCGCCGACACCGGGGCGTCCACGGCCGCCGCGGCCGCCAGCGCGATCCGGACCTCGACCGTCTGCCCGGGCGCGAGCGTCCCGAGCGCGCAGGCGGCACCGCTCGGCGCGCAGCCCGGTGACACCGAGGTCGCGGGCAGCCCCGGCGGCAGCTGGACGGCCAGCCGGACGTCCGGCATCGGCGCCCCGGAACCGTTGTGCACCAGGAAGGTCAGCCCGACGTCGTCGCCGCCGACGAACAGCGGGACCGCCGACACCGCCATGCCCAGCGACAGCGACCCCGGGGTGACCGGCGGCGCCGGCTTTTCGGCGACGGTGACAACCGCGGTGGCGGAGTTGTCCCGCGCGTCGGCGTCCCCGCCGGCGGTGGTGGTGACCGTGCCGGTCGCGGCCTGTGGCCCGGCCACCACGCCGGCGGCGCTGAACCGCACCCGCGCGCTCGCTCCCGGCGCGAGCGGGCCGAACGTGCAGACCAGCTCCGGCGTGCACGTGCCGGCGGTGGTGAGGGGCGCCTGCGGGCGCAATCCGGCGGTCAGGCGGACGAACAGCCCGGTCCCGGACGTGGCCGCGGTCCCGTGGTTGGCGACCACGAACTCGAACGTCGTGAGCCCGCCGAACGCGATCGCGGCCGGGACGGCGGTGGCGGTCACGCCGACGTCGGCGATCCGCTGGAACGCCGGTTGCGACGCCCCGCCGGGTCCGTCGATCAGGAGCGTGGACGGGCCGCCGGCCGCAGGCACGATCCGGATGCTCGACGGGGTTTCCCCGGGCGCGCTGTCGAAGGCGACGAGCGTGCCGTCGGGTGACCACGCGGGATCGTCGACAGAGCCGGCGTTCTGCACCAGGACCCGCGCGGGTCCGCCGCCGGCGGGCGCGGCGCAGATCAGCCGGTTGTCGTTGTGGAACACGATCGTGGCGCCGTCCGGCGACACGTCGGCCGAACCCTGCCTGCCGCTGCCGCACGGCGGGCCGAACGACGGCGAGAGGTCCCGCTGGGTCCCGGTGACGACGCTGTCGGCGGCCGGGGTGAGGTCGGCCTGCCACAGTTCCCGGCGTTCGCCGCCCGGGTCGACGGCGATGACGGCGGTCTCGGTGGCGGTGCCGTTCCGGCCGGTCGCGGTGCAGGTGACGGTGGTGGCGCCGACGGGGAACAGGCTGCCGGAGGACGGGGTGCAGAACGGGGTGAGCGTTGTTTCCCCGTCGGTGTCGACCGCGGTCGCGGGGTATTCGACGACGGTGGGGGCGGTTCCGGGCACGGTCTTGTCGTGCACGGTGATCAGCGGCAACCGCGGATCCTTCACGCGCACGGTGACGTCTTCGGTGTAGCCGGGACGCACGAAGTTCTCGCCGTTCAGGCGGAACTCCACCCGGCAGTGCAGGCGCGCGCCGAGCGGCGCGGCCGGGGCGACGATCGCGTTCTCCACGAAGTGCGCGGGCGTCCCGCCGGGTACCTGCCGGGCCCCGGCGGGATCGAAGGTGAGGGTCAGGCCGGCGTCGCAGAACGGCACCGGCTGGACCGAGACCGGCAGGTCGCCGATGCCCGCGATGATGGCGTCCGCGACCGACTTTTCGTCACTGGTCTGCGTGACCACGCCACCGACCTCGCGGACGGTGTCGGTGGCCTGGAGCTTGCGGTCCAGCCCGTAGTCGGGATCTTCCGCGCTCCCCGTGGTGAGCACGGGCACCGCGACGAGCTTGATCTTGGCACCCAGGAGTTCGGCACTGGCCGACAGGCGGGTCGCGGTGGCGTCGCGTTCGGGATTGCCACTGGGGTCGTGACTGGTCGCGTCACCGACCAGCACGATGATCCGGCTGCTGTTCTCGCGGAAGTGGACGGCACCGGTGGCGATCTTGTGCAGCGCGTAGATCCAGTCCTCCGGGGTGTCGTCGCCGTACTTCTGCGTGATCCGGGCGAAGGCCTCGTTCAGCTTGACCTCGCCCGCCTCGTCGGGCGCGATCAGGTCCTGCTGGACCTGGAAGAGCCGCCCGAGTGGCGCGGGGTTCTCCGGAGGCGCGATGGGATCGCCGCGGTCACCGAACGCCGCCACCGCGAACTGCGCGTCCGGCTCCTTGTCCCGGACGGTGCCGATGACGGTGTGCAGCTTGCCCTTCATCTCGTCGAGGATCTTGCCCATCGAGGCCGTCTGGTCCATCAGCAGCACGATGTCCGGCCGCGGCGGAACGCGGTCGGTCTGCACGGTCTTGTCGATCGCCGCCGAAGAGCCCTGGCCGACGGGGATGTCGACCACGGCCGGGTCCACTCTGGACGGTCCCGGCGGCGCGACCCGCGTGGCCGCGCGGGTCAGGGTGATCTTCGTGCCGTCGGCCGACCACACCGGCTGCGAGTCGTCGCCGCGCAGGTGGGGCGGCATCGGGATGTCGCCGAGGACGCGGCCGTCCGCGACGCGGGCGATCCGCACGAAGTCCCGTTGGCTCTCGCCCTCGAACACCGTGTTCGTGAACGCGATCATCGTCGCGTCCGGGGACCACGCCGGGTGCTGCTCGTGCTTGGTTCCCTCCGCCGGACCGGTCAGCGCGCGGGGTGCGCCGCCGCCGGCGTCGGCCACGACGACCTCGGTCTCCCGGGATTCGCCGGTGCCGGCCTGGGTGTAGGCCAGCAGCGTGCCGTCGGCGGAGAACGCCGGGTCGAACTCGTCGGCGTCCGGGCGCTGGGTGAGGTCCCGGCGGTCGCCGCCGGTCGCGTCCGCGCTCCAGATGTCGCTGCTGCCGCCCGTGCGCAGTTCGGTGAACACCGGCTGCCCGTTCGCGCGGAACGCCGGTTCGGTCTCACCGGTGCCGGGCAAGGCCGAAACGACCGAGACGCGGCCGCCGGCGACCTGCTTGACGTCGCCGAGCGGGTCCGGTGTGTGGGTCGTGAACGCCAGCCGGGCACCGTCGGGCGACCAGGCCGGCTCGGTGGAGTCCCCGGGGTCGGGTACCGCGCGGGTGACCGCGCCGCCGGTGTCGGCCATCAGCACGACGTCGCCGGCGGCGTGGAAGCGCGTGGTGGTGAACGCGATCCGCGCCGGTCCCCACGCCGGCTGGGTGTCGGCGGCCGGGTCCGCGGTCAGCCGCGCCGGGGCGCCGCCGGTGGCCGGGACGGTGTAGATGTCCCCGGCCGGGTCGTCGCGCGTGCTGCTGAACGCGAGCCGGGTGCCGTCGGACGACCAGCTCGGCGAGTCGTCGGCGGCCGGGCCGGCCGTCACCTGGCGCAGGCCGCGGCCGTCCACGCCGATGACGAACAGGTTCCGGCTGCCGGTGCGCTCGGAGGCGAACGCGACCGTGCGGCCGTCGGGCGAGAGCGCAGGGTGGGTGTCGACGGTCTCGTCGTCGGTCAGCCGCACCGGCAGCCGCGCGCCGTCGGCGAGGTAGTAGAGCTCGCCGTCCCGTTCGGCGCCCCCGGCGGACGCGGCGCGGTGGCTCACCCACACGATGCCCCCGGGGCCGGCGGAGGCGTCGGAGTCGACGCTCCCGGCCCCGGGGGGCAGCGCCGGCTCCGCGCCTTCCCCGGTCGCCTGGAACAGGCCCGTGGTGGCCTCGCTGACGTACCCGACGCGGTAGGGCGCCGCCGGTGCGGGCGCCTGCGCCGCGGTCGGCGCGAGCGCGCCGCTGATCGCCCAGCCGCCGAGCACCGCGACGACCGCGCTGCCCGCCACCGCTCGGTTCGCGCGCATGGTCGGTCCTCCCCAACAGACTTCGGTGGCTCAGCCGGCCTCGAACAGCTCGATCTCGGAGATCGCGACGTCCGTGCCGGCGAGCGAGCGGTACAGCCCGGTCACGTGCAGCTCGACGCTCGTGGCGCCTTCGCTGTTCTCGATCGGGAGTTCCTGGGAGTCCGGCGTGTCGGCCAGGACCATGTCGTAGGTCTTGCCGGTGGAGAACACCAGGTGCAGCTTCTGCGGCCGGTGCTCGGCCGGGAAGTTCGCCGCGTCACCGGAGTACACGAACGCCTTCCGCAGGTCCGCCGGGTGGTCGAAGGTGAACACCAGCACCTGTTCCCGGTCGCCGGGTGCCGCCCAGAACGTGTTCTTGGCGTTGTCGGTGACCAGCGGCGCCGCGTGCCCGTTCGTCTGCGCGGTCGCGGTCACCTTGACCGGGTGGACCGGGTTCAGCTTGGTCTCGAAGATGCCGGTCACCTGGCTCCACAGCCCGGCCGCCGCGGTGTTGATCGCGCCGCGGAACGGCTGGTACAGCGCGTAGATCAGCGCCGAGAAGATCAGCGCCACCGCGACGGCCCGGCGGATCACCTTGCCCACGGTCCGGCGCGCGGCCCCGGCCCGGCCGGTCCGGCGGCGGACGCCGTCCTTGCCCGGCCGCTCGCCCGCCTTGTGCTCCTTCGGCTTGCGGCCGAACAGCCGCCGCCACCACGACGTCTTGACGACCTCGGACTCGGCCAGCGACGCGCCGCAGCGGCTGCAGAAGTTGCGGGTGGGCGCGTTGCCCTTGCCGCACCGGCCGCAGATCAGGTCGCCGGGGGTGAGGACCTCGTCTTCGACGGTCCGCTGCACCGGCTGGCGGACCGGGGCGAGCGGCTCGGCGGGCTGCACGACCTGCTGCTGCACCACCGGCTGCGCCCGCACCGCGACCGGGCCGTCGTCGTCCCACTTCAGGTACCGGCCGCATTCGCCGCAGAACTCGACGTCGGCGGGCCCCTGGTGCCCGCACTCCGCGTAGATGACCATCCGCTACCCCTCCACCACTTCCACCGCGACCCGCACGTGGGCGGGCACCGCCTCCACGACCGCCGCCGTCAGCCGCCGCCGGTCCACCCGGGCCGGGTCGGGCACCCGCACCAGCACCTGCACCCACGCCGGTCCCGGGTCCGGCAGCGGCGCGCCGGGCGTCGGCGAAGCGACGACACCGCCGCTGTCGGTCACCTCGACCACGCCGCCGGTCAGCAGCCCCACGTGCTCGGCCAGGCCACGCCGGGTGCCGCGCCACCGGTGCAGCTCGACCGAGCGCGTCACCAGCTGCCGCAGCTGCGCCGGGCTCCAGCTCTCGTCGACCCGCAACGCGACCCAGTGCGCCAGCCAGCCGACGAAGTCCTCGGGCGCCACCCCGGGATCGAGGTAGCCGGCGAAGTTGTCCAATGTGGACAAGACGGGGGCGAGGACCTCGTCCAGCGCGCCGGTGAAGCCCCGCACGAACCGGTCCTCGGCGTACACCGCGGGCAGCTGCTCGCCGATCGGGTGCGCGCTCGGCAGCCCCGGGATCCCCGTCCTCATGCGCCGGCCTCCCGCACGCGGACCTGGTGCCCGAAGGAGAACGCGAGCGCCTGGGGCGGCAGGTCGAGCCGGTCGACCTGGTCGCCGCGTTCGCGCGTGATCGGGTTCGCCGCGAACAGGCGCACGTCCTCCACCAGCTCGACGCCGGGCAGCCGTTGCAGCACCGCGAAGACCTCGCCCGACTGCACCGGACGCCCGAACGGCCAGCCGTCGCCGTCCGGGCCGCCGCTGAGCGGGTTGAAGTAGTCGTAGAGGGCCTGGGTCGCGCGGGCGCCGAGCGTGCCCGCGGTCGTGCGGCGCCGGGCGCGCAGCCGCGCGACCACCGTGACGCCCTGGTAGAACGGCGGCTCCACGGACACGAGCGCGCCCACGCAGCGCCGCTCGTCGAGGTGGCGTTCGATCCGGGCGCGCATGCCGGCGTCGAGCATCAGGGTGGCGAAGGCGAGCTCGCCGGTGTCGGGCACCGCCGGCACGACCAGGACCCGGATCGCGCCGGTTTCGCGGCCGTCGGGGCCGTGCGCGGGGATGCACCGCACGCGCGCGGCTTCCGGCGCCGCTTCGCGCGCGAGCTGCTCGTAATCCTCGGCGGTGACCGCGCGGTCGCGGGTGCGCAGCAGCAGCGGGCCGCGGACCTGCGCGTCCCGCACCGATTCGCCGTCCACCCCGCCGATCGCGGGACGGCGGTTCACGACGCTGCTCACGAACGGGATCGGGTCCCGTTGCACCTCGAGGACTTCGCGGGCGACGTTGCCGCGGCGCCCGCCGCCGGAGCGGTATTCGGGCACGCGGATCGCGGCGGACTTGGCCGGGACGGCACCGTAGTAGCGGAGGCCGCCCTCGGGCTGGCGCACCGCGGGCCCGAACACGACCTCGCCGCCGACCCGGTCGAGCACGACGTGCCGGTCGTCCGGCCCGGAACCGGCGAACGAGCGGACCTCGGTCCACTGCTGCCAGCCGTCCGGGCCCGAGACCTCCACGACCAGCTCGCCGTCCCCGGCGACCACCGGCGGCCGCCCGAGCGGGAACCGCTGGCCGGGCGTGCCGTCGGAGGTCCCGACGATCTCGTTGCGGATGATCTCCGCGTGCACGGCACCGACCGTGCCGCCGATGGTCGAGGCCTCGACCGCGTGCAGCCGCGGGGAACGCTGGAAGAACGGCTGGTTCTCCTTGGCCTCGACCAGCCGGCACCGCAGCCACCCCGCGCGACGGCGGGCGAGCACCGACATCGTGTGCCCGTGCGGGACATGCACGACGATGTCGCCCGCCCGGTTGAACGCACCGGTGCTGTCCCGGTCGACCTCGCACGCCACCCAGCCGGTCCCGTCCCAGGCCTCCCACCGCCACGGCGGGTCGAGCGGGTCGACACCCTGGCCCTCGACCTCGCAGTTCATCCGCAGCAGCACCGCGCAGCCGGGCACGGCGTCGGACAGCCCGAAGAGGACCGCGTCCCCGGCGGCCGGGGTCTCGGTGAACGCCGCGGGACCGCCGCCGACGAGCAGCTCGTCGGTGTGGTCGACCGGCGGCAGCCCGGTGTCGGACGTGCTGGTCGCCAGGTGCGCGAGCGAGCACGGCACGATGGTCAGCGTCCGCTCGACGGTGAACACCACCGGGTCCTCGACCTCGGTGCGTGCGCTCGCGACCTGCTTCCCGGCCGCGACGACCACCGGGACGTCCCGGGCGGCCGAGAGCCAGAACGTCACGTCGGCGCGTGCCGCCGCCGGCGGGAACAGCCGGACCCCGATCAGGTCGAGGAACCGCAGGTAGTGCCGCTCTGGTACCCGGTTGAGCCGGTAGAGCAGCTGGTCGACCATCTGCGCGAACGTCTCGATCAGCGTGACGCCGGGGTCGGAGACGTTGTGGTCGGTCCACTCCGGACAGTTGCGCTGGACCAGGTACTTGGCTTCGTCGACCAGATCCTGGAACCGGCGGTCGTCGAGGTTGGGCAGCGGCAGGGACATCACGCACCGTCCGTTTGAGAATCGGGCGCAGTGGAATCGAGCGCAGAGGACTCGTGCGGCGGGATGACGTAGAAGGGGAAGACGAGGTTGCGCGGGTCGTTCGTGCCGCGCAGGCGGTAGCGGATGTCGATCAGCAGCGTCCCCCGGTCGGCCTGGTCGAAGCTGACGACGACGTCGTCGAGGGTGATCCGCGGCTCCCAGCGCTCCAGCGCGGTCCGCACCTCGTAGGCGATCTGCCCGGCGGTCGCCGCGTCGGCGGGTGCGAACACGAGGTCGTGCACCGCGCAGCCGAACTCCGGGCGCATCGGGCGTTCGCCCGGCGAGGTCGCCAGGATCAGCCGGATGCTCTCGACGACCTCGCGTTCGCCGCCGACCAGCGCGACCGAGCCGGTCGCGTCGGTGTGCAGCGGGAACGCCAGTCCCCGGCCGAGGAAGTCCTTCATCGGCACCGTCACGTCAGCCTCCGATCAGGACGGTCGGGCAGCCCATGACGATCGGCGCGCCGCACGCGGCCAGGTCGCCCATCCGCGCCGCCGGCATGCCGCCGATCAGCACCGTCGGGCAGCCCGGCGGTGCGATCGGCGTCGGCGGGTGCACCGCGGGCGGCGGGAACGAACACGTGTGCAGCGTGCCGACGTTCGCGGCGGGCATCCCGCCGATCAGCACGGTCGGCACGCCCGGTCCGGCGATGACGCCCGGGTGCCCGGTCGGGTCGCCGACCCTCGCGGCTGGTGGCATGTCGCTCCCCCGTCAGTTGATCTTGACCACGCTGCCGCGCACGGTGACGACACCGCCGGCGGTCAGCTCCGTCTGGCCCTGCCCGGCGACCGAAACGGTGGCGCCTTCGAGCTTCGCGCCCGCGGTGCCGGTCAGCTTCAGCTGCGCTCCGGCCTCGACGCTGGCGTCGGTCTGGGACTTCACCGTCACCTTCTGGCCCTTGAGCTCCAGCGGCCCGGTGCCGGCGTCGATGCTCACGCCGTTCCGGGCCTTGACCGTCACGCTCTTGCCGCTGGTGACCTCGATGACCTGGTTCTTCTGGTCGATCTTGACGACGAACTTCGCGTCCCCGGACGACAGCGTGATGCCCTCGTCCTCGGCGAACTCCAGCTTGTGGCCCTTCCGCGAGACGAACCCGCGGACGGCGGCCTCGCCGCTGGTGCCGTCGACGACCTCCTTGGCGAACTTCGGCGGGGTGTCCTTGCCGTTGTGCAGCCCGCCCAGCACGTAGGGCGCTTCGAAGTCGCCGTGTTCGAACCCGACCAGGACCTCGTCGCCGACCTCGGGCAGCACGAACGCGCCACGGCCCTTGCCCGCGCCGGGCTGGACCGTGCGGGCCCAAGTGCTCGTGAAGTCCTTGTCCAGCCACGGGAACGTCACCTTGACGCGGCCGAGCTTCGCCGGGTCCTTGAGGTCGCTCACCTGCGCGCACACCACTCCGGGCCACGACGAGCCGGGCGCCCCGCCCGCGACCAGGCCGTAGAGCGAACGTTCCTGGCGGCCGGACACGGTGAACTCGGTGGTGTAGCCGACCTCGGCGTTGAACAGGTGCCGCGTGCTGGTCAGCGTGTACTTGCCCGAGAACGGCTGGCCGACACCGGTGAGGGTGACCGCGGTGCCCGCACGCAGCTTCGGATTGCCTTTCGCGACACCGTCCAGTTCGGTGCAGGCACCACCGAACCGGTCGGCCAGCGCCTTCGCGGTCGCGTCCGCCTCGCCCTGCGCTCGCCGCGGCGAGGCGGCGTCGAGGAACGGCGGGCTCGAGAACTTCCCCGCCAGCGCCACCGGGTCCACCCCCGGCACCTCCGCGCCCGCGTTCTTCGGGACCGCGGTGGCGGTGATCGCCTGCTTGTTCTCGTAGTCCCAGCCGGTGACCCGCACCTCGGGGACCTGTTCGGCCGCGGTGACGCTGGCGCGCAGGCTGACCAGCGTCCCGTGTGCCTCGAGGACCAGCGGGTCGGCCGTCGCCTTCGTGGTGGTCGACGGCGCGCCGGACGGTTTCTCGGGGAGCTCGAAGTTCAGCTTCCCGTCGCGCACGGCGATCTGCGCGCCGACCGCGTCGGCCAGCCGCGTCAGGAACTCCCAGTCGCTGACGTTGTCCTGGCCCAGCTGGGTGTTCGGCCGGCCGCCGAAGCCCTTGACGTCGTCGATCTTGCCGGCCGGGATCTTCGCGCGCTGGGTCACCTTGCGCACGATGTCCGCGACGGTCATGTTCGGGTAGGCCGCGACCCGGCGGCCGCGGAACAGCCGGTGCGCGTGGTCGTACCCGCGGACCTCGGTGAACGTGCCGTGGGCGTCCAGGTCGATCGCGACCGCGGTGACCTCGCCCGAAAGCAGGTCTTGCGGACCTTCCGGGTCCGACGTTTGGACCTTGAGCTTGATCTTGGCGCCGACCTTGAACCCGCCCTTGTCCAGCACGACCGTCCCGGGATCGCGGAACCGCAGCACGAACGTGTCCGGCAGGTTGCGGCTGTCGTCGACGTAGGCGTAGCTGAGCATCACCTTGACGTCGTCGGGCAGCGCGGTGCCCTCGACTTCGACCATGAGGGTGTTCGTGAAGGTCTCGTTAGCCATCGAGCTCCTCCAGCGCGGGCACCAGCAGCGGGGTGCCCGGCCGCAGCCGCATCGGGTCGTCGATGTCGTTGGCGTCGGCGATCTCGCGCCACTTCCCGGCGTCGCCGTAGGCGCGGAAGGCCACCGACTGCAGCGAGTCCCCGGCGACGAGCACGTGGGTGTCCCGGGCCGCGAGCGCGCCGGACGTCGGGTTCTGGCCGCTCAGCTCGCCGGCGATCTCCTCCAGGTTCACCGTGCAGACCGCGCGCACCGGCGTCCCCGACGGCGTGAACAACGTGTACTTCGCGGTGACGGAGGAGACGTAGGCGGGGAAGCCGGTCATGCCGCCCCACTTGAAGATCACCCACGGCGGCGAGGGCTTGCGGTGCTGGCGGCTGTCCTCGGTGGCCACGCAGCAGGTGAACAGCTGCTCGACCTTCTTGACGACGGCGTCGTCCATCTTGTCGGTGGCGTCGAGGAACATCTCGAGGGCGAGCTTGGCCGGATCGGACCCCTTGAACTGCGGCGGCGCGCTCTTCTTGGCGTTGGGCTGCGCGTCGCGGCCCCACTTGGCGTTCTTGCTCAGCGAGAGCTCTTTGGGGTTGAACTGGAACTTGATGTCGAACATCTTGTCGCCGGGCGGCTGCCCGGTCCCCCCGGACTGCGGCGGCTTGCGGACCTCCAGCAGCGCGCGCTGCAGGTTGTTGGGCGCGCCCGAGGTGTAGGCCGCGGTGGTCCGGGAGCCGGCCGAGGTGAAGGTGACGGGTGAGGACATCGGCGTCAGCCCTTCTTCGCCGGGCTGAGGAAGCCGTGGTGGGCCAGTTCGAGGGTTTCGGTGGCGACCTTCGGCGAGTCGGGCGAGAGCTGCGGGCCGCTCCACCGCACCGGGACGACGCCTTCGAGGGCCCAGCTGGCGATCACCTTGCCTTCGAGGGTGCGGGCCTCGATGGTGGCGGTCTTGCGTTCGATCCCGCTCGCCAGGCTGGCGAACCACTTGGTGATCTGCCCGCTGGCCTCGGTGACCGGGCGCGAGAGCTTGATGTTGGAGTACTTGATCCGGGTCGGCAGCTGCCAGACCATGCCGTTGTTGCCGCCCTCCTCCCGCTGTTCCATGACGAATTCGCAGCCGAGCCCGTCGCAGCTGGAGAACGCGCCGAGGTTGCCGAGGTTCTTGTCGTCCAGCTTGACGACGTAGCACACGGCAACGGCCTCTTCGGTGTCCGGCATCGGCATCTCCTTCAGTGCGGGCGATCGGTGAGCGCACCCCGGCGCTCACGGTCGAGTCGGAGTTCGGTCTTGAGGCGGCGCAGGAGCGGGTCGAAGAGTTTCTTGACGAGTTCTTCGGTTTCCGGCTGCTGGTGTTGTTGCTGCTGTTGCTGCTGCGGGGCGGGCGCGGGTTCCGGTGCCGGCTCGGGGGCGCGCTGGACGGGTGGGGGGTCTTGGGTGGTCGTCCTCGCGGGTTCCTCGGGGGTTCTCGCCAGCGGAAGGAGGGTGGTGATCGGCGGTTCGCCGGTGACCGGCATGGGTGGTGTGTCGGCTGGTCGGGCCACGGTGGTCTGCGGGTTTGCCGCGGTCGGCAGCGGTGGGATCGTCAGGGCCGGAGCGTCGAGGGTTCTCGCGACCGCGAGGGGTGGCTCGGGGGTCCGTGCCAGCGGGAGTGCGGGCGTCTCGTTTGCCCGGTCGGGTGGGAGGAGTTGCAGCGCGGTCTCGCTCGTCGGGTTGGCCGGGTGTGGGAGGTCTTGGGCCGCTCGGCTGATCGGGAGTGCCGCGGGTTCTCCTTTCCGGCCGGCTGGGACTGCCTGGATGATCGGGAGCGCTGCGGTTCCGCTTGTCGGGTTGGCTGGAAGGTCTTGCACCACTCGGCTGATCGGGAGCGCTGTGTCCCCGCTCGTTGGGAGGGCCGGCAGGTCTTGCGCTGCTCGGCTGACCGGGAGCGCCGCGGTTCCGCTCGTCAGATTGGCTGGGAGGTCTTGCACTGCTCGGCTGACCGGGAGCGCCCCGGTTGTCGGATTGGCCGGAAGCGGAAGGCCTTGGACCGCTCGGCTGGTCGGCAGCCCTGCGGTCCCGTTCGTCGGGTGTTCCACTGCCTGGATGATCGGGAGCGCTGGGGTCCCGCTCGTCGGGCCGGCCGAAAGGTCTTCCATTGCCCGGCTGACCGGGAGCACCGGGATCTCCTTTGTCGGGTTGGCCGGGGGTGGGAGGTCTGCGGTTGCTCGGCTGACCGGTAGCGCCGCGGTGTCGCTCCTACCGGCCTGCACTTGCACCGCCCGGCTGACCGGCGATGCTGCGGTTTCGCTCGCGTGGATGACCGGGAGCGGCGGCTCGTGCGCCAGTGGTTTCACCGCTTCGATCGCCCCTGCCGTCGAGGGTTCCTGCGCCGGCTGGGTGGCCGGGAGCGAGGGCTCGTGCGCTGCTCGGCTGACCGGGAGTGTGGAGGTTTCGGTGGCTCGCGCAACCGTCAGCGGCGGTTCCGGCAATGCTGGTTTCGCCGGAACCGGGGACTCGTGCATCGCTCGCGCTACCGGGAGGACCGCTGTCTCGCTTCCCCTGGCATCCACCACCGGAAGCGCCGCCGGTGGGGCGGCTTCCGGTAACGGTCGCACTGTCGGAACAACCGTCTCGGCCACCTGAGTGGGGAGGGGCGAATCCTGCACCTGTCGGGCCACTGGGAGAACCGTCGTCTCCGGAAGGGGCGCGACCGGAAGAGCCGCACTCGCGGCCGGGAGGGCTGCCTCCTGTGCCGGAGGAGCTGGCGTTGCGGAGAGCGGCGACTCCTGCACTGCCCGGCTGACCGGGAGGGGCGGGGCGTCGCTCGTCGGTGTCGCCGGAGAGGTGGCCGCGCGCGCCACCGGTGCCTCAGCCCCCTCGACGGCTCGCGCCACCGGGAGTGCTGGTTCCGGTGGCGGAGAAACACTCGTCGAGCCGCCCGGAGGTCCGGGCGGCTCCGGGGTCTCGAGCGGACGGAAGGTGTTGACCGGCGGCGAGCCCGCCGACGGCTCGCCGAGGCGTTGCACCGGCTCCACCCCCGTAGCACCGGACAGCGCCACACTCGCTTCCGCCGCGACCAAAGGAGCTGCGGACGAAAGCTCGCCCTGCGAAATCGGCGCACCGAGCCCGAGCCGCCGGGGCGTCGCCTGCTCGACCCGCTGGACCACCGGCAGCGCCGGTGCCGGCACCGGTGCCACTGGGGTGTCCACAGGGGACGGTTCCACGATCGCCTGGACGGTCCGAACCGGTGGCACGACCGTCTGAGCCGACGTCAGCGGTCGCACGTCCTCGCGCACGACCACCGCCGGCAACACCAGCGGAGGCGGTTCCGGCGTGGGTTCCGGCGCGAAAACCGGTTCGGGAACCGCCTCCGGCAGGACCTCACGCTGCACTGTGGCGCCGCCCCAAAGCCGGGACAGTCCGCTGCGCTTGCGGGTCGCCCGCTGGACCACCGGCATCGCCGGCGCGGGTGTCTCGAGCGTGCGCGGCCGGGCGAGGTCGCCGATGACGCCGGCCGGCTCGTCCGGGCCGACCTGGTGCCCGAGCGGCTCGAGGTAGGCCGGGCTCTGCCAGGACGTCAGCGATGCGCTGAACCGCTGGACCGGGTTGACCAGCGGGTGCTCGGCGAGGACGCGCCGGATCGGCGGCACGCCACGCCATTCCGCGCGAGTCACCGGCGGCGCGGCAGGGGGTGACTCCTTCCTGGTCCACCACATCGCAGCGTCACCGTCCCTGGCTCATCCGGGTGTTGATCCGGGCGATCTCGGCGACGTAGGTCAACCGGTCGGGGTGTTCGAGGTCGAGGATGTCGTCGAGCGACCAGTGCAGGTGGTAGGCGACGTACGCGACTTCCTCGTGCAGCCGGCCGGCCGCGTACGTCACGATTCCCCCAGGCGGCCACCGGCGACGTCGACGACGAAGCTGTGACCGCACTCGGGGCACGCCACGCCCGCCCTGGTGTGGCCCTCGCTGTTGATCCGGCGGTACATGTCCTGCAGGAACGCCAGGTCCGAGGCGAACAGGTTCTCGATGACCCCGGCGTGCACGTCGGTGATGTCGCCGATCCGGGTGACGACCCGGGCCAGCAGCACCACCGTGAGGAACGCCGAGTTCTCGCGCACCCGGTCGTCGCGCAGCGGGACCAGCTCGTCCCGCGCGGTGGCCAGCCGCATCACCCCGGAGTGGTGGACCTTGCCCTCGTCGTCGACGTACCCGCGCGGGAGCTCGAACGCGAACTCCGTCCGCAGCTTCGGCCGGTCCGCCCGGGACTCCCCTGCCGGGGCTTCATCGGCCGAAACCGAAGCCGCAGCGGGGGCCGACGCCATCACCCTGCGCATCGGCTCACTCGACTTCCATCTGCTCGTAGGTGATGACGAGCTTTTCGGTGAGCACGCTCGTGTCGCCGGCCTTCAGCGCGCCGATCTCCAGGCTCTTCGGCCAGGCGTTGGTGAGCTTGTAGCGCTTGAGCGCGGTGCCCTCGTAGTCGTAGACGATGATGGCGCCGCCCTTGCGGGCCGTCGTCATCTTGCCGAAGTGGGCGTCCTTGACCCACTTCTCGAAGCTGTTGTCCTCGGTGAGGCCGCGGGTCAGCGTGACCTCACCGGCCTTGGGGCGGCCGGGCAGCTTCTTGATGACGTACTTGCCGTCGACGGTGTTCTGCTTGAGCTCGATGACGTCCTGCTCCATCTTGAGGCCGGAGACCTCGGAGATCTGCTTGATCTGGACGCCGTCGATTTCCAGCCCGAAGGAGTGGCCGACCGCCTTGTCGAGATCGGGAAGTGCCATGGTGGAGTCCCTTCACTACTCGTTGACGAGGCTGGTGCCGCCGGACATCTGGGCCAGCCGGAAGATCACGAACTCCGCCGGTTTCACCGGGGCGATGCCCACTTCGCAGATCACCTGGCCGAGGTCGATCCCCTCGGCCGGGTTGGTCTCGCGGTCGCACTTGACGAAGAAGGCCTCGTCCGGGGTGAGCCCGAACAACGCGCCCTTGCGCCACTCCATGACCAGGAACGCGCTGATCGTGCGCCGAATCCGCGCCCACAGCGCGTCGTCGTTGGGCTCGAACACGACCCACTGCGTGCCGCCGAGGATCGACTCTTCGAGGTAGTTGAACAGCCGCCGGACGTTGAGGTAGCGCCACGCCGGGTCGCTCGAGAGCGTCCGCGCGCCCCACACCCGGATCCCCTTGCCCGAGAACGACCGCACGCAGTTGACGCCGATCGGGTTGAGCAGTTCCTGCTCGGCCTTGGTCAGGTGCGTCTGGAGGGCGAGCGCGCCGCGGACGACCTCGTTGGCCGGTGCCTTGTGGACACCGCGGGTGGCGTCGGTGCGGGCCCACACGCCCGCCATGTGGCCGCTGGGCGGGATGAACGTGTTGGTGCCGGTGGCGGGGTCGAGCACCTGGACCCAGGGGTAGTACAGGGCGGCGTACTTCGAGTCGTAGCCGGCCGCGTCCATCCGCCAGGTGCGGACCTCCTGCGGGTTGAGGCCGGGTGGCGGGTCGATGATCGCCATCCGGTCGCCCATCAGCTCGCAGTGGGCGATCATCGCCAGCTGCACGGCCTTGACGGTGTCGAGGTCCAGCAGCTCGCGCTGGTAGGCGGCCATCAGGTCCGGCGCCGCGACCATGGTGATCTCGTCGATCGCTTCGAGGCCGCCGAAGCCGGTGCGGTCGGCGACGTCGCCGACGTAGTCGCCGGCCGCGACCCGGCGCGGCACCGGCGGTTCCTGCGGGTCCTTCGGCGGCTCGGTGAGCGTCGCGGTGCCCTTCTCCGGCTTGGTGACCGCGCCGCCGGCCGCCGCCTCTTCGACGGTGACGAAACTGGACTTCTCCCGCAGCGCCGTGACGACGTTCTCCTTGGTGCGCTTGGTCGTCACGTTGTGCGTTTCGACGACCTTGCCGTCCTGCTTGACGAGCACGGTGAACCGGTCTTCGGCGGGGTTCTCGCCGGTCGGCTCGGCCACCTCGACGGTGATCTCGCCGGCCTGCTTGCCTTCGGGCAGCTCCTTGGCGACGAAGCGGTAGCCGCCGAGCACGGCCTGGCGCGCGGTGAGCCGTTTCGGCGTGGAGCCGTTGTCCTGGGCGCGGGACCCGCCGACGCGGACGATGTAGCAGTTGGTGCCGCCGTTGAGGAAGTAGCCGTAGACGGACTGGGCCAGGTAGCAGCCTTCGACGAAGTCGCCGAAGATCTGCGTGAACTGGCCCCAGTTGGACACGAGCGTCGGGGTGTTGAAGGGACCGTCCGCGGCGAAGCCGACGAAGGCGGCGACAGCGGTGCCCACGCCCTCGATCGGCCGTGCGCCCGCCTCGATCTCCTCGACGTACACCCCCGGCGTGAGATAGGTGGGCATGCGGGCCTCCCTTGTCGACGCACAAGTCTTGACATCGGCGATCGTGCTGCCCGCGCGTTCGCGGCGGTACGACCGCACGGCTAGGCCGGCGGGAACCGATCTCTGCCCTTAAAGGCAGCTGCCCGTTCGGGCACCCGGGGCCGCCCGTCCGGTCGTTGGCAACCCGCCGCCGCGGGCCGAGAGTGGAGCCATGCCTACGCGGCGGGACAACGCGCCACGGGAGCCGTCCGCGCCGCCCGCGCGGGCGGCCGGATCCACGCGCCGGGCGACGCCGCCCGCGTTGCTGCGCCTGCAGGCTTCCGCGGGCAACGCCGCGGTGGCCGGGCTGGTCGCGTTGCAACGGCAGGGCTGTCCCGCTCCCCCGGTCGCGCCGGCCGGGGTCACGCCCGCGTCCGACCCGAAGTTCCAGTCGCTGAAGAAGGACGTCGGCACGCAGGCCAAGGCGGCGAAGGCGCACCCGCCCGCCGGCGCAGAGGTCAAGAAGGCGCAGGACGCCGCGGTCGCGCCCGCCGACGACAAGGACGCGCAGGCCAAGGCCGCCCAGGCGGACAAGATGGCGGCGGCGAAACCGGCGGGGTTCGACAAGGCGGCGTTCATCGCCGCGGTGAACGCCGCCGTCGCCAAGCAGGCGCCGAAGAACCTCGACGAGGCCGACAAGTTCGCCTCCTCCGGCAAGGCCGACCAGGTCAAGGCCGAGGTGCTGGGCAAGGTCACCAGCGGCAAGGACGCCTCGGCCAAGGACGTCACCGAGCGGACGAAGGAGGCGCCGGACCCCGGCCGCGCGGTCGAAAAGCCGGTCACCCCGCTGCCGCCGGCCCCGGCCCCGCCCGCGCTGGTGCCACCGGACCCGCGCAAGGCCACCCCGGACAAGGCACCGCCCGAGCAGACCGACCTGCGTGCCGACCAGTGCGAGACGCACGGCGCGATGGCCGCGGCCGGTGTCACCGATCAGCAGCTGGCGCAGTCCAACGAGCCGGAGTTCACCGGCGCGCTCGCGGCGAAGCAGGCGGGCGAGCAGCACACGGCGTCCGCGCCGGCGGCGGTCCGCTCGTCGGAGGCCGGGCAGCTGGCGGCGGTCACCGGGGCGGCGCAGGCGTCCGGGCAGGCGGCGCTGGCGGGCATGACGGGGGCGCGGTCGTCGTCGGCCCAGCGCGGGCAGGCGGCGAAGTCGGCCACGAAGGCGAAGGACGAGCAGGACCGGGCGCGGATCACCGGCGAGATCAAGGCGATCTTCGACGAGACCAAGACGAAGGTCGAGGGCGTGCTGGGCGCCCTCGACGACCAGGTGGCGAAGAAGTTCGAGGCGGGCGAGGCGCAGGCCAAGGCCGCGTTCACCGCCGATCACCAGGCGCGGATGAAGCGCTACAAGGACGAGCGCTACGACGGCATCAGCGGCGCGGCGCGCTGGGCGTATGACCTGTTCGCCGATCTGCCCGCCGAGGCGAACAACCTGTTCCTCGAGGCCAAGAAGGTCTACGAGGTCAGGATGCAGGGGGTCATCGGCGAGATCGCGGACTTCGTAGGGCAGAAGCTGGGTGAGGCGAAGCAGCTGATCGCCGACGGCCGGGCTCGCGTCAAGCAGAAGGTGGAGTCGCAGTCGCCGGCGTTGCGCAAGATCGCGGGCGAGGCGGCGAAGGAGTTCGGCGGGCAGTTCGACGAGCTCGAGAAGTCCGTCGACGAGAAGCAGCAGTCGCTGGTCGAGGACCTGGCGCAGAAGTACAGCGAGGCCCGCAACGCCGTCGACGAGGAGATCAAGGCGCTGCAGGCGGAGAACAAGGGCCTGTGGAGCAAGGCGAAGGAGGCGGTCGGCGGCGCGATCGAGACGATCCTGCAGCTGAAGAACATGCTGCTCGGGGTGCTGTCCCGGGCCGCGAACGCGGTCGAGCTGATCATCAGGAAGCCGATCGAGTTCCTGGGCAACCTGGTCAACGCGGTGAAGACCGGGGTGATGAACTTCGGGGCCAACATCGTCCAGCACCTCAAGGACGGCCTGAAGGGGTGGCTGCTGGGCAACCTGGCGAGCGCGGGCATCGAGATCCCGGAGGCGCTGGACGCCAAGGGCATCTTGAAGATGGTGCTGTCGATCCTGGGCCTGACCTGGGCGAGCGTCCGCGCGCGGATCCTGCGGTTCATCCCGGAGCCGGTGCTGGCCAAGCTGGAGCAGACCCTCGAGGTGGTCAAGATCCTGATCACCGAGGGCGTGCCGGGGCTGTGGCGCTGGGTGGTTTCCAAGCTGGGCGATCTGAAGGAGATGGTGCTCGGCCAGATCAAGGAATTCGTGATCGAGAAGATCGTCAAGGCGGGGATAACGTGGATCATTTCCCTGCTGAACCCGGCGGCGGCGTTCATCAAGGCCTGCAAGGCGATCTACGACATCGTGATGTTCTTCGTGGAGAAGGCATCGCAGATCAAGGAGTTCGTCGATTCGGTTTTGGACTCGGTGGAGTCGATCGCCCGGGGTGGCGCGGGGGCCGTGGCGGGGTTGATCGAGCGGACGTTGGCCAAGGCGTTGCCGATGGTGCTCGGGTTCCTGGCGAGTTTGCTGGGGCTGGGCGGGATTTCGGAGAAGATCAAGTCCGTGCTGGAGAAGGTCCAAGCCCCGGTGGGCAAGGTGATCGACTCCGTGGTGGGGACGGTCGTCAAGGCCGGGAAGAAGGTTTGGTCGAAGCTCAAGGGCAAGAAGGGAGACGACCAGAGGTCGCCCGCAGAGAAGCAACGTGCCCTCGACTCGGGGGTTGCCGAGGCCACCGCGCTCGTCGACAGCGGGCTCCCGGAGGAGGCGATCAACCGACGGCTTCCGGCCATCAAGGAAAAGTACCGCATGGCGTCACTGACGTTGGTCGTCGAACAACACGAAGAGGCCGGCGAAGTCGTTCACATCGAAGGCGAAGTCAATCCCAAGAAGCGCGGACCACGACAGGTCATCAAAGGTGGCGGCCCGGGACTGTACAAAGCCGTCAAACTGTCGGCCACGTCTTTCAAGGGCAACTTCGCAAACTTCCCGGACTGGGGTTCTTATGACAGCTTCAAGGCGACCCCGCATCCGGCGAACGGAACGTACTCACATCCGAACGGCAAGGTTCCCAAGCCGGTCGGGGACTACACCGTGGCGGGCGAAAAGACCGGCGGTTCTCCCAACCGGGAAAGCTGGCGAGACGCCGTCACCACTCGTAAGGAGGAACACAAGCAACAGCTCAAGAAGAAGAACCCCGACTGGCGGGCCGGTGAGCTCGAAAGCGGCGCCAAACGCGCCGTCGAGCGGGAACTCGGGATGGGCTGGCGCGACCTGTACCTCCTGGAGTGGGACGAGCACCACATCCAACCGGTCAACTGGGGTGGCACCAATGCCGGGACCAACCTAATCTTCATCCGGAGAACCGAGCACCAATACTTCAGCAGCTTCTGGACCACCCGAAAGTCCATCATCATGAGGGACATCAAGTGAGCGATGACGTCGGAAGCCTGATCGACCGGGCCAAGGGGGCGGACGAGTCGGCTGACCAGGCCGCCAGAGCGTTGGTAGCACGAGGAACCGCCGCTCTTCCCGCGGTGATCGAGACCTTGGCCGAAAGCTCCTGGATCAGCCCGGTCGGCCGACTGCCGTGGGTGGTTCGCAGCCTCCACGGGTCGGAAGCGGTGCCGCTGCTGCTCGATCACATCGAGGCCGACCAGCGCGTACTGGGGGAAAGCTGCATCGCCGCCTTGGGCCGGTCCCATGACCAACGCGCCGTCGAACCTTTGAGCCTTCTCCTGTCCGATCGCGATGGCCTCACGACCACCCGGGCACACGCCGCCGACGCACTCGGAAACCTCGGGTCCGATTCGGTGACCCCGCTCCTCCAGAAGGTCGTCGTGGACGCCGCAGCAGAAGACCCCGAGGCCGAAGAATGGCCGATGTTGGTCGTCGCTGCCGCCGCGGCAGCCGCCAAACTTGGCGATCACAGCGGATTTCCGGCCGTCGCCAGGCTGCTCGAGGTTGATTTTCCACCCACCCGTGCGCGTGCGGCCACGTGTCTCCAACTCGTGGTCGGCTCGAAGATGCTCGAGGTTCTCGATCGGGCTATCAACGATGCGGACGCCGAAGTGCGGGAAGCAGCTGTCGATCCGCTCTTTCTGCTGGGCACGCCCGACAGCATCGACATCCTCATAGAACACGTCGATGATCGAGACGACAACGTCGCGAACAGGATCCACGTGAGAATCGGCGACTGCCTCGGCCTCGAGGGCAACGTCGACGCAATCGAGGCCGAATGGCGAGACCTACGGCCGAAGCTCGCCGGCGATGTCTGCCACCGGTTGGGGCATCCCGTCAAAGTCACCGAGCTGGCCGATCTTCTCTCGGGTGACCGACGATCGGAAATCGCAGCCGAGCTGCGGACAATCACCGGACTGGAGATCGACGAGCTCGTCGACTTCAATCGGATTTCCGAAGCCCGGACGAGTGTGGAAGCACTGGGTCTTGCCCCGGGCGTGCTCCACAAGTGGGGACGCCCTGTTCCACCGGAGATGTTCTCCGCGCGACGTGACTGAGGTCAGCCACCGCCGGCGGAGGCTCGGCGATCAAGAAGATTCTTCTTCGGCCTCTTCCTCACGCTGCACGTACGTCTGCGCCATCTTCTCCTCTTCGCCTTCTTCGGCCTCAGGAGCTTCCTCGCGCTGCACAGCCGCTGCCTCATCCGAAGCGGCGTGCCCGCCGTCCTCACAACGCTGCACCGCAGGCGCAGGAGCAGGCGCCGACATCAGCCGATCGGCATTCGCCACCGCCTCGCGCTCGAAGCGGTCCGAAGGATCCGAAACCTTCACCCCGCCCCCGGCGTCGGTCCCCTCCACGGGCCCACTCCGCTGCTGCACCACATGAGTCAACTCATGCGCCAGCATGTGCTGAGCCCCAGCCGACGAAGGGTCGTACTTGTCGCGCTGGAACACGATGTTCGACCCCACCGTGTAAGCCTGCGCATTCACCGACTTGGCCGACTCGTGCGCCGCCCCATCGGTGTGGACCCGGACGTCCGAGAAGTCCGCGCCGAAGCGGGATTCCATGTCCGCGCGCGTTGAAGCGTCCAGTGGGGAACCGCCGCCCGACGACACGACGTCGTGGACCGGGGAGCGCTCCTCCTCCACCAGTGCGCCCACTCCCGCGTTGCCCACCGCTCGCTGCAGGCCCAGCATGCCTTCCGCCCCCAGCACGTCCGTCCGGCCCGCCGCCGCCGCGCGGCCGAGGATGCCGGACTCCCGGGGTGCCCGGTCGCCTTGGGGACGCAGGCTCGGTTCGACCTCGTTCTCGTGGCTGTGCCCGCGCATGTCCGCTCCCTCCGACGCCCGTCCAGCTTGCCGCGACGACGAGCGCCGCACCAGATTGGCGTGCGCGGCCGCGGGGGCAGGGAAACCTGCCCGAACGGGCAGCTCAGCCGTCCGTCACCAGCGCCAGGTACGGCCCGAACTCCCGGTCCAGGCACAGCCGGCCCAGCTTGCGGTACTCCCGCGCGACCGCGCCGACCAGGTCGCTCATCGCCACCGGCCGCCCCGCCTCCGCCGCCAGGTACGCGCCCGTCACCGCCGCCGACCGGATGTGCCCGCCCGCCAGCTCGAACGCCCCCGCCAGGAACCCGAGATCCAGATCCGACGCGCGCGGCAGCCGGGTACCCAGGCAGCGGTCCCACAGCCGGTGGCGCAGCTCGACGTCCGGCAGCGGGAAGTCCACGATCACGTCGAGCCGCCGGGTGAACGCCTCGTCGAGGTTGGCCCGCAGGTTCGTCGCCAGCACGGCGATGCCGTCGAACGTCTCCATCCGCTGCAGCAGGTAGGCGCTTTCGATGTTGGCGTACCGGTCGTGCGCGTCGCGGACCTCCGAGCGCTTGCCGAAGATCGCGTCGGCCTCGTCGAACAGCAGCACGGCGTTGACCCCGGACGCCTCGGTGAAGATCCGCTCCAGGTTCTTCTCCGTCTCGCCGACGTACTTGTCCACCACCGTCGCCAGGTTCACCGTGTACAGATCCAGGCCGAGCGACGCGGCCACGACCTCCGCGGACATCGTCTTGCCGGTCCCCGAGTCGCCGGCGAACAGGCCCGTCACGCCCCGTCCGCGTCCGCCGCCGGGGCGCATCCGCCACTCGTCGAGCACCTGGTCGCGGTAGCGCGCCCGCGCGGCCAGCTCGTCCAGCAGCGACAGCACACCCGCCGGCAGCACCAGGTCCGACCAGCCGACCGCCGGTTCGATCCGGCGCGCGAGCCGCTGCAGGCCGGCGGCGTTCTGGCTGCGCGCGCCCGCGCGCAGGTGCGCGGTCCGGACCAGCCCGCCGTCGGCCAGCGCGGTCACCGACGCGGCTTTCGCCGCGCGGGCGATCTGCCCCGGCCCCAGCACGAAGTGCGCGGTGGCTTCCCCGGGGTCGACGTCCGGGGCGAGCTTGCCCTCGATGCTGCCGCGCCAGAGTTCCGCGCGCCGGGCGGCGGGCAGGGGCAACGCGTCGAGCTGCAACGGCGCGGTCGCGCTCCACCGCGGGTCCCAGGCGCCGGTGCCGTGCACGACCAGCGGGATCGCCGGGTGGGCGAGGTCGGCCAGCCGCGGGTCCTCCACCGGGCCGAGCACGATCCCGGCGCCGCGCAGCAACGCTTCCCGCCGCAGCGACGCGGTCAGCTCGGGCTCGGCCTGCCAGCGCGCCGCGTCCACCACCAGCGCCGGGAACCCGGCCTCGGCCAGCGCGCCGACGCCGAGCTCTTCCGCGCCACCACCGGGGTGTTCCTTGAGGTAGACCAGCCCGACGCGGTCGCGGATCGCGCGGGCGAGCCGGTCGCGGCCCGGCACTTCGACGAGCTCGGTGCCCAGGCGCGCGCAGCCGGCGAGCTCGGGCGCGACCCGGTCGTCGCCGAGCAGGTGGTTGACCACCCGGTCGGGGACGCGCAGCGTGCGCGAGAGGAACGGCCGGTCGTCGTCGCCCACGGTGAGCAGGCCGCAGGTGAGCAGCGGGGAGTCGGCGTCGAGCCGGGCGCGGCCGGCGGCCGAGGCCTCGGGGATCCCGCACAGGCGCAGCGCCAGCCCGGCGGTCGCGCGGCGGCGGGTGACGTCGTCGTTGAGGTAGCCGTAGAACTGCTCGAACCGGCTGTCCAGGTCGGGGGCCACCGCGACCAGCAGCAGTTCGACGTCGACGCCGGTGAGGCCCGCGCGGTCGGCGAGCGGGCGCAGCCTGCCGTCCGGCACGGAGTCGGCGAACGGCGTAAAGGGCTCGCGGTGGCTTTCCAGCAGCGCGTCGATGGCCTCGTGCGAGAGGTACAGGCCGCGGAACGGGTCGTCGGGGTTCGGGTCGGCCGCGCGCCGGCTGTCGACCGCGTCGCGGATGCGCTGTTCGAGCCGGGCGACCCGCTCGAACAGGTATCCCTGGCTCACCGGGACTTCCGGTGGTCGCGCGCCATGGCGACGCGGCGCTGCCCGTCGACCGCGCCGGCTTCGGACACGTGGTGCCCGACGAGGTCGCCGCCGGCGTCGAGCTTGAGGCCTTCCTTCGCCGGCGGTCCGGCGGGGTAGACGCGTCCACTGTGGATCGGCGCCGAGACGACGACGTCCAGTGACGGCTTGAGTTCGCCGCCGAGCGCGGTCCAGACGTCGGCGAAGGCGCGGTCCTCCGGCGGCGGCAGCGCGACGGTCATCGGCACCGGCAGCCCCATCTCGGCCAGCGAGCCGGACAGCACCTCGGGCGGCACGGCTTCGTGGCGCAGCAGGCCGAGCAGCAGGTCCGACAGCACGCGGTGTTCGTCTTCCGGGCGCTGGGTCCAGGCGGTGACCAGGTAGGACAGCTTGACGTGCTTGGGCGGCAGGTGCCGCGCGGCGATCTGGCCGCGCTGGTCGTACTCGCTGAGCAGCCCGCGCGACCGGCGGCGCATGTCCTCGCGCACGTCGTAGAGGTAGATGTTGACGGTGGGGGCGTTGCGCCGGGCCGCCCAGTCCTTGGTGGGTGCCTCGAAGGCGATGTCGACCTCGCTGCCGCGCAGCGCTTCGTCCTTCACCAGCCGCCGCAGCGCCTCGTCGACCTCGTGGATCACCGGCGGACCTCCTCGGGCTGGCGGTTCTTCCACGATGAGCGCCGGGCGGGCGGGCGGCCACCCGCGCAGCGGCAGACCTTCGGGTACGCCGGGCTGCCCGTACGGGCAGGCTCACCCGTTGGTGATCCACCGACCCACGGGGCCATCATCGAGGCGATCTTCGCGGTCCGGCGTCGCTCAGGCGGAGTGAAGCAGCTCCAGAACCGCGGCGGACTTTGCCTCGTCGAGGAACCGCAGGCCCATGAAGTTGTCGCCGGCGTTGAACCCCGGCAGCGCCCAGATCTCCTCGTACGGCATCTCCACCCGCCGGTAGCGCCGGAGGCTGTAGACGTTGCTGAACAAGCACTTCCCCGGGTCCGGCTTCCACAGGCGACGCGCGAAGCCGGGGTTGCGGAAGCCGTGGCCGACTTCGGCGGTGGCCTGGACGTGCTTGCGGCCGGTGAACAGCACCACGTCGCCGGTGGTCACCGTGTCCATCCGGCGGTCGTACTTGTCCTTCGCGCCCCAGAAGCGCGCCCGGCCGTTCGGGTGCACTGCCTTCAGGCGGGCCAGATCCACGGGATCGAGCAGCGACGCGTAGTCCTGGAAGGCCACCGTCTTCTCGAGCGACTCGGCGCCGTAGCGGCGGGCGTCGGCGGTGCCGTACGCGGGCTGGACGAAGACCTGGACCACGGCCCCACGGTAGTTCAGCCGCCGTGGGTGGTGTCGCTCTGGTAGTCGGTGTAGGTGTACGGGTTGTCCAAGATCTTCGTCTCGGGCACGTCCGGGTTCATCCCCTTCGCCCACGCCTCCTCCCCCAGCTGCCCGCGCAGGTATCCGACCGTCTCCTCGACCCGCCGCCGGACCGCGGGGAGGTCGACGCCGACCAGCCGGCCGTCGCGTTTGACGGCGCGGCCGTTCACCAGCACCGTGTGGACGTCGCCGCGCTGGGCCTGGAACACCACGTGGCCGTAGGGGTTCAGCAGCGGGAACGACACCGGTGAGTGGTCGTTCTTCAGCAGCACCACGTCGGCCTTCTTGCCGACCTCGAGAGAGCCGATGTCCGTGCGCCCGAGCGCGGCCGCGCCGCCGCGGGTGGCCCACTCCACGACCTGCTCCGCGCGCAGGGCCGCGTGCGTCACCGTTTCGCCCTTGGCGTGCGCTTCCAGGTGCTCGCGGGAGCGGTCGGCGCCCAGCGTGGTGCGCATCGCCGTGAACAGGTCGCCGCTCCACCAGACCGAGGTGTCCATCGACAGCGACACCGGGATCCCGTACTGGCGCAGCGCCCAGGTGGACGGGTAGCCCTGGCCCGCGCTCTGCTCGCTTTCGGTCGACACTGACGCCGACCCGCCGGTGGCCGCGATCCGGTGGTAGCTGTCGGGCGACAACGACGCGCTGTGGACGTAGATGGTGTCCGGGGTCATGAAGCCGTGGTCGTGCATCAGGCGGATGCCGTCGTCGCCGGTCGCGCCCCACACGCCGGCGTGCGTGGTCACCGGCACGCCCAGCTCGCGGGCCACCTCGAACGCCGGCTTCTCCGGGAACGCCGGGTCGCCGGTGACGTCGAAGGCGAGCTGGAAGCCCAGGTCGCCGCCGGTGCGGCGGGAGACGAAATCGCGGAATTCGGGCGTGGCCGTCCAGTTCGCCGGGGCGTCCTGGATGTTGCCGTAGGCCAGCACGAACCGGCCGGGGACGGCTTCGAGCGCGTCGGCCGCGGCGTCGGCGTGGTCGGTCGTCCGCAGGCCGTGGGACCAGTCGACGGTGGTCGTGACGCCGGCTTCGAGCGCTTCCCACGCGCCGAGCAGGTTGCCCGCGTAGATGTCCTCGGGGCGGAACACCTTGCCCCATTCGAGGTAGTACCAGACGAAGTACTGGGTCAGCGTCCAGTCGGCGCCGTAACCGCGCATGGCGGTCTGCCACAGGTGGCGGTGGGTGTCGATCATGCCCGGCAGGACGATCCCGCCGGTCGCGTCGATCTCCTCGGTGCCCGCGGGGACTTCCAGGGCAGGACCGATCGCGGCGATCTCGTCGCCGGTGACCAGGACGTCGGCCGCGGGCAGGACGCGGTGGGCGTCGTCGAGGGTCAGCACCGTGCCACCCCGCAGGACGATCGATCCAGACATGGCTGCCTCCGGTTGCGTACACTCGTCCGCTCTGCGGACACTGAAGGGGTGACGTCACCTTTGCCCAGTGCCGGGCCGGTGTCAATCCCCGCCGCTACGCTGCGGGCAGGACTGGGAGAGGGAGGTCGTGCATGCCACGCGAGGGAACGGGTCCCGACTTCATCGAAGCGCTGGCGCGCGGGCTCGAGGTGATCACGGCGTTCGGGCCGCACCGGCCGGAGATGACGCTGGCCGAGGTGGCCGGCGCCGCCGGGCTGGCCCGCCCGACCGCGCGCCGTATCCTGCTCACCCTGGAGGAGCTCGGGTACGTCCGCGCGGGCGGGCGCGGCTACGCGCTGACGCCGCGCGTGCTCGACCTCGGCGTCGCCTACGTGCGGTCGATGGGCCTGTGGGACGTCGCCCGCCCGCACCTGGAACGCCTGGTCGAGCGCACGAACGAGTCGTGCTCGATCGCCCAGCTCGACGGCTCCGACATCGTCTACGTCGCCCGGGTCGCGGTGCCGAAGATCGTCGCGCTGGCCGTCCAGATCGGCACCCGCTTCCCCGCCCTGCCGACGTCGCTGGGCAAGGTCCAGCTCGCCGCACTGAGCCCGGAGGAGCTGGAGGCGGTGCTGGCCCAGCCGACCCGCTCCGGGCTGGTCCCGCGCTGGCAGCCCGGCCGCGCCGAGCGCGACGCCGAGCTGCGCGAGGTCCGCGCCCGCGGCTGGGCCCTCACCGACGAGCAGCTCGCCCTCGGCATCCGGTCGGTGGCCGCGCCGCTGCGGGACGGCTCCGGGCGGGTGATCGCCGGGGTCAACGTCAACTGCCACGCCGCCGAGACGCCGGTGGAGCGGCTGCTGGAGCACCACCTGCCGCTGCTGCTGCAGACCGCCGGGGAGATCAGCGCCGACTTCGCCCGGCTCGACGACGTCCCGCACGTGACCGTGCCGGCGGTGTCTTGACCGTGGCCGCGCGCAGCGGCAAACTGCGGACACACGTCCGTTGGACGGACAGGAAGTGAGGAACCGGGTGGACACCAGCGCTACCGGCCCGCTGACCGGGCTGCTGGTCGCGGACTTCTCCCGGGTGCTCGCCGGCCCCTACGCCACGATGCTGCTGGCGGACCTGGGCGCCGAAGTCGTCAAGGTCGAGGGCCCGCAGGGCGATGAGACGCGTACGTGGATGCCGCCGGTGCGCGGCGACGTCTCGACCTACTACCTCGGCGTGAACCGCGGGAAGCGGTCGATCGCGCTCGACCTGCGTGACGAGGCCGACGCGGCCGTCGCCCGGGAGCTGGCGGCGCGGGCGGACGTGGTGATCGAGAACTTCAAGCCCGGCGGCCTGGCCAAGTACGGCCTGGCCTTCGACGACGTCCGGGCCGCGAACCCCGGTGTCGTCTACGCCTCCATCAGCGGCTTCGGCTCGGGCGAGGGCCGGCACGTCCCCGGCTACGACCTGATGGTGCAGGCGATCTCGGGCCTGATGAGCCTGACCGGCGACCCGGACGGCCCGCCGTACCGGGCCGGGATCTCGGTGTTCGACGTGATGGCGGGCAACCACGCGGTGATCGGCATCCTCGCCGCGCTGCGCCACCGCGACGCGACCGGCGAGGGCCAGCACGTCGAGGTCAACCTGCTGTCCTCGGCGCTGACCGGGCTGGTCAACCACAGCTCGGCCTACGCCGCCGGCGGCGTGGTCCCCTACCGGATGGGCAACGCCCACCCGAGCGTCTTCCCCTACGAGCCGCTGCCGACCGCGGATGCCGACCTGATCGTCGCCGCGGCCAACGACGGGCAGTTCCGCCGGCTGTGCGAAGTGCTGGACCTGCCGGACGTCCCGGACGACCCGCGGTTCGCCCGCAACGCCGACCGGACGAAGAACCGCGAAGAGCTGAGGCCGATCCTGGTCGAGCGGCTGGCGAAGAAAAGCGCGGTGGAGTGGTTCGACGCGCTGACGAAGGTCGGTGTCCCGTGTGGACCGATCAACACCATCGACGGCGGGTTCGCGATGGCCGAACGCTTCGGGCTCGACCCGGTCGTCGAAGTCGGCGAGGGCGCGCGCGCCGTGCCGACGACCCGGCACCCGATCCGGTTCTCCGCCACCCCGGCCGCCTACCGGCTGCCGCCGCCGGAGCTCGACGAACACGGCGCCGAACTGCGCGCCTGGCTGACGGAGACCCCGCATGACTGACCGCGTCTACGAAACCGCGCTGGGATCGTCCACGAAGGACAAGATCACCCTGCTCGGCCAGGACCTCGCCGAGGACGTCATGGGCAAGGTCGGGTTCGGCGAGCTGGCGTTCTGGCTGGCGACGCAGCGGCGTCCGTCCACCGGGGAAACCCGGGTCTTCGAAGCGGTGCTGGCGGCGCTGGCCGACCACGGCTTCACCCCGACGGCGATCGTCACGCGCCTCACGTACCTGTCCGCGCCG
This sequence comes from Amycolatopsis sp. NPDC049691, assembly GCF_040675005.1. Lineage (NCBI taxonomy): Bacteria > Bacillati > Actinomycetota > Actinomycetes > Pseudonocardiales > Pseudonocardiaceae > Amycolatopsis > Amycolatopsis sp. NPDC049691. The sequence continues at coordinate 35,123 of NZ_JBFANX010000011.1, forward strand.
GACTCCGTGCAGGGCGCGCTCGCCGCCGGGCTGCTCGGCGGCGGGTCGCGCTTCCTCGGCGTCACCGAGGACTGCGGCCGGTTCCTGCACGACGTCCTCGCCACCGCCGGGACACCCGCGGACGAGGCTGGCTGGGACGCCCTCGCCCTGAAGACCGTCGAAAAGGCCCGCGCGGAGAAGAAGTTCGTCCCCGGGCTCGGGCACCACGTCCACAAGGACGGCGACCCCCGCACCCGCCGGCTGTTCCGGATCGCCGACGAGGAAGGCCTGCGCGGCCCGCACCTGGAGCTGTTCGCCGCCATCGGGCGCGTCCACCCCCAGGTGCTCGGGAAGACGTTGCCGCTCAACGGCGCCGGCGTCTGCGGCGCCGCGCTCGCCGACCTCGGCCTGCCGCTGGAGCTGCTGCGCGGGTTCGCGCTGCTGGCCCGCACGGCCGGGCTGGTCGGGCAGCTGGCCGAGGAGCTGCGCCACCCGGTCGCCAACGACGTCTTCCTGTCGGTCGACCTGAACAACCGGCCGGTCCCGCCGGACCCGCAACGCTGAGAGGAACGCCGATGCAGCTCGTCACCGAGGACAACATCACCGAGCTCGCCGCGCAGCGGTGGTCGAGCGCGCACGACCCGCGCACGGCGCAGGTCATGGCCGCCCTCGTCCGGCACCTGCACGCCTTCGCCCGCGAGGTCCGGCTGACCGAACCGGAGTGGATGGCCGCGATGCGGTGGCTGACCGAGACCGGGCAGATCAGCGACGACAAGCGCGAAGAGTTCATCCTCGCCTCCGACGTGCTCGGCCTGAGCATGCTGGTGGTGCAGATGAACCACGCCTTCGATCCCCAGGCGACCCCGGCCACCGTGCTCGGCCCGTTCCACATCGAGGGCTCGCCGGAGAAGGACTTCGGCGGCGACATGTCCGACGGCCTGCCCGGCACGCCGCTCTACCTCACCGGAACCGTCCGCGGCCTCGACGGCGCCCCGGTCGGCGGCGCGATCCTCGACGTCTGGCAGGCCGACGAAGACGGCGCCTACGAGTCGCAGATCCCCGGCATCGACGAGGCCCGGCTGCGTGCCAAGTACGCCACCCGCCCGGACGGGTCCTACTGCCTTCGCACGATCGCGCCGAAGGGCTATTCGATCCCGATGGACGGCCCGGTCGGGGCGCTCATCGGCGGCACCGACATCAGCCACTTCCGGCCCGCCCACGTGCACTTCCTGATCAACGCCGCCGGCTACGAGCCGCTGATCACGCACCTGTTCCAGGAGGGCGCCGAGTACCTCGACAGCGACGTCGTGTTCGGCACCAAGCAGGAACTGGTCGTGGCCTTCGAACCCCGCGACCCGGGCCCGACCCCGGACGGCGGCGAATCGGCCGAGCCGTGGCTCGAGGCCCGGTACGACTTCGTCCTGCAGCCCGTCTGACCCCCGTGCGCGCGGCGGAGATCCGGGCGGCGGGCGCTCCCCCGGTGGTGACCGACCGGCCGGCGCCCGAACCCGGGCCGGGCGAGGTCGCGGTGAGCGTCACCGCCGCGCCGGTCAGCCCGCTGGACCTGCTGTGCGCGTCCGGCACGTCCTACTTCGGGCTGCCGGAACTGCCGTACGTGCCCGGCGTGCAGGGGGTCGGCGTGCTCACCCGGCCGACGCCGACCGAGCCGGCCGGGACGCCGGTCTGGTTCGCCACGACCGCGGGCATGCGGCCCGGCGACGGCAGCATGGCCGAGCACGCCGTCGTCGCGCCCGCCGACCTGGTGGTCCTGCCGGCCGGGGCGGACCACGCGCTGGTCGCGGCGCTCGGGCTGTCGGCGGTCGCGGCGTGGATGTGCTTGACGTGGAAGGGAAACCTCGTCCCCGGCGAGACCGTGCTGGTGCTCGGCGCCGGCGGGGTCGTCGGCCAGTCGGCCGTGCAGCTGGCGCGGCTGGCCGGAGCCGGGCACGTCGTCGCGTGCGCGCGGTCGGACGCCGCGCTGGAGCGGGCCCGGCGGCTCGGCGCGGACACCGTCGTGCGGCCGCCGGCCGGCGATGACGTCGATTCCTTCGCGCGGCAGCTGGGCGACGTCCCGGTCGACCTCGTGCTCGATCCGGTGGGCGGCCTCCCGGCCGCGGCCGCGCTGCGCGTCCTGCGCCCGGGCGGGCGGCTGGTGAACCTCGGCAGCGCGGCCGGCGATGAATTCGCGGTGTCCTCGGCGGTGCTGCGCAGCCGGTCGCTGCACATCCACGGCTACACCAACAACGAGCTCGACGCCGGCCGGCGCCGCGAAGCGCTGCTGACGGTCGTGGGGCACGCGATCGCCGGTGACCTCACCGTCGACCACGAGCGCGTCCCGCTGGCCGAAGCCGGCACCGCGTGGACGCGCCCGGGCCGGATCGTGCTCGTGCCCTAGCGGGCGTAGCCGTTGGCGACCAGCCGCTTGCCGATCAGCTCGAAGACCGCCGGGTCCTCCGGCGCGACCGTGGCCAGGCCGTCGACGTACCGGTTGAACATGCAGAACGCCGCCGCGATCAGGACCGTGTCGTGCAGCTCGACGTCGGTCGCGCCTTCCGCGCGGGCGGCGGCGACCAGGTCTTCGGTGACCGCGCGGCCCGTCTCGCGCACGGCGAGCGCGATCCGCAGCAGGGCCTTGAGCTTGGCCGACACCGGGGCGTCGTCGATCCCGGCGCAGGTGGCGTCCACGACGGCCCGGCCGCCGTCGATGGTCTGGGCCGCGACCGCGCCGTGGCTGCCGGTGCAGAACCGGCACTCGTTGCCCTGGGACACGACCGTCGCGATCAGCTCGCGCTCCCCGACGGTGAGGGTGCTGGGGCCGCGCAGCAGGACCTCGCCCAGCGCACCCAGCGGCACCGCGGTCTCCGGCCGGTAGGCGAAGAGCGCCGAGATCCCCGGCAGCTGCGGGTCGAGCGGGATGTGCGGCATCGGGGTCCTCCTCGCGGGGGCGAACGATCTCCCCGTGAGTCTTTCGGCCGAGGGCGGCCCGGCCAACCTCCACTTTGCTGAACCGGGCCGCCGCCGGAAGGATCAGCCGAGGGTGAAGTCGTCGGCGTAGAGGGCACTTTGGCCGTACCAGCCGTGGACGTACACCGTCACCGCGCCGGACGCGCCGGTGGTGAACGGCACCGACAGCTGGGTCCAGCCGCTGCTGGAGGTCCACGTCGACGCGGTCGCCCCGCCGCGGACGCCGACGTAGGCGTAGCTGCCCTGCACCCACGCCTTGAGCGTGTAGGCGTGGTTCGGGGCCAGGGTCACGTTCTGCGCCGCCTCGCCGGTGGCCGAAGCCGTGGGCACCACCTGCAGCGCGTGGGTGCCCGTGTGGGCCGGGGACGCCACGATCGCGTCACCCGCGGCGCTCCACGGGCTCAGCGCGCCGGTCTCGAACCCGCCGTTGACGACTCCGCCCGCGGGCGGGGTGCCCTTGACGGTGAGGGTGAACGTGGTGCTGTGGCTCGCCGACGGCGAGGTGCCGGTGACGGTCAGCGGGTAGGCCCCGGGTACCGCCGCGGAGGTGGTGCTCACCGACAGCGTCGCGCTGCCGCCCGCGGTGACCGAGCCCGGGCTGACCGACGCCGTGACGCCGGCGGGCGCGCCGGTGACCGAGAGCGTCACCTGCTGGGCCGAGCCGGAGGTGACGGCGGTGCCGACGGTCGCGGTGGCCGAGCCGCCCGGGTCGACCGACGCCGAGGCCGGGTTCGCGGTGAGGGAGAAGTCGTTGCCCGGCACGGTGGTGCCGCCGGTGAACGGCTCGAAGGCGTGGCTGAAGAACCACGTGTCCTGGGCGATGCCGGAGCAGTTGTCCGCGGCCGCGCCGCCGGGGCAGCCGCCGTTGTCGCGCTGCAGCGCCCAGAACGACAGCTCGTTGATGCCCTTGGCGACCGCCCAGTTGTAGACGGTGGCGGCGTCGGCGGTGGTGAACGTCTCGGCCGGGCCGAAGTCGTCGACGCCGATCATCTCGGTGATGCCGACCATCCCCCACAGCTGCGCCTGCGTCTTGCCCGGGTACAGCCCGCCGAGCTGGCTCACCAGGCCGGTGGCCGAGGTCTGGGTGTCGGTGGCCATCTCGTGGGCGGCGTTGTCGTAGTAGTCGAAGGTCATCATGTTCACCACGTCGACGCGGGTGCCGTTGGACACGGCGTTGCGCAGCACCGCCAGGCCGCTGTCGGCGAGGCCGCGGGTGGTGGTGGGGAGGGTGTAGGAGATCTGCAGCGACCGCCCGGACGCCGCGGCCCAGTCCTGGACCTTCCTGATGGCCTTGTTGCGGCGGTCGATCCCGGCGGAGTTGGTCAGCGAGTTGTCCTCGATGTCCATGTCGAGGCGCGGGACGTCGTAGGTGGTGATCACCGACTCGTAGGCCGCCGCGATGGAGTCCACACTGGTGCAGCTGTCGGCGATCTCGGTGCCGGTGTTGTCGGCGGTGTAGCCGCCGAAGGAGGGGATGACGTCGCCGCCGCGGGAGCGGATCGTGGCGATGTCGGCGCCGAAGACGCCGGTCGAGATGGGCATCCCGGTGTCACCGTTCCAGTACACGGTGCAGGACCCCTTGGTGGCGGCCTGGATGAACGCCATCGTGAGGTGCTTGGCGCCCGACTGCTGCGCCAGCGCCGCGGGGCTTTCGCCGGTCCAGGCCTCGAAGTAGGGCGCGAAGACGTGCGCGGGCAGCGGTGTGGCGGCTTGGGCGGTGCCGGCGGCGGTGACCAGGGAGCCGGCCGAGATCGCCGTCAAGGCAAGGAAAACGGACATTCGGGAGAAAGATCTGCGTCGACGCATCTGCGCTCCAAAGCCGGGTGGAGCCGTGCCGCGGCGTAACACGGCGAGAACGTCTTCAGGATTGGATCAGACCAATCTGTACGTCAAGGTCTAGACCACTAAACCGGCCGGATGGCCGCAGCGGTTGCACACCGCGCATTCCGCGGCCGATGACCGCCAGTGAGCAACGATCGGATACAAAAACGTGCCAACTCCTGCGATCTGCCGGTAGCGTGCGCGTCCATGCGGGTGAAATGGGGGAACATTGGACAGCACAGAGTGACCAAGCCGTGGCGCGCGGCCCCCAAGGCCGCCCTCTCCAGCCCGCTCACCCTGATCGTGGCGGCCGTGACCGCGCTGCTGGCCTGCTTCCTCGGCACCGCCGCGGTCCTGCAGGCCTCCGCCGCCGGCGGCGCGGCCGTCGCCTACCAGACCGGGATCACCTGCCCCGACAGCTACGGACCGGTGTTCGGCAAGGGCAACATCCCCGTCTCGGACATCCCGGCCCTGACCGGCGCGGTCCAGCGGCACGCACCCGCGCACGGCTTCGGCACCCCGGTCGTCGGCCAGTACACGAACGTGCTGACCGGCACGCAGTTCAACGGCGACCCGCACTACAAGGTCCGCCTCGCCTACCGCGACCAGGCCGGCCTCGACAACCTCACGCTCCAGCAGGGCACCCGCGCGCCCGGCCTGTGGCTGGGCAACGTCGTCGCCGACGCCGAACACATCGGCATCGGCACGAAACCCAGCATCCAGGGCATCGCCCTGCCGCCGGTCACCGGCATCTACCGCGACCTGCTCGACCCGCCGCCGCGGTGGTGGTGCTCGCAGCAGTCCGGCGCCGTCGTCGACCGGCTCGCCAACGACCCCATCGACTCGATCGTCTTCGCCACCGACCGCACGACCTTCGACACCGCCGTCGCGGCGATCGGCCTGCCGAAGATGCAGTACTTCCACATCTCCTTCTACGAACCGCCGCCCGCCACCCTCAGCGCGGCCGAAGACCTGCTGCAGCGCTCCCGGGACCTCATCGCCGACGTCCGCGCCGACCTCACCGCCCAAGGCCTCGGCAGCCTCGTCGCCGCCGACGTCCCCACCTTCGACCGCTCGGTGCAGATCGCCCGCCAGGCCCAGGACAACGTGTTCGTCTCGATCCTGCCGCTCGCGCTGATCAGCGTCCTGGTCGGCTGCGCCGGGCTCGGCACCGTCGCCCTGCAGTGGTACCAGCGCCGGCACGCACAGCTGCGGCTGCTGTCGGCCCGCGGCAGCGGACCCGGCGCCCTCGGCGGCCTCGCCGTCGCCGAACTCGGCCTGCCGATCCTGCTCGGCGGCACCCTCGGCGCCCTCGCCGCCCGCCTGCTGCTGGGCGTCTACGGCCCACCCGGCGCACCCGACCCCGAGGCCGAGCTGAACGCGGGCCTCGTCGCCGCCGGCGTGCTCGTGGTGTCCCTCGTGCTGCTGGCCCTCGTCGTCGCCGTGCGCGCCCACCGGGAGTTCGAACTGGGCCGCGTCCGCCGCGGCGGCAACCGGATGCGGCTGCTCGGCTACTTCCCCTGGGAGCTCGCCACCGCCGGCCTGGCCTGGCTCGGCTGGACCCGCCTGGCCCACTACAGCACCGGCTCACGCCTCGGAAATCCATTACCCCAGGTGGACCCGCTGGCCCTGACCTACCCGGTGTTCGTCGTCCTGACCGTCGGGCTGCTCACCGCCCGGCTGGCCTGGCTCGCCCTCCACGCCTCCCACCGCGCCCGCTTCTGGTCACGCCCGGCCCTGCAGCTGGCCATCCGCCGCCTCGCCGGCGCCCGCGCCCCGGTCACCGGCGTGCTCGTCATCGGCACCCTCGCCATCGGCACGCTGGCCACCGGCATCGGCATCGCGAACGGCCAAGAGCAGGCCCTCGAGACCAAATCGGCCATCTTCGTCGGCAGCACCGCCCGCCTCGACACCGACAGCCCGATCGGCATGGGCACCGTCAAGATGCCCGCCCCACTCGCCGGCACCAGCACCGTGGTCGGCGAACTGACCGGCACCGGCAGCGTCGTGCTCGTCGTCGACCCCGAAACCTTCACCCGCGGCGCCGCCACCGCCGACGTCCCCACCGACGACCTCGCCGGCCTCCTGCGCCAGATCGCCCAACCGGACCCGCGCGGCACGCCCGTGCTGCGCATCGGCCACACCGCCAAACAGACCGCGCAGCTGCCGAACGGCCTGCGCGACGCCGTCACCGTCGCCGACCTGCCGGTGTTCCCCATGATCGGCACCTCCCCCGGCTACGTCGTCTCCCGCACCGCCCTCGACCACGACCAGCTCGACGGCGTCCCCAAGTGGAGCGTTCTGACCACCACGCCGCTGGCCGACGCCACCGCCGCCCTGCGCGCCGCCGGCGTCTTCATCCCCAACCGGATCAGCCGCGAAACCGCACTCGACGGCCTGCCGTTCTTCGTCGTGTCCTGGACCTTCTCCTTCGTCGCCCTGCTCGGCGCCGTCCTCGGCGTCGTGGCCATCCTCGCCCTCCTCGTCGCCGTCGAAGTCCGCCGACGGCAGAACGCCCTCGCCGGCGCCCTCGTCCTGCGGATGGGCCTGCGCCCGCGCGCCCTGCTCGCCAGCCACCTCATGGAACTCGGCGCCCTGAGCGGCCTCGCGATCGTCGTCGGCGTGGTCTGCGGAGTCTCCGTCGCCGGCCTGTCCGTGCCCCGCTTCGACCCCGCGACCTTCCTCGCACCCCGCTCCGAACTACCCGACCCCCTGCCCTTCGTCCTCACCGTGCTGCTCGTCGGCGTCCTGGTCGTGGGCCTCGCCGGCTGGATCGCGATGCGCTCGGTGCGCACCGCCCGGACCGCGGAGCTGATCCGTGCCTGACAAACCGATCTTCACTCTGCGCGGCATCGGCGTCGACTACCCCACCCCCGCCGGCGTCGTCACCGGCGTCGACGACGTCAGCTTCGACGTCCCTGCCCGCGGCATGACCGTCTTCGCCGGCCCGTCCGGCTCCGGCAAATCCACCCTGCTGCGCGTGCTCGGCCTGTTCGAACAACCCGCCCGCGGCACCCTCACCTTCCAGGGCGCCGACGTCCACCGGCTCAAGCACCGCGAACGGCGCGCCCTGCGCCGCCACCACCTCGGCCTGGTGTTCCAGAACCCGGCCGACAACCTGCTCGGCTACCTTTCGGTGGCCGACAACCTGCGCGCCGCGGCCGAAGCCGCCGGCACCGACTGCCGCCCCGACGACATCCTCGGCCAGCTCGGGCTGCACGGCACCGGCGACTGGAAGATCTCCGCCCTCTCGGGCGGACAGCAGCAACGGCTGGCGTTCGGGTGCGTCCTCGCCGCCCGCTCGACGGTCATCCTCGCCGACGAACCCACCTCCCAGCTCGACGAAGCGTCGGCCGACCTCGTCCTCGACACCCTGCAGTACCTGGTGGACCAGGACTTCGCCGTCCTGGTCGCCTCGCACGACGACCGCCTCATCGACCTCGGCGCCCGCGTCGCCCGGCTCCACAAGGGCACGCTCGAACGCGTCGAAGAACGGGAGCCCCTACCGTGACCGTCGTGGAAGCCGTCGGCCTGCGCCGCAGCTTCGCCCACCCCAGCGGCGACATCGAAGTGCTGCGCGGCCTCGAACTGCGCGTCGGCGCCGGCGAGCTCGTCACCGTCTCCGGCCGCTCCGGCTCCGGCAAAAGCGCGCTCCTGGCGCTGCTCTGCGGGTTCGACTCCCCCGACTCCGGCTGCGTCCTGCTCGACGGCGTCCCGATCAGCGGCGCCCCGCCGTGGCACACCTGCGCCGTCCTGCCCCAGGCACTCGGGCTGGCCACCGAGCTCACCATCGCCGAAAACGTCGCCCTGCCGCTGCGCCTGCGCTCCGACGTCCCCCGCCCGTCCCGCGCGGCGATCCACGACCGCGTCACCGAACTGCTGGACGAACTCGGCATCGGCGACCTCGGCGACCGCTACCCCCTGGAAGTCTCCTTCGGGCAGCAGCAACGCGTCGCCCTCGCCCGCGCCGTCGCCGGCCGCCCCCGCGTTCTGCTCACCGACGAACCCACCGCCCACCTCGACGCCGGCAGCACCCCCCGCGTACTGCGGCTGCTGCGCCGCTGCGCCGAAGAAGGCGCGGCGGTGATCGTCGCGACCCACGACGACGAGGTCCACCGCATCGCCGACCGCCGCGTCCGCCTCCTCGACGGCGTGCTCACCGCCCTGCTCGACTGACCACCCCAACCGATCAGGAATCGAGAAGCGCTGGTCACCGGCCCGGCCATAGCGTTGTCGCCGTACCGCAGACCACGACTTCAGGAGCACCACGATGAGCACCCAGGGGATCAAGACCGTCCTGCACCCCGTCACCGACCTCGCCGCCGCCAAGGCCGTCTACACCGCCCTGCTCGGCACCGAACCGCAGGCCGACGCGCCCTACTACGTCGGCTACGACGCCGAAGGCCAGCACATCGGCCTCGTCCCCAACGGCGCCCAGCAGGGCATGACCGGCCCCGTGACCTACTGGCACGTCGACGACATCGCCGCGAAACTCGCCGAAGTGACCGCCGCGGGCGCCAAGGTCAAGGACGAGCCGAAGGACGTCGGCAACGGCCGCCTGGTCGCGACCTTCACCGACACCGACGGCAACGTCCTCGGCCTCCTGCAGGACGCCTAGTCCAGCGCGGTCGCCCGGCTGACCTCTTCCCAGGCCGCCAGGTCCGCCGCCAACGCCCGGTGCTGGGCCCGGATCGCCTCCACGGCGTCCGCGCCCAGCGCCAGGTGCAACGGCGCGTTCTCGTCACCCAACGCCCGCACGATCGCCGCGGCCGCCTTCGCCGGATCACCCGGCTGCGTGCCGTCCATGTTCTCCACCGCGGCCCGCGTCCCCGACGTCGACACGGCGTAGGCGTCGATCGTGCGCGAGCGGTGCATGCGCCCACCCCCGAACTCCGTCCGGAACGCACCCGGCTCCACGATCAGCACCCGCACCCCGAACGGCGCCACCTCCGCGGCGAGCGCCTCGGAAATCCCTTCCAGCGCGTACTTCGCCGCACAATAGGCCCCAAACCCCGGCGGCGCCACCTGCCCGCCCATCGAACTGATCTGCACGACCGTCCCGCTGCCCTGCGCCCGCAGGTGCGGCAACACCGCCTTCGTCACCGCGACCGCGCCGAAGAACATCACCTCCAGCAACGCCCGCAGCTCCGCCAGCGTCAGCTCCTCCACGGCACCGACCGAACCGTTGCCCGCGTTGTTCACCACGACATCGATCCGGCCGAACTCCGCCAGCGCCGTCCGCACCGCCGCCTCGACCTGCCCCGCGTCGGTCACGTCCAGCGCCGCGGTCCGGACCCGGTCACCGCCCCGCTCCCGCAATCCGTCCAGGGTCTCCGGCCGCCGCGCCGTCGCCAGCACCCGGTCACCCGCCGCCAGCGCCGCCAGCGCGATCTCCCGGCCGAACCCGGCCGAGCAGCCGGTGATCAGCCACACGCGGCCGTCGGTGTTCGTCATCTTCGCGTTCCTCCCAGTGGATTCCTGCCTCCCATCCTGGGGACGATCACCACCGCACCGCCAACACCGATCCCCTGCCACGGCTACAGTCGGAGCCTGTGACCCCCGAGCTCCGGCACCTGCGCTACTTCGTCGCCGTCGCCGACGAAACCAGCTTCACCCGCGCCGCCGCCGGCCTCCACATCGCCCAGCAGTCACTGTCCCAGCAGATCACCGTCCTCGAACGCGGCCTCGGCACCCGCCTGTTCGACCGCGACGCCCGCGGCACCCGCCTCACCGCCGTCGGACAGCTCTTCCTCCCCGAAGCCCGCGCGGTCCTCGCCCGCGCCGACGAAGCCGTCGCCACCCTCGGCCGCGCGCTGCGCGGCGAAATCGGCAGCATCCGCCTCGCGTTCCTCACCACCACCGCCAACTACCTGCTGCCCCCGATCCTGCGCACGGTCCGCGAACGCTACCCCGACCTCGAGGTGACGACCGCCGAAGCCTCGATCGCCGAACTCGTCGACGGCCTCCGCGACGCCCGCTTCGACCTCGCCTTCACCCGCCCGCCGCTGGTCGACGGCCTCGCCACGCGCACCCTGCTCACCGAAGAGGTCTGTGCCGTCCTCCCCGCCGACCACCCGCTCGCCACCCGCCCGTCCCTGAAACTGGCCGACCTCGCGGCCGAACCCTGGGTGCTCACCCCGCGCACCAGCTGGGAACCCTGGCACCGCAGCTACGACGACGACTTCGCCGCCGCCGGCTTCACCCCGCGGGTCGTCCAGCGCGCCGCCACCGTGCAAGGCCTGCTCGGCCTCGTCGCCGCCGGCGTCGGGGTCACCCGGCTGACCCGCTCCTCCCACAGCCTGCGCCGCAGCGGCGTCGCGTTCGTCCCCCTCGAGAACGACATCGCCCGCACCGAACTCGTCTGGCTGCCCGGCAACGACAACCCCGCCATCCCGGTGCTCACCGCCCTCGCCGCCGAACTCGCCGCGACCACCGACCTCACCGAAGCCGGCTGACGCCGAAACGTCCCGTTGTCACCCAAAGTTGATCGGCAAGCCCATTTCGTTGACCAACATGATCACCTTTTCTCGTTGACGCCCAACCGGCAACGCTCATAGCGTGTTCGATGCCAACACACAATTGCCTCCCCCCGGCGAAATCGGTTTCAGCAAAGGAGCCACCGGATGACCCCGCCCCCAGTCCACCCCCCTTCGCTGGACGACGGCGGATCCGCGCTCTTCCGCTGGGTCGACGAAATGCGCGAGAACTCCCCGGTCATCGCGGACGAAGACGACGTCTGGCACGTATTCCGCCACGCCGACGTACGCCGCGTATTCACCGATCACCAAACCTTCTCCTCCGACCCCGGAATCCTGCTGCCCGACACCGCCGAAGCCGTGCGCGGCAATATGGCCGCCGTCGACCCCCCGGTGCACCACCGCCTCCGGAAACTGGTCAGCAAAGCGTTCACCCCGAAAGTCGTCGCCGACCTCGAACCACGGATCAGGACCGCCACCGACACCCTGATCACCGCGATGGCCGACCGCGACGACCCCGACCTCATCCGCGACCTCGCCTACGCCCTCCCCGTCGTCGTCATCGGCGACCTCATCGGCATCCCACCCGAAGACCGGACCCTCTACCGCGGCTGGGCCGACACCCTGCTCGCCGGCGGCGCACCCCGCGAAGACGGCACCTCCCTGACCGAAGTCATGGAGGACTACCTCGCCGACCTGCTCTCCCAACGCCGCCGCCACCCCGGAACCGACCTCTTCAGCGGCCTCGCCCACGCCGAAGTCGACGGCGAACGGCTCGCCGACCACGAAGTCCTCAACTTCGCCTCACTCCTGCTCGCCGCCGGCCACATCACCACCACCATGATGCTCGGCAACACCGTCCTCGCCCTGCACGACTTCCCCGACGCTGCCGCCGCGGTCCGCCGCGACCACACCCTCATCCCCAGCCTGCTCGAAGAAGTCACCCGCCACCGCCCGCCGATCATGCGGCTCCTGCGCATCACCACCACCGACACCGACCTCGGCGGCGTCACCATCCCCGCCAAGTCGATGGTCACCCCCTGGGTCCTCGGCGCCAACCGCGACCCCCGCCACCACACCCGCGCCACCGAGTTCGACCCCCGCCCCCGCAAGGAAACCCACCTCGCCTTCGGCGGTGGCGTCCACTTCTGCCTCGGCGCCCCGCTCGCCCGCCTCGAAGGCCGCATCGTCTTCGAACAGCTCCTCGACCGCTTCGCCGACATCCGCGTCCGCGACGGCGTCCAGGTCGGCTACCCCTCACCGATGATCTTCGGCGTCCGCGAACTCCCGGTCGAACTCGTCCCCCGCCGGCCCATCGCCCGCACAGCGTGATCGGCAACGCACCGCCGGCCGGACCACCCCATCCGTAGAATCGACGACGATGCGACGTCTCAAGTGGTACTGGGGGGCCCTGGTCCTCGCGTGCGTGGCCCTGCTGGCCGGCTTCTTCGTCTTCTTCGGCTCCGAAAGCCAACCGGGGCGCCCCCAGCCCCGCCAGGGCCCACCCGGCACCGGCCCCCTCACCGTCGTCGCGATGGGCGACAGCACCGTCTCCGGCGAAGGCGCCGGCCAGTACACCCCCGCCACCAACGGCCAGGGCGGCAACTGGTGCCACCGCTCCCCCAACGCCTTCGTCGACAAGATCGCCGTCCCCGGCATCACCGCCCACGTCAACCTCGGCTGCTCCGGCGCACCCGCCGAACAGGTCGCGCTCGGCGACGTCAAGCAGTGGACGGAACCCTCGCAGGCCCAGCAGCTCGCCGCGCTCGTCAAGGACCACCGCGTCGCCGCCGTCGTGATCGCGGTCGGCGCCAACGACGAACCCAAGTTCTCCAACCAGGTCACCGAGTGCTTCAAGGCCTGGTTCGACCCCGGCGGCCCGGCCTGCAGCGAAGCGCTCAAGCAGACCTGGCAGTCCAAAGTGGACGCGATGGTGCCGAAGGTCGTCACCGCCGTCTCCGACGTCAAGAAGGTGCTGGCCGCCGCCGGGTACGTGCCCGCGGACTACCAGCTGATCCTGCAGTCCTACGCCGCCCCCATCGGCCCGGACCTGCCGGAGGACCTGCGCAGCCTCAACGGCTGCCCGTTCCGGGTCGAAGACCTGCGCTGGATCTCCCAGACCGGCATCGGCGTCCTGTCGGCCGGCCTCAAGGCGGCCGCCCAGCAGACGGGCGCCCGGTTCCTCGACCTCGCCAAGGCCGGCGTCAAGCACGAAGCGTGCAGCGGCGGCGCGAACCCGGCGACGGAGTGGTTCACCCGCCTGACGCTCCAGCTGGCGGACCTCGGCCAGGCGGACCGGGCGGGGCACGCGCTGCAGGAGTCGTTCCACCCCAACGCGGCGGGCCACACGGCGATCGCGAACTGCATCACGGAGTTCATCGCGGCACGCGAAGGCAACGCCTCCTGCCTGGCGGGCGCCGACGGCAAGCTCCACCCGGCCCCGGAGGTCGTGGCCCGCTGAGGCCTTCCCCGTCCCTGCTGTTTGTCAGGTGAGCTAGGCGCTGACCGGCGTCGGTTTCTCAAAACCCGGCACGCGGTATAGGGCGTTATACACTTAAAGATCGAGCGCTGCTCGCAGGGCGATGTCGATGCGTTCCTGGACGTCCTGGTCGATCTCGGCGAGGCGCTCGTCGAACCACGGCCGGTAGAGCCGGGTCAGGTTGAGCGTCGACACCCAGTAGCGGGCGTCGATCGCCACGCCGAGGATGTCCATCGGGTCGCGTTCGAGGAGTTCGGTGCCGAGCAGCCAGGGGCGCTCGGACTCGTTCACCCCGTCCGAGGACAGCAGCACGACGGTGCGCTGCCGGGCCGGTTCGGTCGGGGGGTGGTACGTCCAGACTTCACCCCTGCGCACGCAGATCCCGTTCCGCCGCGCTGCGCTCGGCCTCGTCCGATTCCGCGACGGCCGGTTCCGGCTTCTGCGGGGTGTAGCCCGTGCGAACCGCCTCGCGCCTGGCCGCCTTCGACAGCCAGGACGAGACCGAGATTCCGTGGGCTTTCGCGGCTCGTTCGGCGAATTCCAGCGCGCCGGTGTCCAGCGAAAGGGTCACCTTACGTGTTGCCATACCTTTTACCGTACCAGCGCCCCGGTTCCGACACCAGCGGGGCGCCGGCGTCAGAACGTCGGCGAACGCCCCTCGAACGGCGTGGAGAGCACCACCGTCGTGCGGGTCGACACCTTCGCGGCCTCGCGGATCCGGCGCAGCAGGTCCTCCAGCGCGAGCGGCGACTGGACGCGCACCAGCAGGATGTAGGACTCGTCGCCGGCCACCGAGTAGCAGGACTCGATCTCCTTGATGTGCTGGATCCGCTGCGGGTAGTCGTCCGGCGCGGCCGGGTCGTTCGGCGTCAGCGAGATCAGCGCCGTCAGCGGCAGCCCGATCTGCTCGCCGTCGAGCCGCGCGGTGTAGCCGAGGATGACCCCGCGCTGCTCGAGGCGGCGCACCCGCTGGTGCACCGCCGACACCGACAACCCGACGCGTTCGGCGAGGTCGGTGAAGCTGCGCCGCCCGTCGGCCGCGAGCTCCTGGACGATCGCCTGGTCCAGCGGCTCCAGGCCGCCGGGTGTCATGCGTCCAGCACGACGAGCTCGTGCGGCTGGTTGTTGACGGACTCGACGCCGTCGGCGGTGACGATGACGATGTCCTCGATCCGGGCGCCCCACCGGCCCGGCTGGTAGATGCCCGGCTCGACGCTGAAGGCCATGCCCGGCTCCAGCGGCAGCGCGTTGCCGGCGATGATGTACGGCTCCTCGTGCACGTCCAGGCCGATGCCGTGCCCGGTGCGGTGGATGAAGAACTCGCCGAACCCGGCCTCGGCGATCACGTCCCGCGCGGCGGCGTCGACGGCCTCGGCCGTGACGCCCGGCTTCACCGCGGCCACCGCGGCGGCCTGGGCGCGCTGGAGCACCGCGTAGGTCTCGGCCACGTCGGCGTCGCGCGGCTCCCCCACCGCGTAGGTGCGGGTGGAGTCGGAGTTGTAGCCGGCCGGCAGCGGGCCGCCGACGTCGACGACCACGACGTCGCCCTGCTCGATGACGCGGTCGGAGACGTCGTGGTGCGGGCTGGCGCCGTTCGGGCCGGACCCGACGATCACGAAGTCGGCCTGGGCGTGGCCCTCCTCGACGATGGCCGCGGCGATGTCGGCGCCGACCTCGGCCTCGGTGCGTCCGGGCCGCAGCCACTCGTGGACGCGGGCGTGCACCCGGTCGATGGCCGCGCCGGCGTCCCGCAGCGACGCGATCTCGGCGGCGTCCTTGCGCATCCGCAGTTCGCGCACGACCGGCCCGGCCAGCGTCTGCTCGGCGCTCCCGAGCGCCGAGCGCAGGGCGAGGACGTGCAGGGCCGGGGTGAAGTCGCTGACCGCGACCCGGCCGGGCTTGCCGAGCCGGTCCGCGACGAGCTTGTACGGGTCGTCGCCGTCCACCCAGGTGAGCAGCTCGACGCCGAGCTCGTCGGTCGGGACGTCGGCGTAGCCGGGCGCCTCCAGCTTCGGCACGACGAGCGCGGGCGTGCCGTCGGCCGGCACGACGAGGGTGGTGAGCCGCTCGAACGAGCCGCCGGCCTGACCGAGGAGGTACCGCAGGTCGGACCCGGGCGCGATCAGCAGGGCATCGGTGTCCGCGGCCGCGGCGGCGGAGCGGGCGCGGTCCAGGCGGGCCCGGAGGGCGGCGGCGTCGGGGGCGGGCGTGTGGAGGGAACGGCGCGACATGAGGGCGAGCCTAGTGGGGCGGGCGGGGTGCCCGGTCGGCGTGGGGCCGCGACATGCCGGGCCGGGTGACGCACCACCCTCCCCTCCCCCGCGTGCTCTCCCAACGTGCGTGGCTCGTCCTTCGCCGCCGCCCGGCGTGGCAGGCTGTGCGGGTGACCGGACCACTTGCCCTGCTCGACTCCGCGAGCCTGTACTTCCGTTCGTTCTTCGCCCTGCCCGACTCGATGCGCGCCGCCGACGGGACGCAGGTCAACGCCGTGCGCGGGTTCGCCGACACCATCGCGCGGATCCTCACCGACCGGCGCCCCTCCCGGCTCGTGTGCTGCCTCGACGCCGACTGGCGGCCGCAGTTCCGCACCGACCTGCTGCCCAGCTACAAGGCGCACCGGGTGGCCGAGGAGACCGGCGGCGGCAGCCCCGACGTCGAAGAGGTCCCCGACACGCTCACCCCGCAGGTCCCGATCATCCTCGACCTGCTCGAGGCCTTCGGGTTCGCGACCGCCGAAGCCGCCGGCTACGAAGCCGACGACGTCATCGGCGCGCTGGCCACCAAGGAGAAGCAGGACCCGGTCGAGGTGATCACCGGCGACCGCGACCTCTTCCAGCTGGTCCGCACCGAGCCGACCCCGACGTCGGTCATCTACGTCGGCAAGGGCTGGGCCAAGGCCGAGGTGCTCGGGCCCGCCGAGATCGCCGAGCGCTACAGCCTCCCCCGCGAGACCGCCGGGCCCGCCTACGCCGACATGGCCGCGCTGCGCGGCGACCCCTCCGACGGGCTGCCCGGCGTCGCCGGGATCGGCGAGAAGACCGCGGCGAAGCTCATCACCCAGTTCGGGTCGCTCGACGCGCTCCTGAAGGCTTCGGCCGCCAGTGACAACCGCGTCCCCCTCAAGACGCGGCTGCGGCTGTCCGAAGCCGCGGACTACCTCGCCGTCGCCCCGACCGTGGTCCGGGTCGCCGTCGACGCGCCGGTGGAGCAGTCCCGCCCCGACACCGTGCCCGCCTCCCCCGCCGACCCGGACCGCGTCGCCGAGCTGGCCGAGCGGTGGAACCTCGGCAACTCGGTCGAACGCCTCCTCAAGGCCCTGCCCGGCGTCTAGAAGTACGTGCCGCACCACGGCGCGGCGATCGTGGTGAACAGCTCGTCGGCGCGCGCGGCCGCACCGGGGCGCAGGACCTCGACGCGGCCCGCGTGCGCCAGCGCGGTCGCGGTCCACTGCCCGAGGTAGAGCATGCCGAGGGTGTCGGCGTCGAGGGCCAGGTCCGCGGCCGCGTCCGTGCGGCGGGCGCCGTCCGGGCCGACTTCGTAGTGCCCGGTGTTGCCCGGCAGCATCCGGTCGCGCACCGCCAGCACCACCGGATCCGCCGCGCGGTACGTGCGGGCCGCGAGCGCGGCGGCGACGTCGACCGGCCGCAGCCACAGGTCGTCCTCGACGTCGGCCGTGCGGGCGTGGCGGTGGTCGGCCAGCATCGGGGCCAGCGGCTCGTCGACCGGGCGGTAGCGGGCCCGGATCCCGGAGACGAGGTCGACCGACAGCAGGAACCGCCAGAGCGCCGCGTGTGCGGCCGGGTCCGCGGCGTTGAGCTCACGGATCTTGAGCACCGCGCCTTCGTCCGGCGATTCCGGCGTGCGGGCGTCCACGGTGTCGTACACGACGTACCCGTCGTCCCCGTCCGGTCCACTGTGGACGGCCACGACGTGACTGCCATGCGGGCCCACGAGCCGGTCGTGCGCGATCGGCCACCACAGCGCGGGCCTGCCGATCATCCCGGCCCGGTGCAGCCCGATCCGCCGGTACAGCGCGGGAATCTCGCGCACGGCCTCCTCGGGGGTGAGCAGCCGGACGTCCCCGCTCACCGCCACCCGGTCGTGGAGCCGGGCCGCCGGCCGCGGCAGCCACACGGTCTTGCCGAGCGTGGCCGAGCCGTAGCCGAACCGGCCGTAGATGGTGGGCTCACTGGCGTGCAACGCGGCCAGCGGGATCCCACGCGCGGCGAAGTCCTCCAGCTGCGCGACCATCATCGCGGTGAGCACCCCGCGCCGGGTGCGGTCGGCGCGGACCCCGACGCCGTCGACCGCACCGAGCGCCAGGACACCGCCGCCGGGCACCGCGATCTCGGTGTCGTAGGAACTGGCGATCCCGATCGGGGTGGCACCGTCGAACGCGCCGAACTTGTGCGCCGCGGGCCACGATTCCCCGTACCGGGACCAGTTCTCGTCGCTGACGCGGTTGCTGTGCAGCGAGCGGCCCAGCAGGTCGAACGTGGCGCGGCGCTCGTCCTCGGCCACGGGGCGGACGTCGAAGTCGGTCATGCCGCCGATCCTGCCGCCCGGCCCCGCCCGCGGCATCTCGATTTCCGCCGGCGGCGTCAGAAGTGCGTGCCGCTCCAGGCCGCCACCCGCGTCCCGAACAGCACGTCCGCGGCCGCCGCGGCCGCCGGGTCCCGGACCTCGATCCGGCCCGCCTCGGCCAGCGCCGAGGGCCGCCACGTCCCGAGGTACACCATCGCGAGACTGGTGACGTCGAGGCGCAGCGCCGCGGGGTCGTCGCTGCGCTCGGCGCCGTCCGGGGTGATCCGGTAGGCCCCGCTGTTGGCGGGCAGCAGCGGGTCGGTCACTTCGACGACGACCGGCTCGGCGTGCCCGTACGCCCGCGCGGAGAGCGCCTCCGGGACGTCGACGAGGCGGACCCAGTGCTCGTCCCCGATCCGGTCGACCGTGCTCCGGCGGTGGTCGGCGAGGATCAGCTCGATCGGCTCGTCGAGCGGCCGGGCCTCGGCGACGATCGTGTCGACGAGGTCGACCCCCAGCAGGAACCGCCACAGCCCGGCGAACGCGGCCGGCGTGCCCGGGAACAGGTCCACCAGGTGCAGGCTCTTCGTCCACGGGTGCGCCTGCAGACCGTCGACGTAGTAGGTGGCGAAGCCGTCGGGCCCGTCGGGCCCGTGGTGCACGATCGCCTTGACCGGCTGGGTGTTCCGGCGGGCCTGGCCCTCGTACAGCCGCCACAGCACCTCCG
The DNA here is from genome assembly GCF_040675005.1 of Amycolatopsis sp. NPDC049691. Classification (NCBI taxonomy): domain Bacteria; kingdom Bacillati; phylum Actinomycetota; class Actinomycetes; order Pseudonocardiales; family Pseudonocardiaceae; genus Amycolatopsis; species Amycolatopsis sp. NPDC049691. The sequence continues at coordinate 54,093 of NZ_JBFANX010000011.1, forward strand.
GCCGGGACATCGCCCCGGGACGCCGCGCCAGGCCCTCGTAGACACCCGGAAGCACCTTCAACGCCTCGTCCAGCTCCAGCAGCTGGACCTCGCCCGTCGCCGGCGCACCGGGGTGCAACCGCGCGCGGTGCCGGTCGACGGTGTAGGAGCGGTACCGGGTGGCCAGGCCGTAGCCGAACCGGCCGTAGATCGGCGCCTCGGACGCCAGCAGGCTCGCGAACACGACACCCCGCCCGGCGAAGTCCTCCAGCTGCGCGGCCATCATCGCCCGCAGCACCCCGCGGCGGGTCCGGTCGGCCCGGACCGCGACCCCGGTGACCCCCGCCATCGGCCGTCGCGCGCCCCCGGGAACCGTCAGCTCGGCGTCGAACGAGCGGGCCGTGCCGATCAGGTCCGGATCGAACGCGCCGATCGTCCCGCCGGGCTGGAACGCGCGGGACGCGCGCTCCCAGTCCGTGTCGTCGCTCGGCGGAACGTGCAGGCTCGCGCGGAAGAGGTTGCTCGCCGCGCGGTGCTCGCCGGGGTCCAGCGTCCGGATCTCGAAGTCGCTCATCCCCGGATCATCTCCGGAAACGACGGGATCCGGCCACCGCAAATTGCGCGGCGACCGGATCCCGTCGTGGCGAAGCTACTTCGTGGCGGGGGGCGAAACCTCGTAGTTGCCGCCGTCGCCCTTGACCGTGATCGGGATCTGCGTCGGCTTGCCCGCGATGGTCGCGGTGCACTCGAACTTCGCACCGTCCTCGACCTTCTGCTCGGCCGGGCAGGTCACGGCGGTGACGCCCTCGATCTTGTACGTCTCGGTGAGCAGCTTCTGGACGTCGGTCTGCATCTGCGTGTTGTTGAAGACCTGCGTCTTGAAGAACCCGGGCGTCACGAAGCCGAGGACGCCGACCACCGCGACGACCACGACCAGCACGATGACGCCGATCAGCAGGCCCTTCTTCGACTTCGCCGGCTGCTCGCCCTCCGGCGCGCCTGGGAACTGCTGCTGGCCGTAGTCGTACTGGCCTTGCGGCTGCTGCCCGTACTGGGGCTGCTGCTGGGGACCGCTCTGCGGGTAGCCACCACCGGGCTGCTGCCCGTACTGGGGCTGCGCCTGCGGGCCGCTCTGCGGGTAGCCACCACCTGGCTGCTGGCCGTAGGGCGGCGGCTGCTGACCCCACTGCGGCTGCTGCGGCGGCGTGTACCCCCCGGGCTGCTGACCCCACTGCTGCGGTTGCTGGGGCTGCTGCGGCTGGCCCCACTGCTGCTGGTTCGGGTCGTACGAAGGCGGCTGCTGCTGCCCCCACTGGGGCTGCTCCTGCGGGCCGCTCGGCGGGTACGCGCCGCCCGGCTGCTGCCCGTAGTGGGGCTGCTGTGGGTCGTTGCCGCCATACGGCGTGCTCATCGTCTGCCTCCGCCTGCTTCGCTCATCTCACTGTCCACCCCGAAACCGCCGTAAAGCCGCGTACGCACGGTGTCGCAGGCGATCCAACCACAGGTCGGAGCCGAGCACACGTGCCCACGCTCACCGCGCTGCCCCGTCCGGAGCAGGGCTAACACGAAATTCACGCGGCGCCCGCGGCGACGACACCCCGCCGCAGCGCCTTCACCGCGTCGGCGGCCGCCGCGCCGACCGGATCGCCCTTGCCGAGCACGTCCCGGATCTGGTCGAGCAGGTCGATCACCTGACGCGACCAGCGCACGAAGTCCCCCGCCGACAGCTCCTGGCCGTTGGCCTCAGCCGCGGTGAGCACCTTCTCGAGCGACTCCCCGCGCGCCCACCGGTAGACCGGCCACGCGAACCCGGCGTCGGGCTCGCGGGTGCGGTCGAGCCGGTGCCGCCGCTCGTCCTCGGTGAGGTCCACCCACAGCTTCACCGTCTCCTGCCACGCCTCCGGCACCGCACCACCGGGCAGCCGCGGTTCACCGGCGGTGTCGCGACGGGCCTCGAACACCAGCGTCGAGACGACCGCGGCCAGCTCGGCCGGCCCGAGCTTGCGCCACACGCCGTGCCGGATGCACTCCGCGGCCAGCAGGTCGGACTCGCTGTAGAGCCGGGTCAGCCGCCGCCCGTTCTCGGTGACGCGGTCCTCGCCGTCGCCGGCCGACTCGGGCCCCAGGTACCCGCGCTCCCCCAGCAGAGCCAAGATTCGGTCGAAAGCCCGCGCCAGCGAGTGGGTCGTCGCGGCGACCTTCCGTTCCAGCTGCTGGGTTTCCGCCGACAGGCGCTGGTACCGCTCGACCCAGCGGAGGTTCGCCTCGCGCTCGGCCAGCCCGTGGCACGGGTGCGCGCGCAATGCCCGCCGCAACGCGGCCAGCTCGCCGTCCTCGTTCGCCCCCGACCGCCGCTTCTGCCTGCCGGGCAACGAAATCCCGGCATTGCGCAGCGTCGAAGCGATGTCCCGGCGCGTCTTGGGCGACCGCAGCTCGATGTGCTTCGGCAGCTTGATCCGCCCCAGCGCCTCCACCGGCGCCGGGAAGTCGGCCACCGACAACGGCCCCGACCACCGGTCCTCGGTCACCACCACCGGCCGCGGCTCGCGGATCGGGTCGAGCCCCGGGTCGACGACCACGGCCAGCCCCGCCCGCCGTCCCGCGGGCACGGCGATGACGTCACCCTTGCGCAGCTTCTCCAGCGACTCCGCCGTCCCGGCCCGCCGCGTCGCGGTGTTCTGCCGCGACAACGCCTTCTCCCGCGTCGAAATCTTCGCCCGCAGCTCGACGTACTCCAGCATCTCGTCGAAGTCGCCGGTGATGGCGGCGGCATACCCCTTCAGGGCTTCCTTGTTCCGCTCGATCCGCCGCGCCGTGCCGACCACCGACCGGTCGGCCTGGAACTGCGCGAACGACTGTTCCAGCAGCTCACGCGCCTCCGCCGCACCGACCTGGGCGACCAGGTTCACGGCCATGTTGTAGCCGGGCCGGAACGACGACCGCAGCGGGTAGGTCCGCGTCGAGGCCAGCCCGGCGACCTGCTTCGGGTCGACGCCCGGCTGCCACGCCACGACGGCGTGCCCCTCCACGTCGATCCCCCGCCGCCCGGCCCGCCCGGTCAGCTGCGTGTACTCCCCCGGCGTCAGGTCGACGTGCGCCTCGCCGTTGTACTTGACCAGCCGCTCCAGCACGACCGTGCGGGCCGGCATGTTGATCCCGAGCGCCAGCGTCTCGGTCGCGAACACGACCTTCACCAGGCCGCGGACGAACAGCTCCTCGACGGTCTCCTTGAACGCCGGCAGCAACCCGGCGTGGTGCCCGGCGATCCCGCGCTCCAGGGCTTCCCGCCACTCCCAGTAGCCGAGCACGCCGAGGTCGCCCTCCGGCAGGTCCGCCGTGCGCTCGTCGATCACCCGGCGGATCTCCTCGACCTCGCCCGGCCCGTTGAGCCGCAGCCCCGACCGGACGCACTGGCCCACCGCGGCGTCGCACCCGGCCCGGGAGAAGATGAACACGATCGCCGGCAGCAGCCCGGCCCGGTCCAGCTGCTCGACGACGTCGACGCGCGAGGGCGGCCGGAACCGCGGCATCCGCGGCGGCGCACCCCGGCGACCACGCGGACCGCGGAACCCGGCCGGCGCGTACTGGCGCCCGATCTCCTCGGTGCGGCGCAACAGGGTCGGGTTGATCCGCAGCTCGGCGCCCGGCAGGTGGGTGTCCTCGCCGGCGAACAGGTCGAGCAGCCGGTTCCCGACCAGCATGTGCTGCCACAGCGGCACCGGCCGGTGCTCGTCGACGACGACCGTCGTGTCGCCGCGGACCTCGACCAGCCACTCGCCGAACTCCTCGGCGTTGCTGACCGTCGCCGACAGCCCGACCACCCGGACGTGCTCGGGCAGGTGCAGGATCACCTCTTCCCAGACCGCCCCGCGGAACCGGTCGGCGAGGTAGTGCACCTCGTCCATGACGACGTAGCCGAGGTCGGTGATGGTGGAGGAACCGGCGTAGAGCATGTTCCGCAGCACCTCGGTGGTCATCACGACCACCTGGGCACCGCCGTTGATCGAGGTGTCCCCGGTGAGCAGGCCGACGGCGTCGGTGCCGTAGCGGGCGACGAGGTCGGCGTACTTCTGGTTCGACAGCGCCTTGATGGGCGTCGTGTAGAAGCACTTGCGCCCCTCGGCGAGCGCCAGGTGCACGGCGAACTCCCCGACGACGGTCTTCCCCGCCCCGGTCGGCGCGCAGACGAGCACGCCGTGACCGCCCTCGAGGGCCTCGCACCCGCGGATCTGGAACTCGTCGAACTCGAAGGACGCTTCCGCGGCGAAGCGGGTCAGCTGGGGGTACTTCCCGCGGCGTGCGGAGGCCGCATAGGCCTCGGCCGGGGACGGAGAAGGGCTACTGGCCACCTCCTCAGCGTTTCATATCCCTCCGGAGGTCCGCACGCCGCGTGCGATCACCCGCCGTATAGGTCGTTATACACTTGTCGGGGTCCCCGGAACCGGTTCGCGTCCGGCCGCGTCGGAGCGGCGAAGGAGGCCCCGATGACCGATCCGTGTCCGAGCTGCGGGCAGCTGGACCAGGTGCAGCACGTTCCCGCGGTGTACCGCGGCGGGCATTCGTTCTTCCGTGGCCAGGGCCCCACGGTCGCCGTGCCGGCCGGTGACGGGGTGGTCTACACCAGCAGTCAGGTCAGCGGGGTGTCCGTGACCGCGGTCGCGCGGTCGCTGGATCCCTTTCCCCCACCGCGCCGCAGCGGCGGTCTGCTGGCCGCGGTGCTGGCGCTGGCGCTGGTCGGGAGCTGTTTCCTGCTGCTGCCGTTGTCGGCGGCCGACGACCCGCCGCCCGGCGGTGCGGGCGCCGCGGCGCTGGGCTACGCGGCGCTGTCGCTGCCCGCGGTCTGCGTGTACGGCGCGGCCGGGGTGCTGGTCTGGCTGTACGTGCGCCGACTCCGGGCGCACCGCCGCCAGCGGCGTGGGGTGCCGGCGGCGCAGCAGGTGTGGGAGCAGGGCTGGTTCTGCCACCGCTGCGGCGGGGTGTACTTCGCCGACGCCGGGCGGCTGCTGACGCCGGCGCACTTCCGGCAGCTGGTGGCGCGCGCCGGCGGCTACGACCGTTAGGCCAGCACGGTCAGCGCGCCCGGGACGCAGCTGACGGTCACCGGCACGCTCCCCTGCGGCTCGCCGTCGGCGTAGGCCGGCCAGCTGTTGCCCGTCAGCGAGACCGACCGGGCACGCAGCGTCCGGACCGCCGGGTGCGTGAGGTGCTTGCCCGTGCGCAGGCCCGGCAGCATGCGGACGAGACCGCGGCGGGTCAGCTCCCCCACCACCGTGACGTCGAAGACGCCGTCCTCGGGGTCGGCCGTCGGGCAGATCGGGACCCCGCCGCCGTAGAAGCGGGTGTTGCCGACCGCCACCAGCGTCGCGTCGAGTTCCAGGCGTTCGGCGCCCGTGTCGACCACCACCGGGCGGGCGCGGAACGCGGCCAGCTCGGCGAGGATGGCGACGTCGTAGCGGCGGGGCCCGGACGGCCAGCGCATCCGGTTCGCGCGTTCGTTGACACCGGCGTCGAAGCCCGCGCACAGCACCGTCGCGAACCACGTGTCGCCGATGCGGCCGAGGTCGATGCGCCGCCGGGCGCCCGATTTCAGCGCCGCCACCAGCGCGTCGACGGCCGGCAGGGGCTCGCCCGGGACGCCGAGGGCGCGGGCGAAGTCGTTGCCGGTGCCCGCCGGGACGAGGCCGAGCGCGACGTCGTGGTTCGCGCAGAACTGGACGCCCTGGTGGGCGGCGCCGTCGCCGCCCAGGACGACCAGGACGTCGAGGCCGGCGTCGTGGGAGGTCCGCATCAGCGCGCGGGACTCCTCGACCGTGTTGGCGACCAGCACGTCGAGGCGGTCGACGGCGGTGCGGAGCCGGTCGGCGACCGTGTCGGCGATCCGGGCGGCCGCGCCGTGCCCCGAAGCCGGGTGCACGGCGAGCGCGGCGTGCAGCCCCACTACGTGATGTCGTCGGTGCCGGAGGACCGGCCGCCGGACGCGGTCGGGGCGGACGGCTCGTCGTCGATCGTGCTGGGCGTGTAGTTGAACGGCGCCGCTTCGTCGTCGTCGAGCTGGTCCCAGCCTTCGTCCGCGCGCTCGCGGTCCTTCTTGCGGTCGTGGATGCGCGCGATCTGGATGGACAGCTCGAACAGCACCGTCAGCGCGCCGGCCAGGCCGAGCATCGAGAACGGGTCCGAGCCGGGGGTGACGAAGGCGGCGAAGACGAACAGCGCGAACACGATGCCGCGGCGCCACCGCTTCAGCTGCCGGTACTTGACCACGCCGACGCGGTTGAGCATCACCACCAGCAGCGGGAGCTCGAAGCTGATCCCGAAGATGATCAGCAGCGACAGCATGAACGAGATGTACTTGTCCGCGGTCAGCGCGGTGATGAACTCTTCCTGCCCGAAGCCCATCAGCAGCTGCAGCGCGTGCGGGAAGAGCATGTACGCGAGCACCGCGCCGGCGGCGAAGAGCACCGACGCGAACCCGACGAAGGTCAGCGCGTACTTGCGCTCCTTCGAGTAGAGGCCGGGCGCGATGAACGCCCAGACCTGGTAGAGCCACAGCGGCGAGAACAGCACGGCGCCGGCGGCCAGGCCGACCTTCAGCTGGATCATGAAGGCTTCGAAGGGCACGGTCTGCAGCAGCTGGCAGCCCTGGAAGCCGTTGAGCCGCCGTTCCGGCGGGATGGCGCAGTACGGGTCCTTGACGATCTCGCCGAGCGACGGGATCGGCCCGACCTTGGTGCTGAACCAGAAGAACCCGACGATGCCGCCGACGACGACGGCGAGCAGCGCGAAGCCGAGGCGGCGGCGGAACTCGTAGATGTGCTCGATGAGCGTCATCGTGCCGTCGGGGTTCGTCCGGCGGCTGCGCTTGCGCCGCTTCGACCGGCGGCTCGTGCCGTTTCCGGAGGCGGGTTCCGCCACGAGGTGTTCCGTTCTCGTCGGAGTCCGGCGGAGCGCGCCAGTCCGGCGCGCTCCGTGGACCAGGGACCGGGTGTGGCCCAGCCGTCAGCTGGCGTTCTTCTGCGGCTGGTCGGCCGCCTGCTGCTGCTTCTTCAGCTCGTCGAGCTGCCGCTGCAGGTCCGCGACCTGCTGGTCGGTCGCGGCGGGGGCCGCGGGCGCGGGCGTGGCCGGGATCTGCTTCGTCTCGACCGGCTCGGCGTCCTCGTGCGAGGTGCTCTTGTCGCCCGCGAGGTCCTTGGTCTCGGCCTTGAAGATCTTCATGGACTTGCCGATCGACCGGGCCGCATCGGGAAGCCGCTTGGCCCCGAACAGCAGCACGACGAGCAGCACCAAGATGATCAAATGCCATCCTTGCAATCCGTTGGCGAACAAGATGGCCTCCTATCTGCGTCTGGTAGGGATGTTACTGGTTTTCCGGTTTCCGGCGGCGCTCCGCGAAGGCGACGCGCAGCGCGGCGGACCGCGCGCGGAGCAATCCGGCCCGGTCCTGGGTGTTCGCAGCCACCATGCTTGCGGTCCGCCGGAAAGCACGCAAGACCTTGCCGGTCCGCACCAGCAGGACCACGAGCAACAGCAGGCCGAGTGCGGCGAGCACGACGGTGGGCAGGTACGGCACGTCGATCACCCTAGTGGTCGCAGGTTGACGGAAGGTGACGGGCTCGGGCCACGGCGTCGGCCGCCCGGCGTCCGACGTCCGACGCGAGGTCGGCCGGGCTCTCCACCAGCGCTTCTCCGCCCAGGCCCAGCACGAGCCGCACCATCCAGGACTGGTCGGCGTAGCGCATCCGGATACGCAGCCGGCCGCCGTCGAGCTCGTCGAGCTCCTCGCACGGGTAGTACTCGGCTACCCAGCGTGCGTCCGGGTCGAGGACGAGCACCGCCTCCCGCTGGTCGGGACGCTCGCGGAAGACACCCTCGGAGATGTCGGTCGGGTGTGCGTGCGCGGGCGGGCGCGAGGGCTCGTCGAGGATCGCCAGGTCGTCGATCCGGTCGAGCCGGAACAGCCGGACGCCCTCGGCGCGGCGGCACCAGGCCTCGAGGTAGCCGACCGCCTGGACGATCAGCAGCCGCATCGGGTCGACCGTGCGCTCGGTGATCTGGTCCTTGGACGCGGTGTAGTAGCGGATCCGCAGCGCCCGCCCGTCCTGCAGGGCCCGGGCGACCTCCTCGCGGGTCCGCGCGGTCTTCTTGCCTTCGCGCACCCCGCCGCCGACGACCACGCCGGCCGGCTGGGCCTGCCCGGCGGCGGCCTCGATCTTGGCGATGGACCGGCGGACGGCGTCGCCGTCGAGCACGCCCGGCGTCTCGGCCAGCGCCCGCAGCGCGACCAGCAGCGCGGTCGCCTCGCCGCCGGTGAGCCGCAGCGGGCGGTTCATCCCGGCGTCGTGGGTGACGACGATCGTGTCGCCCTCGAAGGACAGGTCGATCAGGTCGCCGGGGCCGTACCCGGGCAGCCCGCACATCCACAGCAGCTCGAGGTCCTTGCGCAGCTGCTTCGGCGTGACGTCGAAGTCCTGCGCCGCGTCGTCGATGCGGACGCCGGGGCGCGCGAGCAGGTAGGGCACCAGCGCGAGCAGTCTCGGCATCCGGTCGGTGGATCCGCTCACCGGCCGCTCCCCTGCCGGGCCACGACGGCTTCGAGCCGGTCCTGGACGGTCTTGGCCAGCACGTCGGGTTCGAGCACGACGACGTCCGGGCCCTGTGCGGTGATCCAGTCGGCCGCCGACTCGGGGAAGTAGAGCCCGATCTCGACGAGGTCGCCCTCTTCGCCGTCGACCACGGACCGGCCGATGACGGTCCCGCGCCGGCGGACCCCGGCGGCGCGGCCGTCGGCGACCCACAGCCGCGCGGTGGTCACCGGGGCCGGCTCGGACTCCCCCGTCACCGACACGAGCTTGAGCAGGTTGACGCCCTCGGGCCGCCGCACCTCGCCGGGCTTGCCGACGGTGCGGACCTGGCCGGTGACGCGGGAGAGGCGGAAGCAGCGGGTGGCGCCGCGGTCGCGGTCGTGCCCGACCACGTACCAGCGGGCGCGCCACGAGACCACGCCCCAGGGTTCGAGGGTGCGCATGATGCGTTCGGGCGAGCCGCTGCGGCGGTACTCGAAGCGGACGGCCTGGCCGTTCTGCACCGCGGCCAGCAGCGGCCCGAACGCCGGTTCGGCGCGCACCCGCGGCTCGACGACGGTGGGTGCCTGGTCGTCGACCTCCAGGCCGGCGGCGCGCAGCTTCACGAGGGCGCCGTGTGCCTGCCCGGTCAGCTCCGGCGAGTCCCACAGCCGGGACGCGAGCGCGACGGCGGCGGCTTCGTCGGGGGCGAGGTCGATCTCGCCGAGTTCGTAGTCGCGGCGGGCGATGCGGTAGCCCTCGATGGCGTCGAACGCGGAGTTCCGGCCGGTTTCCAAGGGGATGCCGAGCTCGCGCAGCTCGGTCTTGTCCCGCTCGAACGTCCGGAAGAAGGCGTCGTCGCTGGCCGCGTCGCCGTACCCGGGCACGATGCCGCGGATCCGCTCGGCAGTGAGGTACTGCCGGGTGGACAGGAGGGCCAGTACCAGATTGACCAGCCGTTCGGCGCGTGCGGTGGACACCCGGTAGAGCCTAGCCCGCGCCGCCCGGCCCGATCGTGAGGTCCGGGGTGCGCGCGTCGTAATCGGCGCGGGCGGCGTCCACCGCCTCGAAGTTCGTCTCGGCCCAGTCCTTGAACCCCACCATCAGCCCACGGAGGCTTTCTCCCAGCGGCGTAAGGGAATAGTCGACGCGGACGGGCACGCACGGGGTCACCTCGCGGCGGACGAGCCCGTCGCGTTCCAGTACCCGCAGGGTCTGGGTGAGCATCTTCTGGCTGACCCCGGCGATGCGCCGCGAAAGGTCGCTGTAGCGCTGCGGCCCGTCACCGAGCGCGACGAGGATCAGGCTGACCCACTTGCCGGCGATCTCGTCGAGCAGCTTCCGGGTGGGGCAGGCGGCCAGGTAGGCGTCGTAGGCGGCCTTTTCGGCTTGGCGCCGCTGTTCCGCCGTGCGCGTGGGCACCGGGCGAACCTCCTGGTACGTGGGGAACCTGCGAGTGCGTACTTCCTGCTGGAGAGTAGCTCCCCATAGGTTCGCGGGGAAGGTTTTCCGGTCGGAGGAGGAGAGTTCGATGCGCGCGATCGTGGTCCGGCGGTTCGGGGGGCCCGAGGTGCTGGAAACCGTGGAGGTGCCGGTACCGCGGCCCGGTCCGGGGCAGGTGCGGATCCGCGTGGCGGCGGCCACGGTGAACCCGGTGGATCTCGCGACCCGCGCCGGGATCCTGACCGAAGCCGGGGTGATCCCGCCGCGGGAGGTGCTGGGGCTGGGGTGGGACGTGGCCGGAGTGGTCGAAGCGGGCTCCGGGTTTCGGGTGGGCGACGCGGTCATCGGGCTGCGCGACCGGATCGCCACTCCCCTGGGCGCCTATGCCGAGCAGATCGTCCTCGACTCCTCCGCCGTCGCGCTCGCCCCGGCCGGCTTCTCCCCCGTCGAAGCGGCCACCCTTCCCCTCAACGCCCTCACCGCCGCCCAGGCGCTCGACCTCGTCGACACCGACGGGACGGTGCTGGTCACCGGTGCGGCGGGCGCGGTCGGCGGGTACGCCGTCGCGCTCGCCCACGCACGGAAGCTCCGGGTGGTCGCCGTCGCCGCCGAGGCCGACGAGACCCTCGTCCGCGGGTTCGGTGCGGACGAATTCCTCCCTCGTGGCCCCGCACTGGGCGACCGGGTCCGCGCGCTCGTCCCGGGTGGCGTGGACGCCGCCCTCGACACCGCCCTGCTCGGTCTCGACGCGCTCGACGCCGTCCGCGGCGGCGGGGAGTTCGTCGCCTTCGCCGCCGGAGCCGCGCCGATCCCCCTGCGCGGGATCCGCGTGCAGAACGTCTGGATCCGCGCCGACGGCGCACGGCTGGCCGAGCTGGCGCGCGTCCTTCCTGCCCGCGTCGCCGGTGTCCTGCCGCTGGCGGAGGCGGCGACCGCCCACGAACGGCTCGCCGCGGGCGGCCTGCGCGGCCGGCTCGTGCTGACCCCGTGAATCCTCCCTAGCCTGGGCGGCATGGATGATCGCGTTCTTCTCATCACCGGGGCCTCGCGCGGCCTCGGCGCCGCCACCGCGCGGCTGGCCGCCGCCTCCGGGTTCAAGGTCGCCCTCGTGGCCCGCAAGGCCGAGTCCGCCCGGCCGCTGGCCGAGGAACTCGGCGAAGGCACCGCCGTCGCGCTCGGCGCCGACGTCGGGGACTGGCCGAGCATCTCCCACGCCGTCGCCGAGACCGTCGACCGGTTCGGCCGGCTCGACGCCGCCTTCGCCAACGCCGGCATCGGCATCGGGACGTCGTTCTTCGGCACCGACGACCCCGACCCCCGCCAGTGGGAGGAGATGGTCCGCACGAACGTCCTCGGCGCGGCCTACACCGCCCGCGCCGCCCTGCCCGCGCTGAAGGAGTCGGCCGGGCACCTGCTGATCACCGGCTCGGTCGCCGGCCGCTACATCCGCAACGCCAGCCTGTACTCGGTGACGAAGTGGGCCGTGACCGGGATGGCCGGCGCGATCCGCGAGGAGGCCGTCGGCACCGGCGTGCGCGTCACGCTCGTCAACCCCGGCATCACCGACACCGACATCCTCACCGACGACCAGCGCAAGAAGCCCAAGCTGGCGGCCGACGACATCGCCCGCGCGGTGCTCTACGCCCTCCAGCAGCCGCCGTCGGTGGACGTCAACGAGATCATGGTCCGCCCGACCGGACAGGTGCTCTAGCGAAGCCGGGCGACGCGGCCCTGGGCGCCGCTGGCCCAGCAGGCAGCGCCGGCGCAGTCGACGCTGTCGAAGCTGCCGGTGTCGAACGACGTCCAGTGCCGTCCGCCGTCCGGGCTGTAGTCGCTGCCGCCGGGGCCGACGGCCAGCAGCGTCCCGCCGCGCCAGGCCACCCCGGAGCGGTACCCGGCGGGGTACTGCGCCGGGGTGCGCCAGGTCCGGCCGGCGTCGGCCGTCAGTGCGACGGCCGGGCCGGGCGCCGTCGGGTTCGCGAAGTCGCCGCCGATCGCGACGCCGTGGCGCGGGTCCCGGAACGCGAGGGCGAACACGCCGGCGGAGGGGCTGCTCGGCAACGGCGTGTCGGAGACGCTCCAGTGGCGGCCGCCGTCGCCGGAGTGCAGGACGCGGGCGGTCGCGCCGCCGCCGGTCGCGAGCCACGCGTCGAACGGCCCGGCCGTGGTGAGGCACTGCCCGCTGGCCGCGAACCCGGCCTCGCCGGGCAGGGCGGGCGGGAATCCGCTGCCGGGGACCGGCCGCCAGCTGCGGCCGCCGTCGAAGGTCGCCTGGACGCGGAACTCGCCGTCGACCGGGTCGCTCATCGCGAGCCCGCGCCACGGGTCGAAGAAGGCGAGGCAGTCGTAGAACGCCGCGGCTTCGGTGTTCTGGAAGGTCTGCCGCCAGTGCGCGCCGCCGTCGTCGGTCCGGTAGACGCGCGAGTCGGTCCCGGCCCCGATCGACAGGACCACGGCGTGCTCGGCGTCGAAGGCCTCGATGTCGCGGAACTGGAGGGCCTCGGTGCCCGGCGGGCCCACGGCCTTCCAGGTCGCGCCGCCGTCGGTGGTGCGCAGGACGGTGCCCTGCGTGCCGCTGACCCACGCCACCCGCGCGCTGACGGCGGACAGGCCGCGGAACTGGGCGGTCACGCCGGTCGGTTTCGGCTCCCAGGCCGGCCGGTGCCCACCCGCCGACGCCGGGACCGCGAACGAGACCAGCAGGGCGCACACGAGCAGCACGACACGCATGCGGGAGATCCTGCCGCACCCGCCCGGCGACTTTCGTAGGGAACACCGGGCGGGTGCGGCCGGGCTAGAGCGAGCTGATCAGGCGTTCCACGCGCTCGTCGACCGAGCGGAACGGATCCTTGCACAGGACCGTGCGCTGGGCCTGGTCGTTCAGCTTCAGGTGCACCCAGTCGACCGTGAAGTCGCGGCCCGCGGCCTGGGCGGCGGCGATGAAGTCGCCGCGCAGCTTCGCGCGGGTCGTCTGGGGCGGGGTGTCCTTGGCGGCCTCGATCTCGCCGTCGTCGGTGACCCGGCGGACCAGGCCCTTGCGCTGGAGCAGGTCGAAGACGCCCCGGCCCCGGCGGATGTCGTGGTAGGCGAGGTCGAGCTGCGCGATGCGCGGGCTGGACAGGTCCAGGTCGTGCTTGTGCCGGTAGCGCTCGACCAGCCGGTGCTTGATCGCCCAGTCGATCTCGGTGTCGATCTTGCCGAAGTCCTGCTGCTCGACCGCGTCCAGGGCCCGGCCCCACAGCTCGACGACGCGCTCGTTCGCCGCGGTCGAGCCGTTGTCCTTGATGTGCTGGACGGCGCGGGCGTGGTACTCGCGCTGGATGTCCAGTGCCGAGGCCTCGCGCCCGCCGGCCAGCCGCACCTGGCGGCGGCCGGTGAGGTCGTGGCTGATCTCGCGGATCGCCCGGATCGGGTTGTCCAGGGTGAAGTCGCGGAACTGGACGCCGGCCTCGATCATCTCCAGCACCAGGTTCGCCGAGCCGACCTTGAGCATGGTCGTCGGCTCGGCCATGTTCGAGTCGCCCACGATGACGTGCAGGCGCCGGTAGCGCTCGGCGTCGGCGTGCGGCTCGTCGCGGGTGTTGATGATGGGCCGCGAGCGCGTGGTCGCGCTCGAGACGCCCTCCCAGATGTGCTCCGCACGCTGGGAGAGGCAGTAGACCGCGCCGCGCGGGGTCTGCAGCACCTTGCCAGCGCCGCAGATGAGCTGGCGGGTCACCAGGAACGGCAGGAGCACGTCCGCGATCCGCGAGAACTCACCCGCGCGGGTCACCAGGTAGTTCTCGTGGCAGCCGTAGGAGTTGCCCGCGGAGTCGGTGTTGTTCTTGAAGAGGAAGATGTCGCCGCCGATGCCCTCGTCGGCGAGCCGCCGTTCGGCGTCGACCAGCAGGTCCTCGAGGATGCGCTCCCCGGCCTTGTCGTGCGTGACCAGCTGGACCAGGTCGTCGCACTCGGCCGTCGCGTACTCGGGGTGCGAGCCGACGTCGAGGTAGAGCCGGGAGCCGTTCGACAGGAAGACGTTCGATGAGCGTCCCCACGACACGACCCGCCGGAAGAGGTAGCGCGCCACCTCGTCGGGCGAGAGCCTGCGCTGTCCGTGGAAGGTGCACGTGACCCCGAACTCGGTCTCGATGCCAAAGATCCGCCGCTGCATCCCACCAGAGTAGGCGCTGCACCCCCTTCGACGGTGCGCCGTTCGGGCGTCGACACGCCCCCGGTATGCCACAGACGGTGAAAACTCCCCGATTCAGGCACGATTGGAGCACTGCTCTTGACGACTTGGGGAAGGCGACTCCTTGACACACCAGCTGATCCAGGCCTTCCGGCGGGTCGGGCGGACCGACCGCGCCCTGATGCGGCGCAGCGCCGCCCTCCCGGCCACGAGAGCCGACGACGCGCTGATGGCGCTGTCCAGATCCGCGAACAAGTCCCGCCTGTGGTGGGGCGTCGCGGCGCTGCTGGCGGTGCGGAAGGGGCCGACGCGGCGGGCGGCCCTGCGCGGAGTGGTCGCGATCGCCGGGGCCAGCGCCGCGGCGAACCTGATCGGCAAGCCGCTCTTCCCCCGCCGCCGTCCGGCCGAGGAAGAGACGCCCGTGCGCCGCCGCCTGCGGAAACGCCCGACGTCGTCGTCGTTCCCCTCGGGCCACTCCGCCTCCGCGGCGGCCTTCGCGACGGCGGTGGCGATGGAGTCGCCGCGCGCCGGACTCGCCGTCGCGCCGCTGGCACTGGCCGTCGCCTACTCCCGCGTCCACACCGGCGTCCACTGGCCCTCCGACGTGGGCGTCGGCCTGGGCATCGGGGTCGGCGTCGGCCTGGCGACCCGGCACTGGTGGCCGCTGCACGACGACATCCCGGCCCGCACCACCCACGACGCCGACGCACCGGAGATGGTCGACGGCGACGACATGCTCGTGCTGGTCAACCCGAACTCCGGCATCGACGGCCAGGACCCCACCGAGGACGCCCGGCACGCCTGGCCCAAGGCCGAGATCCTCTACCCGGACCCCGACCGGGACCTGATCGCCCAGCTCGAAAGCGAGATCGACGCCCGCGGGACGGTCCGCGCGCTCGGCGTCGCCGGCGGGGACGGCACGGTCGCGGCGGTCGCCGCCGTCGCCGCGGAACGCGACCTGCCGCTCGCGCTGATCCCGGCGGGCACGCTCAACCACTTCGCCCGTGACGTCGGCGTCAGCTCGATGCCCGACGCCGATGCGGCGACCGAGGTCGGCAACGCCGTCGGCATCGACCTGGGCGAGGTCGAGGTCAAGGAGGCGGACGGCGACACGACGCACCGCTGGTTCGTCAACACCGCGAGCCTCGGCGGGTACCCGGAGATGGTCCGGCTGCGCGAGAAGCTGCAGCAGAAGCACCCGAAGTGGCCCTCGGCCGCGATCGCGCTGGCCCGCACGCTGCGCCACGCCCGGCCGCTGACCGTGCGGCTCAACGGCAAGCTCACCCAGGTCTGGTTGCTGTTCGTCGGCAACGGGACGTACGCCCCGAAGGGCTTCGCGCCCAGCCGGCGGCCGGCGCTCGACACCGGCCTGCTCGACGTCCGGTACCTGCGTGCCGACCTGCCCTACTCGCGGGCCCGGTTCCTGCTGGCGATGGTGACCCGCAGCCTCGCGGCCAGCCACGTCTACCAGGAGCTCGACGTGGCCGAGCTGGACGTCGAGCTGCTCGACGGCCACCGCCGCGTCGCCACCGACGGCGAGGTCGGCCCGCTCGGCACCCGGTTCCGCTTCCGGTCCCGGCCCAGCGCGCTGACCATCTACCGCCTTTAAGAACTCTTTACCTTCTCTCAACGAACCCACAGCGTCCCCTGGCTAGCGTCTTGATCGAGATGCGGGCGACCCTGCCCGCGGCCAGGGGACGAGCGGGGGTTCGATGGACGGGCACGGCCTGGCGAGCGGTATCCACCGGGCCGCCACCGACCCGGTGCTGCCCGGCGACATCACCGCCCGCGCCCGCGACCTGGGCCCGTTCGAGTCGCCGCTCATCTGGCTCGCGTTCGCCTCGGCCGCCGTCGCGGTCCTCGCCGCCGTCATCGCACTGTGGCACCGGCGCCGGACCCGCCGTTGGGGCTTCACCGCCTTCGGCGTCCTGCTGCTGCTCACCGGAGTCACTGCCCTGAACAGCTACGTCGGGTACGTGCGCACGTCGGACGACCTCGCCCGCCTGCTCCAGAAGGGTCCCGGCGTGGTCAACCTGGCCGGGCGCCTGCTCGACGACGGCAAGGAGGCCCCGGCGGAGGAGTCCGCGTCGTCGCGCCCCGGTGCCGGCACCGCGGCCGCCGGGCAGCGGATCGACGTGGTGAACCTCCCCGACCCCGCGCACGGCGTCCCGTCGGGCGCCAACTACGTCATCCTGCCGCCGGGCTACAACGCCGACGCGGCCCGGCGCTACCCCGTCGTCTACCTGATCCACGGCTACCCGTTCGGGGGCCCACGGGACTGGCTGACCTCGGGCGACGCGCCGGGGACCTTGCTCGCCCTGCAGCAGGCGAACGTGATCGAGCCGATGATCGTGGTGAGCGTCGACCTGACGGCCGGGGTGCCCAGCACGGACTGGGAGTGTCTCGACGTCCCCGGCGGCCCGCAGCTGGAGACGTACCTGGCGCGCACGGTGGTCCCCGCGATCGACCAGCGCTACCGGACGGTGGCCGACCGAAGCCACCGCGCGCTGGGCGGCATGTCCGGCGGCGGCTTCGGCGCGCTGAACATCGGCCTGCACCACGTGGACGAGTTCGGCACGCTGCTGATCGCCCTGCCGTACGACGACCTGAACGACTCGGTGGGCGTCCTGGACGGCAACCGGGCGGCGATAGCGGCCAACACCCCGCGCCGGTACCTGCCGACGATGAGCTTCCCGGCCCCGATCTCGGTGATGCTGGCGGTGGGCACGGGCGCCCCGACCGACGTGACGACCGCCCGCCGCATCGCGGAGGCACTGCACGCCCGCGGCCAGGAGGCGGTGGTCCACGCCGAGCGTGGGTTCAACCACACGTGGCACACCGCACGGGCGACGTTGCCGTACCTGCTGGCGTTCGCCGACCAGAACTTCCGGGCCTCCCCGGCGACGTCGTGAAATCCGGTTGAGGCGTCCGAGACCCTGGGACATGGACCTCGTGACGCACTACCTGACCGGCCCCGCCGAACACGCGCGCCTCGCCCGCACCCCGCACGGCAGGCTGGAGTTCCTGCGGACGCGGGAACTGCTGCGGCGTTTTCTGCCCGGCCGCGCCCGGGTGCTCGACGTCGGCGGCGGCACCGGCGTCCACGCCGCGTGGCTGGCCGCCGAGGGCCATCGGGTGCACCTGGTCGACGTCGTACCCGCCCACGTCGCCGAAGCGGCGGCCTTGCCCGGCGTCACGGCCGAAACCGGCGATGCCCGTGACCTCACCGCCGGGGACGCCTCCCAGGACGTCGTCCTGCTCCTGGGCCCGCTGTACCACCTCGTCGAACCGGCCGCGCGCGCTCGCGCGCTGTCCGAAGCGTGGCGGGTCCTGCGCCCGGGCGGGCTCCTCGCGGCCGCCGGCATCAGCCGTTACCTGTCCCTGCTGGAGACCGGCGCCGCGGGCACGTTGACCGAGGGCCGCGTCGAACCGGTCCGCGCGGTCGTCGAGACCGGCGCGTACGACGGCCACGTCGGGTTCGTCCCCACGCACTGGCACACGGCCGCCGAGCTCCGCGACGAAGTGACCGCGGCCGGCTTCACCGGCACGGCCGTCTTCGGGGTCGAAGGGCCTTCCTGGCCCGCTCTCGACGAAGCGGGCATGACGGAGTTCCCCCACCGGGTCGAAGCCGCGGTGCGGGCGGCACGGCTCGTCGAACAGGACCCGCAGCTGATCCACGCCAGCGCGCACCTGCTCGCCTTCGCCCGGCGGCCCGCATGACGAAGGCGGGGACGCTCGCCGCGTCCCCGCCTTCGCTGAATCCCTACTCGCCTTCCGGCTTGCTCTCCGGCTCCTCGCCCACCGGGTCCGGCACCGGCAGCAGCGCGTCCAGCGCCGTGCCCGTCAGGCGGCGGAACGCCCGGCGCGGGCGGTCGCGGTCCAGCACCGCCACCTCCAGCTTGATCGGGTCGGCCTCGCCGTTGCCGTTCGCCGAAGACGACGAAGAGGACGCCGACGACGAGGAACCCGACGTGGCCGGCGCCGGCTGGCTCGGGGCCCGCAGCGCGGCCACCGCCACGCCCAGCGCCGCCTGGAGGTCCAGGCCGTCCTCGAACGTCTCCTTCAGCTTCGCCGCGATCTTCTCGTTCTGGCCACCCATCACGACGTACTGCGGCTCGTCGAAGATCGACCCGTCGTAGGTCAGCCGGTACAGCTGGTCCTCCGCCGAGCTCGCCCCGACCTCCGCCACGCAGACCTCGACCTCGAACGGCTTCAGCTGCTCGGTGAAGATGCTGCCCAGCGTCGCCGCGTACGCGTTCGCCAGCGCCCGCGCGCTCACGTCCCGCCGGTCGTACTGGTAACCCTTCAGGTCCGCGTGCCGGATGCCCGCCACGCGCAGGTTCTCGAACTCGCTGTAGCGCCCGACCGCGGCGAAGCCGATCCGGTCGTAGATCTCGGACACCTTGTGCAGGGTGGCCGAGGGGTTCTCCGCCACGAACAGCACGCCGCCCGCGTACTTCAGCACCACCACGCTCCGGCCGCGCGCGATCCCCTTGCGCGCCAGCTCGGAACGCTCCCGCATCAGCTGCTCGGGAGAGGCATACAACGGCATCGTCACGGTGTGCGCTCCAGGTCTTCCGGTGTTGCCACGTTCACTGGTTCTCCGCCCGCGTCAGGAAAGCCGGCGCTGCTGGCGCTCGATCCGCCCCGCCACCACGGCTTCCGCGACCGCCGCGGTCTCGGACTCCGACAGCTGCACGGCGCCGTGCTCGGCGGTGATCGTCACGACGCTCGGGAAGATCCGGCGCACCAGGTCCGGCCCGCCCGACGCGGTGTCGTCGTCGGCCGCGTCGTACAGCGCCTCCACGGCCACCCGCACCGCGCCCTCGACGTCGGCGTCCGGGTCGTGCAGCTTCTTCAGCGCGGACTTCGCGAACAGCGAACCCGAGCCGATGCCCGCGTACCCGCCGTTCTCCTCGTAGCGCCCGCCCGCGGCGTCGTAGGACACGATCCGCCCGGCGTGCTTGGCGTCCTCGGCCTCCAGGTCGTACCCCACGAACAGCGGGATGGCCGCCAGCCCGGCCATCGCCATCTCGAGGTTGCCCTTGACCATCCCGGCCAGCTTGTTCGTCTTGCCGTCCAGCGACAGCGAAACGCCCTCGATCTTCTCGTAGTGCGCGAGCTCCACGGCGTAGAGCCGCACCATCTCCACGGCCAGCCCCGCCGTGCCCGCGATGCCCACCGCCGAGTACTCGTCGGTGACGTGCACCTTCTCGATGTCCCGGCTCGCGATCAGGTTCCCCGACGTCGCCCGCCGGTCGCCCGCGATCAGCACGCCGCCGGCGAAGGTGCAGGCGACGATCGTGGTCCCGTGCGGCACGCCCAGGTCGCCCGCGCCCGGCGCCACCTTCCGGTGGGGAAGCAGCTCAGGCGCCTGCTCGCGCAGGAAGTCCGAAAACGACGACGTCGCCGACGAGAAGTACGCGGCAGGCAGCGCGGGACCCGAGATGCCCCTGGTGTTGTCCATACGTGCTCAAAAATCCCATCTGTGCGAGCCAGGAAGACCAGAGCCCCGCGCGGCGACCGGCCACGCGAGACCCCGGCCGCCGGCTGAACGGTCGGCAAGGGCGCGGCGCCCGAGCGGCTTACTCGCCGCCCTTCTGCACGTAGGCCCGGACGAAGTCCTCGGCGTTCTCCTCGAGCACGTCGTCGATCTCGTCCAGGATCGTGTCCACGTCCTCGCCGAGCTTCTCGCGCCGCTCCTGACCCGCCGCGCCGGTGTCGTCGAACTCCTCGTCGGAGTCACCACCGCCGTGCTTTTCGATCTTTTCCTGGGCCATCTCGCCTCCCGGTCTGGCTGATGTTTCCTAGCCTACCCAGCGGCCCCGACATTCGGGGCAACGCCGCGATCGCTGGTGCGTCACGCCTAGTCCGAACCGGTGAGCGCCTCCACCAGGTCCTCCGCCGTCGCCGACTCGTCGAGCAGCTTGCCGACGTGCGCCTTCGTCCCCCGCAACGGCTCCAGGGTCGGGATCCGCACCAGCGACTCCTTGCCCACGTCGAAGATGACCGAATCCCACGACGCCGCCGCGATCGACGTCGCGTACTTCTCCAGCGCCCGGCCGCGGAAGTAGGCCCGCGTGTCCGACGGCGGCGTCGTCACCGCGGCCAGCACCTCTTCCTCGGTGACCAGCCGCTTCATCGACCCGCGCGTGACCAGCCGGTTGTACAGGCCCTTCGCCAGCCGGACATCGGAGTACTGCAGGTCGACCAGGCGCAGCCGCGGCGCGCCCCAGGCCAGCTGGTCCCGCTGCCGGTAGCCCTCCAGCAGCCGCAGCTTGGCCGGCCAGTCCAGCCGGTCCGCGCACTCCTGCGGGTCGCGGGCCAGCGCGTCCAGGATCTCGCCCCAGACCCGCAGGACCTCCTTCGACGCCTCGTCCGCGCCGGTGCGCTCCAGGTTCTGCGACGCGATCTCGTGGTAGGCGAACTGCAGGTCCAGCCCGGTGTACTTCTTCCCGTTCGCCAGCGCGACCTGCGTCTTCAGCGTCGGGTCGTGGCTGATCTGGTGCACGGCCTTGACCGGTTCGTCGAGCTTCAGGTCGTCGAACCGGATGCCCGACTCGATCAGGTCCAGCACCAGCGCCGTCGTCCCGACCTTCAGGTAGGTCGAGTACTCCGACATGTTCGCGTCGCCGATGATGACGTGCAGCCGGCGGTACTTGTCCGCGTCCGCGTGCGGCTCGTCGCGGGTGTTGATGATCCCGCGCTTCAGCGTCGTCTCCAGGCCGACCTCGACCTCGATGTAGTCCGCGCGCTGGGAGAGCTGGAAGCCGGCCTCCTCGCTCTGCTGGCCGATCCCGACCCGGCCCGAGCCGGTCACGACCTGCCGCGACACGAAGAACGGGGTCAGCCCCGCGATCACCGCGGTGAACGGCGTCGACCGCGCCATCAGGTAGTTCTCGTGCGTGCCGTAGCTCGCGCCCTTGCCGTCGACGTTGTTCTTGTACAGCTGCAGCTGGGGCTGGCCGGGCACGGACGCCGCCTTGAGCGCGGCCTCCTCCATCACCCGCTCCCCCGCCTTGTCCCAGATGACGGCGTCGCGCGCGTTCGTCACCTCGGGCGCGGAGTACTCCGGGTGCGCGTGGTCGACGTACAGCCGCGCGCCGTTGGTCAGGATGACGTTCGCCGCGCCGAGGTCCTCGACGTCGGGGTCGTGGCCCGGCCCGCCGGGGCCGGTCAGGTCGAACCCGCGCGCGTCGCGCAGCGGCGACTCCACCTCGTAGTCCCACCGCGCCCGCCGGGCCCGGGGGATGTCGGCCGCGGCCGCGTAGGCCAGCACGACCTGGGTCGAGGTGAGTACCGGGTTCGCCGTCGCGTCGCCCGGCACGGAGATGCCGTACTCGACTTCGGTTCCCATGATCCGCCGCATGTCCACCACCCTACGGGGTCGCCCTAGTGGAACGATGCACCCATGCCAGGCAGTGACGAACTCGTTGCCCTCTATGACCAGGCCGGCTCCGTCGTCGGCACGACCACCCGCAGCCGGGTCCGCGCCGAGGCGCTGTGGCACGCGGCCGGCGTCGTGCTGGTCCGTTCGGGTGACGGCAGCGCCGTCTACGTGCACCTGCGCACCGCGGAGAAGGACGTGTTCCCCTCGACCTGGGACTGCTGGGCGGGTGGTGTGGTCGGCGCGGGCGAGACCCCGGCCGAGTGCGCCCGCCGCGAACTGGCCGAAGAGCTGGGCGTCCACGGGGTGGAACCCGTCCCGCTGTTCACCAAGGTCTACGACGACGGCCGCAACCGCTGCCACAACTTCGCCTTCGAAGTCCGCTGGGACGGCCCGATCCACCACCAGGCCGAAGAGATCGTCGAAGGCCGCTGGATCCCCCTCGAAGAGCTCCGCGCCTGGGTCGACGACCCGGCACCCGAGCTGCCCTTCATCCCCGACGGCCGCGAAGGCGTCCAGGAGTGGTTCCGCCGCTACGGCTGAGCCGCCAGCCTCGCCTTCATCGCAGGGAGCAGGCGCTTCGCCGCGTCCACGGCCCGCGTCTCGGTGCTCGCCGAGACCGTCAGCTCGGACACGAGCCTTCCCTTGGCCAGCAACACCGTGCAGGTCTTGCCCTCGCTCCAGGCCTGCTGCCGCTCGATCCCGGGCTGGACGGGGATGCTCACCGTCTTGCCCGCGCACTCGTTCTCCGCGACGGCCCGGGCGGCCGTGGCGTCCGGGAACACCACGACGCGGTGGCTCAGCACCGACCCGCTGGGGTAGCGCCAGGTCGCCGTCCGGCTGCCCGCCGACGGCCCGTCCGCCAGGCATCCCGCCACCTCGTTCGAGGCCGGCCGCACACCTTCCTCCGCGACGTCCGCATCGGACAGCAGCGCGGGTTCCGCGAGCAGAGCGGGATCGGGCGCCAGCGGGGTGACCGGAGCGGCCCTCGCGGGGCTCACCGGCGTTTCGGCGGTCGTGACCGGCGCGGACGTCGGCGCCGGATCGTCGTAGTACGTCTCGAGGTTGTTCGGGTCGGGCCCTTCGCAGGCCGTCAGGCCCACCAGCGCGACCGCGGCCAAGGCGACCACCTGACGATGACGCACCCGGCCTCCTGTCGTCGGTTCCGTGCCAGCGAAGGGTAGTGCAACCGCTCAGTCCCACCGCAGGGAGGACCGGTGTCGCCAGTACTCCTGCGGGTCCTCCGCCAGGCCGGCGAGCGCGGCTTCCTCGTCCGTGCCGAGGGAAAGCGCGGTGGCCCGCAGGTTCGCCGCCAGCTGCGCGCGGCTCGCCGGGCCGATGACCGCGCGGTCCACCCAGTCCTGCGCCAGCACCGCGGCCACCGCGACGGCGTCCGGGCCGGTCCCGTGCGCGGCCGCGATGTCGAGCACGGTCGGGGGCGCCTCCACCGCGAGCCTGCCGTTGGCGAGGGTTTCCTTGACCAGCACGCGGTTCCCGGCCGCGTGCGCCGCGGCCAGCGCGCGGCCGGCCGACCGCTCCAGGACGTTCCACGTCGACTGCACCGCGGAAAACACCGGCTGCCCGGCCACTTCCAGCGCGAACGCCCGCTCGATCGCGTCCGCCTGCGCCGGCCCGGACGTCGAGAACCCGACCGCGACACCGTTCGCGGACAGCTCCGCCAGCGCCTCGACCAACGGCTCGTCGGTGAAGAGCGGACTGTCCACAGTGAGCGAATGCACCTGGTACAGCCCGACCCGGTTCCCCAGCAGGGCCAGGGTTTCCGCCCACTGCGTCGCGAACCGCGCCGCCGAATGCTCCTTCACCTCGTGCACGTCGGCGTCGACCCGCCAGTCCCCGACGTAGGCGTAACCCCACTTGCTCGACACCTCGACGTCGGCGTGCCCGCGCTCGGCGAGCCAGCCGGCCAGGAACTCCTCCGAGCGCCCGTACGAGCGGGCGACGTCGACGTGCCGGACGCCCGCGGCGTAGGCGTCGTCCAGCACCGCGAAGGTCGCGGCCCGCATGGAATCGACGTCCCGCACCGGCGGCAGGGCGCCGTCGCGGCCGAGGTTGATGTAGGCGGGACGGCCCAGCGCCGCCAGGCCGAGCGCGATGCGGTCCATGGCTTCCTTCACACCGTCTGCTTGTGCCGGAGGATGGCCAGCCACTGGTCGGAGTTCTGGGCCTGGCGGTGCAGCTTCTCCAGGCGCGCGGCCGGGGCCCGGACGTAGCCCTTGCCGAAGACCGGCGCGATCTGGCGCAGGCTCGCCCCACCCTCGCGCGCGGCGAGCAGGGCCCAGTCGGAGGCGTCGGCGCAGGCCGCCGAGGCGCGGCGGAGCTCGCCGAGGATGTCGATCAGCTCCTGGGCGCCCACCTCCCCCGCCTGGACGGCGGCCGCCGTCGTCTCCAGCCAGGCCAGGACGTCGGACTCGGTGATCGGCGCGCGGGGCCGGTGCGTTTCTTCGCTCACGGCCGGTGAGTATAGGTCGTTATACGTCGATATACTCGGCAGTGGCCATGACGACACGCACCGAACCCCAGCCGGACGCCGAGCGGCTGCTCGACGTCTTCAAGGCGCTCGCGAACCCCGAGCGGCTGCAGATCCTGCGGTGGCTGCGCGAGCCGGAGCGGCACTTCCCGGTGGAGCGGGCGATCGCCGACCCGGCCGAGGTCGGCGTCTGCGTGAGCCACATCCAGGAGAAGACGGGGCTCGCGCAGTCGACCGTCTCGGCGTACATGGCCGCGTTGCAGCGCGCCGGCCTGGTGCACGCGACCCGGGTCGGGAAGTGGACGCACTACAAGCGCGACGAAGCCCGGATCGCGGAGTTCGTCGCGGTGCTCGGCCGGTCCCTCTGATCTCTCCCCTCCCCTGTCGAGGCGCCGGCCGGTTGACTCATATCGTATTTCTGCGATACTTCGATTCATGAGTACCATCGAGGGCATGCGGCTCGGCCGCTACGGGATCTGGACGTTCGACTTCGAAAGCCTGCCGGCGAGCCGGATCCGGGAATCCGCGCGGGAACTGGAAGAACTCGGCTGGCCGACGCTCTGGATCCCGGAAACCGATGGCCGCGAAGCACTCACCCACGCCGGCTTCCTGCTGGCGGCCACGGAAAACCTGACCGTCGTCAACGGCATCGCGCAGATCGGCTCGCGCGGGCCGCGCTGGACGCAGGGAGGCGCGCTCCTGCTCGCCGACGCCTACCCGGACCGCCACCTGCTCGGCCTCGGCTTCGGCGGCGTACCCGGCCCGAAGCCCCTGAACGCGGTGCGCGCCTACCTCGCCGAGATGGACGCCGTCACCAGCGCCAACCCGGCGCCGCGGGCCCCGGTGCGCCGGCTGCTGGCCGCGTACGGGCCCAAGATGCTGGAGCTGGCGCGCGACCACGCGGCCGGCGCGCACACCTACCACGTGACCCCGGAACACACGGCCCAAGCGCGGGAGATCCTCGGCGCCGGCCCGTTCCTCGGCGTCGAGCACGCCGTGCTGTTCGAGACCGACGCGGCGAAGGCGCGCGAGATCGCCCGCGAACACCTGCACCCGTACCTCACGCAGCCGTACAACATCGCGAAGTTCCGCCGGCTCGGCTACACCCAGGCGGAGATCGACGGCGCGGCCGACCGGATCGTCGACGACCTCGTCTTCTGGGGCGACCTCGAGACGATCACCGGGAAGCTGGGCGCGCACCTCGACGCGGGCGCCGACCACGTCGGCATCCAGGTCATCGGCATCGAACCGGGCGGGTCGGCGATGCCACACTGGCGCCGGCTGGCCGAGGCGCTGCTACCGGTCGCCGCGTAGGCCGAACCGGGCGGTGCAGTGCCAGACGCGCTTGAGCACCTGGGGGTCGTGCCGGCCGGCGCGCACGGCGTCGCCGATGACGCGGGCGTCCAGCCGGCCGTCTTCGGCTATCTCCTTGCCGGCCCGCACGACGTCCTCGCCGCGGTAGTCCGCGTGCTCGGCGAGCACCTCGACCGGCAGCCTGAACCCGTGGTGCCACCTGGTGGGAAACGGCAGGTCCGCGGCCGCCGCCTCGACCTCGGTGCCGCGGAACGCCGGGTCCAGGACGAGCGCCTCGACGTCGGCCGCCAGCCGGAGCGGGCCGTGGACGTGGGCCTCGATGTAGTCGTCGAGCTCGTCCTGGACGTCCGCCTCCGCGAGGCGCAGCAACGGCATGTCCGCCGCGGTGCCGAAGTCGTCCGGTTCGAAGAAGCTGTCCGGGTAGCAGAACGTCGTCCGCGGCAGCACTTCCCGCTTCAGCACGAAGTGGGACGAGCCGAACCGGACGGACCCGCCCGCCGGGCGGCGGCGGTGGTTGAGCGAGCCGTACTTGGGCCGGGCCGACGGCGGCAGGTCGTCGTACGCGCCGCCGAACATGCGGTGCTCCCAGCGCCGGCGGTCTCCCCCGGCGTGGGCGGTGAGGCCGCCGTTGCTCGTGCCCGTCTCGAACTGGGAGCGGTAGACGCCGTCGGTGACCAGGTGCCGCAGCAACGGCACCCCGCCCACCAGGCGGTCCGGGTGGAAGTGGACGGTGACGTCCAGGCCTTCGGGCAGCGGCGGCCCGGTCACGCGGCCGGCGACGTGCGCCACCGCTCGTCGCCAGCCCTCGTCCCCCGGTGCCATGGGGGCCATCCTACCCCGTCGCGTATAGGTCGTTATACGGACGCAGAAGTCCGAAAACCGCTGGCTTCGCGCCCGGCGTCCCGGCTTGACTGCGCCCATGCGGTTCGGAGCGGCGGGTTTCGGGGTCACGGTGCGGTTCGCGCTGCTGGCCGTGGTGTGGGGTGCGAGTTTCCTGTTCATCAAGGTGGGGCTGGCCGGGCTCTCCCCCGCGCAGATCGCGCTCGCGCGGGTCGCGCTGGGCGCGCTCGCGCTGGCGGTCGTGCTCGTGGCGCGCCGGCGGCCGCTCCCCCGTGATCCCGTGCTGTGGGGCCACCTCGCGGTCGTTTCGGTGCTGTTGTGCGTGGTGCCGTTCCTGCTGT
Organism: Amycolatopsis sp. NPDC049691; assembly: GCF_040675005.1. Taxonomy (NCBI): domain Bacteria; kingdom Bacillati; phylum Actinomycetota; class Actinomycetes; order Pseudonocardiales; family Pseudonocardiaceae; genus Amycolatopsis; species Amycolatopsis sp. NPDC049691. The sequence goes on from NZ_JBFANX010000011.1 coordinate 80,614, forward strand.
TCTCGTGGGCGGAGCAGTACATTTCGTCGGGCCTGGCCAGCATCTTCAACGCGACGACGCCGCTCGTCACGATGCTGCTGGCCGCCGCGGCGCTGCCCGAAGAGCGGTTCACGCCGCCGCGGGTGCTCGGCCTGTCGCTCGGTTTCCTGGGCGTGCTCACGATCGTCGGGGTGTGGCACGGCGTCGACGTCTCGCACCAGCTGACAGCGCAGCTCGCATGCCTGGGCGCCACGACGTGTTACGGCGCGTGCTTCGTTTACCTGCGCCGGTTCGTCTCTCCGCGTGGTGTCGACCCGGTCGTGGTCGCGTTCGGTCAGACCGGGTCGGCGACGGTGCTGCTCGGCATCCTGGCGCCCGCGATCGCGGGCACGCCGGTGCACCTGGACTTCGCGGTGGTGGCGAGCATGGTGGCGCTCGGCGTCTTCGGAACGGGGATCGCCTACGTCTGGAACGTCCGGATCATCGCCGCTTGGGGCGCGGCCAACGCCTCGGCGGTGACCTACCTCACACCGGTGGTCGGAGTGCTGCTCGGCGTACTGGTGCTGGGCGAGCCGGTGAGCTGGAACCAGCCGGCGGGCGCGCTCCTGATCGTGGTGGGCATCCTCGCGGCCCACGGGCGGCTGCGGCGCCGCCGGCCCGAACCGGCGCTCGCCGGCCGCTGAACACGCCGATGGGGCGGTCGCCGCGGCGGCCGCCCCATCGAGCACTCGGACTTACAGGTACTGACCGGTGTTCGTGGCGGTGTCGATCGCCCGCCCCGAGTCCTGGTTCTTGCCGGTGACGAGCGTGCGGATGTAGACGATCCGCTCGCCCTTCTTGCCGGAGATCCGGGCCCAGTCGTCCGGGTTGGTGGTGTTCGGGAGGTCCTCGTTCTCCGCGAACTCGTCGACGATCGCGTCGAGCAGGTGCTGCACGCGCAGACCCGGCTGCTTGGTCTCCAGCACCGACTTGATCGCCGACTTCTTCGCCCGGTCCACGATGTTCTGGATCATCGCGCCCGAGTTGAAGTCGCGGAAGTACAGGACTTCCTTGTCCCCGTTGGCGTAGGTCACCTCGAGGAACCGGTTCTCGTCGCTCTCCTCGTACATCCGCTCGACCGTGTGCTGGATCATCGCGTCGAACGTCGCCTTGGCGTCGCCGCCGAACTCGGCGAGGTCGTCCGCGTGGATCGGCAGGCCTTCGGCCAGGTACTTGGAGAAGATGTCCTTCGCGCCTTCGGCGTCCGGACGCTCGATCTTGATCTTGACGTCGAGCCGGCCCGGCCGCAGGATCGCCGGGTCGATCATGTCCTCGCGGTTGGAGGCGCCGATGACGATGACGTTCTCCAGGCCTTCGACACCGTCGATCTCCGACAGCAGCTGCGGCACGATCGTGGTCTCGACGTCGGACGACACGCCCGACCCACGGGTCCGGAAGATCGAGTCCATCTCGTCGAAGAACACGATCACCGGGGTGCCTTCGGAGGCCTTCTCCCGCGCCCGCTGGAAGATCAGGCGGATGTGCCGCTCGGTCTCCCCGACGAACTTGTTGAGCAGCTCGGGACCCTTGATGTTCAGGAAGTAGGACTTCCCGTCCGCCGCGTCGCCCCGCGCTTCGGCCACCTTCTTGGCCAGCGAGTTCGCGACCGCCTTCGCGATGAGCGTCTTGCCGCAGCCCGGCGGGCCGTAGAGCAGGACGCCCTTGGGCGGCCGCAGCTGGTACTCCTGGTACAGGTCGGCGTGCAGGAACGGCAGTTCCACCGCGTCGCGGATCTGCTCGATCTGCCGGGTGAGGCCACCGATGTCCTCGTAGCGGACGTCGGGCACCTCCTCCAGCACCAGGTCCTCGACCTCCGCCTTCGGCACGCGCTCGTACGCGTAGCCGGCCTTGGAGTCGACCAGCAGCGAGTCGCCCGGCTTGAGCGGCTGCTCGGCCAGCAGGTCGGAGAGCAGGACCACCCGCTCCTCGTCCGCGTGCCCGACCACCAGCGCGCGAGGGCTGCCGCCCTCGACGTCGGCGGCGAGCACCTCACGCAACGCGCACACCTCGCCGGTGCGTTCGAAGCCGCCGGCCTCGACCACGGTGAGCGCCTCGTTGAGCCGCAGCGCCTGGCCGCGGCGCAGCGAAGAGAGCTCGACCGCGGGCGACACCGACACCCGCATCTTGCGGCCCGCCGTGTAGACGTCCACCGTGTTGTCCTCGTACGCCTCGACGAAGACGCCGTAGCCGGACGGCGGCTGGGCCAGCCGGTCGACCTCCTCGCGCAGCGCGAGGAGCTGTCCTCGGGCCTCACGCAGGGTTTCGACCAGTTTGGTGTTGCGCTCGGTGAGCTGGCTCACCCTTTCCGAGGCCTCGGCGAGCCGCTGTTCGAGAACTCGGTTCTGCCGTGGCGAGTCGGTCAGTTTGCGGCGCAGCAGCGCCACTTCCTCCTCGAGAAAACGGATCTGCCGAGCCTGCTCGTCCGCCGTCGTCCCAGCTCCGGATGTTGCTGAAGGGTCGGCCTCCTCGCGCCGACCTCCGGGAAGGTCATGATGCATCGGGCACCTCCTCGGAGTGCTTTTCATTCCACGGTACCGGCGATCACCGACAAGAAAAGGCCTTTCCGGATCACAAGATCGGCGCGTCGCGGTTTCCTCGCCTGGTCCAGCACGGACATTCCCGCAGCGCAAGAGGCCATTTCGGTGCCGTGGCCCCGGCGCGTCGCGGGCCCGTCCGGGCCGGGACGAACCAAGCACGTCGGGAGTACCCGCCCCGCCGGGGCGCCAACCCTGCCCGAGCCGGGCAATTCCGGCCAGTTCCGCCCTAACCGCGCGGCGGGGCGGCCCGGTGGCTAGCATCGGGCCGACGTCGGCCGCCTCGAAGGCCGGCTCACCGTCGAAGGAACGCTAGGGGGCACCACCCATGACCTACCCGCCGCAGCAACCGGGCGGCTACGGCCAGCAGCCCGGGGGTTACGGGCAGCAACCCGGGCCGTACGGCCAGCAGCCCGGCGGCTACCCCCAGAGCGGACCGCAGCCCCAGCCGGGCTACGGCGGCACCCAGCAGTTCGGGCAGCCCGATCCGTACGGCCAGCCGCAGCACGGCGGATACCCGCCCCAGACGGGCCCTCAGCCCCAGCAGGGCTACCCCCAGTACGGACAGCAGGACCAGTGGGGTCAGCAGACGCAGCAGCAGCCGGGCTTCGGCGGTTACGACCCGTACGGAGGCGGCAGCTTCGGCGAAGCGCCGCCGCCCAAGAAGAAGAAAACCGGGCTCATCGCCGGCATCGCGGCCGCCGCGGTGCTCCTCGTCGGCGGCGGCGTGACGTGGTTCGTCCTCGCCAACGGCGACGACGGCAACACCGCCGCCCCGCCCGCGAGCAGCAGCTCCGCGGCGCCGACGTCCGCGCCGAAGACGTCCGCCTCGAAGCCCAAGGTCACCTCGCCGAGCCCGTCGACGAAGAGCACCAAGCCCGCGAGCGGCCCCGCCCCGGCGGGCAAGGGCAGCTCGCAGGAGCTGTTCGACGCGACGATCGACGCCTACAACGCGGGCGACGAGAAAGCGCTGGCCGACACCATCTGCCGGAGCGTCTTCGAAGGCAGCACCGGCGAGATTCCGAAGGTCACGGTCAAGCTGACCGGCTCGCCGCAGGACACCGGGGACAAGTCCACCGTGCGCTACTCGGCCACCGACGGCAGCAAGACCAAGGTCGGCACGATGTCGGCCCAGAAGGAATCCGGCCTGTGGTGCCTGTCCAACGTCCGGGCGGACGGCTCGTGAGCCCCCGCGTTCGGTGAACCGCGCGCTCGCCGCCGGGCTCGTGCTGCTCGGCGTGGCAGGCGCGGGCGTGGTGCTGGGACTGCTGCTCGTGGCGCCGTCCGGCTCCGCGCCAGCGCCGTCGACCCCGGCCCCGGCGCCCCGCAGCTCGGCTTCCGCGGCGCCGAGCGCGGTCGACACCGCGGCGGTGAACGTGCTGGCGCGCGCGATCGTCGACGCGATCACCGCGCACGACTCGGCGGCGTTCGGCAAGCTGACGTGCCGCCCGCAGAGCGCCGACGCACTGGGGAGGCTGCAGCGGATGTGGGACGCGGCCGGCCGGGTGACGGCGACGCTGAAGGAGCCACCGGAGGTCCGCGGCGAGTCCGCGACGGCGAAGGTGCACGTCGAAGCCCCGGGCGGGACGAAGGACACGCCCTTCCCGCTGCACAAGGAGAACGGCCGCTGGTGCGTGCCGGGCTAACCGGGTGGCGTGAAACCGGCGGGCCAACGGGTGGTGCCGTCGGCCGTGACCCCGGCGAGGTCCGCGCCGGTCAGGTCGGAGCCGGTGAGGTCGGCGCCGCGCAGATCCGCGTCCCGCAGGATCGTGCCGGTCAGGGTCGCACCGGTGAGGTTCGCGTTCCGCAGCACCGCGCCCGCCAGGTTCGCCCCGGCGAAGCAGATTCTCGGGATCGCCAGTCCGGTCAGGTCGGCGTTCCGCAGGTCGACCCGCTCGAGTTCGGACGCCGCGTCCGCCTCGATCATCCCGCCGCGGCCCAGCGCCGCGATCGCGGCGGCGACGTCGTCCGCCGGACCGCCTTCGCGGCCCGCTGCCTCGGGTTCCCAAGGCGCCCGCGAGCAGATGAAGGACGTCAGCAGCGCGTGGACGTGCCCGCGGTAGCGGGGATCGAGGTCGGCCAGCTGCTCCAGCGCGTAGACGGCGCCCTGCCGCGTCGGCCCCTGCTCGGCCCCGAGCTGGTCGATCGCCTTGGTGAACAGGTCGATCGACCGGCTCTCCCGGTTGAGCAGCAGCTGCCGGGACGTGAGGAGCGCGCCCAGGCCGACACCCGCCAAGGCGAGAAGTCCGCCGAGCGCCTGCAGCAGCGTGCCGCGGACGTCGTTGACGGCCTTCAACCGATCCGCCGGCCCCAGGCCCGGCGAAGTGCCGACGAGCCACCCCGGCGCGAAGACCACGCACAGCACCAAAAGGCCGGTCACGACGGCCGCCGCCACCGCGAACCCGGCCTTCCGGCGCGAGGACACCCCCGCTAGCCCTTGCCCTTCGACGGCCGCCGGGACACGCGCGGTGAGACCGTCCCGTCGGCGAGCCGGCGGGCCGTGAGCAGGAACGCCGTGTGCGCGACCATCCGGTGGTCCGGGCGCACCGCGAGGCCCACCACGTGCCACGGCCGCATCAGCGTTTCCCACGATTCGGGCTCGGTCCAGCACTGCTGCTCGCGCAGCGACTCCGTCACGCGGGACAGCTGCGTCACCGTCGCGACGTAGACCGTCAGCACGCCGCCCGGCACGAGGTGCGCGGCGACGTTCGGCAGCTGGTCCCACGGGGCCAGCATGTCCAGGACCACCCGGTCGACTTCGCCTTCGTGGGTCGCCAGGTCCGCCACCGTGAGCGACCAGTTCGCCGGCTTCTCCCCGAAGAACTTCACGACGTTGCGCTCGGCGTGCTCGGCGTGGTCGTCGCGGATCTCGTACGAGCTCACGTGCCCGTCCGGGCCGACCGCGCGCAGCAGCGAACACGTCAGCGCGCCGGAGCCGGCGCCCGCCTCGAGCACGCGCGCGCCCGGGAAGATGTCGCCCCACATCACGATCTGCGCGGCGTCCTTCGGGTAGATCACCTGCGCGCCGCGCGGCATCGAGAGCACGTAGTCCGGCAGGAGCGGGCGCAGGGCCAGGTACGTCGACCCGCCCGCCGACGTCACCACCGAACCCTCGGGCCTGCCGATCAGGTCGTCGTGGGCGAGCGCGCCGCGGTGGGTGTGGTACTCCCCGCCGTCGGCCAGCGTCAGGGTGTAGTGCCGCCCCTTCGAGTCGGTCAACTGCACCCGATCACCCGCGCGAAACGGTCCGCTGACCGACAACACTTCCTCCTGTACCCCGAATGGCCGACGACAGATCTTCGCAGGCCGTCCGGGGCCCGTCCTCAGCGGGTACGGCGGTTCAGCGCGGCGCGCAGGTCGTCCCGGCGCAGCACGCCCGCCGGGCGGCCCTCGTCGTCGACGACGAGGAACTGCCACGCCGGGGTCTCGCGGACCCGCTCGACGACGTCCTCCCCCGGTTCCGAGGCCAGCAAGACGGTTTCGGCGCGGATCGGCTCCGCGGCGAGCTCGGCGGGCGCGTGCGGGGAGGTACCCGCGAGGCGCTCCGCCGCGCCGGTGTCGAGCAGCCCGGCCGCGACGCCGTCCGCGCGGACGAGCACCACGCCCCGGCCCGCCGAGGCCGCGAGCGCGTCCGACACCGGGCTTTCGGCGGGCAGCTGCAGCACGGGGCGCACCAGTTCGGTGAGGTCCAGTCCTTCCGGCCAGGTGCGGCGTGCCTCGGCGGTGAGCTCCGAACGCGCGCCGAGGATCACGAACCACGCCGTGACGACGCAGACGCCCAGGCGCAGCCACCGGTCCGGGCTGCCGGTCGCCAGGCCCCACAGGGCCCACACGAGCAGGCCCGCGGCCACGACCCCGCCGCCCGCGACCGCGGCGCGCGTGCCCGTCGCGCGGATCCCGGTGGCCGCCCAGACGCCGGCGCGGACCAGCCGGCCGCCGTCGAGGGGCAGGCCGGGCAGGAGGTTGAACACGCCGACGGCGAGGTTCGCCACCGCGCACTCGGCGACCAGCATCCAGACCGCGCCGTCCGGCGGGACGGCGAACATCAGCAGGCCGCAGAACCCGCCCAGCAGCAGCGACACCGCCGGGCCCGCGGCCGCGACCAGGCCCTCGTGGGCCGGCCGCTTCGGCGTCCTGGCCACTTCGGACAGGCCGCCGAGCAGGAACAGCCGCACCCGCCGCACCGGGATCCCCAGCCGCAGCGCGGCGACGCAGTGCCCGAGCTCGTGCGCCAGCACCGACAGGCCCAGCAGCAGCGCGAAGGCGCCGGCCAGCAGCCACGACGTCAGCGACGAGGCGTCCGGGAGCAGCCGGCCGACCAGCGGCGCGTAGAGCACGACGACGATCAGCGACCCGATCCACCAGGACGGCGCGAGCAGCACGGGCACGCCGGCGACCCGGAACAGCCGGAGACCGCCGTCCGGAAGGACGGCCTGCCGGGTGCCCCCGGTGCCCTGTTCACTGGTCGCGGCCATGCGGGAGAGCCTAGAGCCCCCGGTGTGGGGAGCGGGTGATCCGGTCCGGGTGGTGTCGCGCGCGTTGCGGTCGCCGGAACTGTCGGACCCCGGCGTTACGCTCTGCCCATGCCCGACGCCGACACCGTCACCACGGATCCCCCAGCAGCCACCGCCGTCGCCACCGAGGTGCGGCGGCGGCCCGCGCTGTCGCCGTCGAGGGCCAGCGACTTCAAGCAATGCCCGCTGCTCTACCGGTTCCGCGCGGTCGACCGGCTGCCGGAGGTCCCGACCAAGGCGCAGCTGCGCGGCACGCTCGTCCACTCGGTACTGGAGCGGCTGTTCGCGCTGCCTGCCGCCGAACGGGTGCCCGCGCAGGCGCGGGAGCTGCTCGGCCCGGCGTGGACGGACCTCTCCGCGGACCGTCCGGAGTGGACCGAGCTGTTCGACGGCGAGCAGCCCGAAGACCACGCGGACTGGCTGCGATCGGCGGAAAAGCTGCTGGACGCCTACTTCGAGCTCGAAGACCCGAGGCGGCTCGAACCCGAGGCCTGCGAGCTGCACGTCGAGATCGAGCTCGGCTCCGGTGTCCTGCTGCGCGGCTACATCGACCGCCTCGACGTCGCGCCGACCGGGGAAATCCGGGTCGTCGACTACAAGACCGGCGCCGCGCCCCGCGAAATCGGCGAGGCGAAGGCGATGTTCCAGATGAAGTTCTACGCCGTCGTGCTGTGGCGGCTGCGCGGGATCGTGCCGCGCCAGCTCAAGCTGATGTACCTGACCGACGGCCAGTCGCTCGCCTACACCCCCGACGAAGCCGAGCTGCTGCGCTTCGAACGCACGCTGGAAGCCATCTGGCAGGCGATCCTCAAGGCGGGCAGGACCGGCGACTTCCGCGCGAACAAGAGCAAGCTGTGCAACTGGTGCGACCACCAGGCGCACTGCCCCGAGTACGGCGGCACGCCGCCGGACTACCCCGGCTGGCCGGAGCCCGACGCGGGCGACGAGACGCCGCTGGACCGGGCCGACTGATGGCCGACGCGTTCTACGTCCCCCTCGGCGAGGGCCGCTACTCCGCGACCGGGCACACGGCCGGGCCGTGGTCGTCGGAGTCCCAGCACTTCGGCCCGCCGTCGGCGTTGCTGGTGCGCGCGCTCGAAAACGTCGAACCGGCCCACCCGGCCGAGCTCGCGCGGGTGACCGTCGAGATCCTCGGCCCGGCGCCGGTCGCCGAGCTCACCGTGCGCGCCCGGGTCGAGCGGCCGGGCCGGTCGGTGGAGCTGCTGCAGGCCGAGCTGGCGAGCGCGGAGCGCGTGGTGGCGCGGGCTTCGGCGTGGCGCATCGCGACGTCCGACACGGCCGAGGCGGCCACCGACGCCGGGCCGCTCCTGCCGGCGCCGGACACCGTGACCGAGTCGCCGTGGCCGGAGGGCTGGCAGGCCGGCTACCTCGACGCCGTGGAGTGGCGCGCGGTGCGCGGCGGCATGGACGTGCCCGGTCCGGCGGCGGTCTGGGCCCGCCAGCGCGTCCCGCTGGTCGACGGCGAGGAGCCGAGCGGACTGCAGCGGCTGTTCACCATCGCCGACTCCGGCAACGGCGTGTCGAACTTCCTCGACCCGCGCAAGTGGTGGTTCATCAACTCCGAGCTGACCGTCCACCTGCGGCGGGTGCCGGCCGGCGAGTGGATCGGCCTCGACGCGGTGACGCTGGTCGGCAAGCACGGCATCGGCACCGCGACCAGCATCCTGCACGACGCGGGCGGCCCGGTGGCCACCGGCGCGCAGGCGCTGATGGTGCGACCGCGACAGGCCGGGGGCGGATAGCCACCCACAACGGGCCCGCATCCAATAACCTTCGCGGAACGACCGACTTGAGGAGCGCTCCGGCATGCAGATCACCTCGGTGGTCAACCAGAAAGGCGGGGTCGGCAAGACCTCACTGAGCGTCGGCACCGCGGCCGCGCTGGCCGAGCGGGGCCGGCGGGTGCTGCTGGTCGACCTCGACCCGCAGGGCCACGCGACGACCGAGATGCTCGGCCTGTCCGAGGTGCCGGCGGACCAGCCGAGCCTCGCGAAGGCGCTGGCCAAGACGTGGAAGGGCCCGATCGACGAGCTCGTCGTGCCGCACCCGCGCAGCAACCTCGGCCGCGGCGGTGCGCTCGACGTCGTGCCGACGTCACCGGGGATGTTCGACCTGATCCGGCGGCTCGACTCGTTCCGCGTGCCCGGCTGGCAGCTGGCCCGGGTCATCCAGTTCGCCAACTACGACCACTGCGTCATCGACTGCCCGCCGGCGCTGGACGTGCTGACGAACAACGCGCTCGCGGCGTCGCACGGCATCCTGGTCCCGGTCCAGCCGGACAAGACGAGCATCCGTGCGCTGCGGCTGCTGGCCGACCAGGTCCGGTACGTCGAGCAGACGGTCGGGCGGCAGCCGCTGTCGTGGTTCGGCCTGGTCCCGAGCCTGTACCGGCGGCCGATCTCGCACTACGCGGCAGCGGCGCTGCAGGAGATGTACGAGTTCGGTATCCCGATGCTGTCGCACCTGCCGCTGGGCGTGGTGATGAACGAGGCGGCGGCGCACGGCGTCCCGGTGACGACGTACGCGCCGGAGACGCTGCAAGCGCTGTCGTTCCGCGAGATCGCGGGCACGCTCGACAGCTACCTGGAGCAGAACCAGGCCCCCGCGGTGGTCCCGGCCGACGAGGAGTTCGTCTTCGAGGACTTCATCTCGGAGGTCGCGGTGGCGCGCAACGTCAACGACAACGGCGCCCGCAAGGGTCTCTACGACCTGCTGCCCAAGAAACCCAACCGCCCGCGCTCGTGAGTGTTCGGGCGCTTCCAACCGCCTCGAACACTCACGAGCGGGTGGGTCAGAGGCGGCAGGAGCGGATGTCCGACGCCAGGATCGCCTTCGCGCCCACTTCGGCGAGCTCGTCCATGATGAGGTTGACCTTCTTGCGCGGCACCATCGCGCGCACGGCCACCCAGTTCTCGTCCGCGAGCGGCGCCACCGTCGGCGACTCCAGGCCCGGCGTGATGGCGATCGCGCGCTCGACCAGCGTCCGCGGGCAGTCGTAGTCCAGCATCATGTACTGCTGCGCGAACACCACCCCGCGCAGGCGCGCCGCCAGCTGCGACTTCGCCTTGCTCTCCGGCGTACCGCGACGCTGCAGCAGCACCGCTTCCGACACGCAGATCGGGTCGCCGAACGCCACCAGGTTGTTCTGCCGCAGCGAGCGCCCGGACTCGACGACGTCCGCGATCGCGTCCGCCACGCCCAGCTGGATCGAAATCTCGACCGCGCCGTCGAGGCGGATCACCTCGGCCTCGACGCCGTGGCGGGCGAGGTCGTCGCGGACCAGCCGCGGGTACGACGTCGCGAGCCGCTTGCCGTGCAGGTCGGCCGGCTTCCAGTCCCGGCCGGCCGGGGCGGCGTAGCGGAACGTCGAACCGCCGAAGCCGAGCGCCTGGACCTCCTCCACCGGCGCGCCGGAGTCGAGCGCCAGATCCCGGCCGGTGATGCCGAGGTCGAGCTCACCGGAGCCGACGTAGATCGCGATGTCCTTGGGGCGCAGGAAGAAGAACTCGACCTCGTTGACGTGGTCGAGCACCGTCAGGTCGCGCTGCTCATGCCGCTTCCGGTAGCCCGCCTCGCCGAGCATCTCCGTCGCCGCGGCGGCGAGGGCTCCCTTGTTCGGCACGGCAACACGCAGCATTTCGCTCTTCTCCTCGTTCTTCGGGTTCTTCGGGTGACCCGTCACAGGTAGCGGTAGACGTCCTCGGTCGACAGACCGCGGCCGAGCATCAGCACCTGCACCCGGTACAGCAGCTGGGAGATCTCCTCGGCGAGGCGGTCGTCGGACTCGTGCTCGGCGGCGATCCACACCTCGCCGGCTTCCTCGAGCACCTTCTTGCCCTGGGCGTGCACCCCGGCGTCGAGGGCGACGACGGTGCCGGACCCGTCGGGACGGGTACGCGCGCGCTCGGCAAGCTCCGCGAACAGCTCATCGAAGGTCTTCACGGTCTGCAGATCCTTCCACCCCGGCCCCGGCGGCGCCGCCCCGCCCCGCCGCGGATGCCGCCGATCTCACACCGAAGTGGACAGCGCCTCCCGAGGACTGGGACGACGTTCGAAGTCGAGCAGGTACCGCTTCCGCTCCAGGCCGCCGCCGTACCCTGTCAGCGAGCCGGTCGAACCGATGACCCGGTGGCACGGCACGATGATCGAAATCGGGTTCTTGCCGTTGGCCAGGCCCACCGCGCGGGCGGCCGCCGGCTTGCCGAGCAGCTGCGCGAGTTCGCCGTAGGAGGCGGTTTCGCCGTAGGGGATGTCGAGCAGCGCGGCCCACACCGCGCGCTGGAACGGCGTGCCGCGGAAGGCCAGCGGGAGGTCGAACTCCCGGCGCTGCCCGGCGAAGTACTCCTTCAGCTGGGTCTCGGCGAGGCCGAAGACCTCGGCCGCGCCGGGCGAGCCGAACGTCGCCTCGGCGGGGCGGTGGCGCTGCTCGTGCATGTACAGCCCGCAGAGCGCGCCGCCCTCGGCGACCAGGGTGAGCGGGCCGCAGGGACTGTCGACGACCGTGTGGGAACGCATGGGATCTCCTAGGCGGCGGGCATCCGGTTGATGGCGTGGTCACCGGTGGCCCACAGGTGCTGGGTGGCGTAGGCGCGCCACGGGCGCCACGCCGCGGACCGGGCGACGACGGCGGCCTGGCCGCCGAGGCCGAGGGTTTCGGCGGCGTACTTGATGCCGAGGTCGGTGGGCAGGAACGCGTCGGGGTCGCCGAGGGCGCGCATGGCGATGCTCTCGACCGTCCACGGCCCGAACCCGGGCAACGCGGTCAGCGCCGCCCTGGTCCCGGCCCAGTCGCTGCCCGCGCCGAGGTCGAGGCCGTCCGTCAGCGCCTCGACCAGCGCGAGCAGCGTGCGCCGGCGAGACCGCGGCATCGCCAGGGTCTCCGGGTCCAGCGAGGCGAGTGCGTCCGGCGAGGGGAACAGGTGCGTCAGGCCGCCTTCCGGGTCGTCGATCGGCTCGCCGTGGGCCACGACGAGCCGGGCCGCGTGGGTGCGGGCCGCCGCCGTCGAGACCTGCTGTCCCAGCACGGCTCGCACGGCGAACTCGGCACCGTCGACCGTGCGGGGCACCCGGCGGCCCGGGGCGGCCGCGACCAGCGGCGCGAGCAGCGGGTCGGTGGCGAGCTGGTCGTCGACGGCGACCGGGTCGGCGTCGAGGTCGAGCAGGCGGCGGCAGCGGCTGGTCGCGGTCGGCAGGTCACGCAGGTCGGTCAGGGTGAGCCGGCAGGCGATGTGCCCGTCTTCGGGCCGCAGTGCGACGACACCGTGGCCGTGCGGCAGCCGCAGGGTCCGGCGGTAGGCGCCGTCCCGCCACTCCTCGACGCCCGGTACCCCGGTGGCCACGAGGTGGCCGAACAGGTTGTCCGGGCAGAGCGGCTTGCGGTAGGGCAGCCGCAGCGGGATCGCGCCCGCCGTCGCCGACGGCTTGCCCTTCGCGCGCTGTCGCAGCTCGGTCGGCGAGAGGGCGAACACCTCGCGGACGGTGTCGTTGAACGCCCGGATGCTGCCGAAGCCGGCGGCCAGCGCCAGCTCGGCCATCGGCAGGGTGGTGGTCTCGATCAGGGTCCGCGCGGTCTGCGCGCGCTGGGCCCGGGCCAGCGCCAGCGGGCCGGCGCCGACCTCGGCGAACACCTGGCGCTGGACCTGGCGGACGCTGTAGCCGAGCCGGTCGGCGAGACCCTGGACGCCGTCGGTGTCGACGACGCCGTCGGCGATCAGCCGCATCGCCCGCGCGACGAGGTCGGCGCGCTCGTTCCACAGCGGCGAGCCGGGGCTGGCGTCCGGGCGGCAGCGCTTGCAGGCGCGGAAGCCGGCCTGCTGCGCGGCGGCCGCGCTCGGGTAGAAGCTCATGTTCCGCGGCTTCGGCGGCACCACCGGGCAGCTGGGCCGGCAGTAGATCTTCGTCGTCAGGACGGCGGTGTAGAACCACCCGTCGAACCGGGCGTCCTTCGCCTGCACGGCCCGCACGCACCGCTCGAAATCATCGTGCACGGGACCCAGCATCGCGGACCCGGCAGGCGACGGCTAGCGGAAATGCGACATGGGCGTGTTCAGCCCAGCAGGGCCGCCAGGGCAGGCACGTCGACCCCGACGAGCGAGTCGCGGAAGACGCGCCGCTCCCCCGCCTCGACCGGGACGTCGTTCGGGATGACCAGGACCGTGCAGCCCGCCGCGACCGCCGATTCCGTGCCCGGCGGCGAGTCCTCGACCGCGACGCACCGCGCCGGGTCCACGCCGAGCAGCTCCGCGCCCTTGAGGTACGGCCGCGGGTGCGGCTTGTTGAGACCCTCGACCTCGTCGCCGCAGACGGTGACGTCGAAGAACTCCCGCCCGATCGTGTTCAGCGCCAGCTCGGTGAGGTCCCGCTCGGTCGAGGTGACCAGAGCCGAGCGCAACCCGGCTTCACGCACCGCCGTCAGGGCTTCGCGGGCGCCGGGGCGCCACGGCAGCTCGTCGTCGAAGAGCCCGGCCGTGCGGCGGCGGATCTCCTCGCCCGTCGCCGCGATCGCCTCCGGCGTGACCGGCCGGCCGACGACCTCCAGGAGGTACGCCGAGGTGTCGTCCATGTTGGACCCGACGAGGGTCATCCGCTGCTCTTCGGAAAGCTTGCCGCCGAGCCACTCCGCCGTCTCGTAGAGGGCGATGTCCCACAGCTTCTCGGAATCGACCAACGTGCCGTCCATGTCCCACAGCACGGCATCGAGTCCGTCCAGCGCCGACGCACGCTTTCCCGCGGAGGCGCAGTCAGACACAGTGGATCTCCCTCAGGTGTTGAAGTACTTGGCTTCCGGGTGGTGGCAGACGATCGCGTCGGTCGACTGCTCGGGGTGCAGCTGGTACTCCTCGGACAGCTTGACGCCGATCCGGCCCGGCTCGAGCAGCGCGACGATCTTCGCCCGGTCCTCGAGGTCGGGACAGGCGCCGTAGCCCAGTGAGAACCTGGCTCCACGGTAGCCGAGCTTGAAGAACTCCTCGACGTCGTCCGGGTCCTCTGAGGCGACCGCCACACCGCCGGGGAAGGTCAGCTCCTGCCGGATGCGGCAGTGCCAGTACTCGGCCAGCGCCTCGGTGAGCTGCACGCCGAGGCCGTGCACCTCGAGGTAGTCGCGGTAGGCGTCGGCGGCGAACAGCTCGTTCGCGTAGTCGGCGATCGGCCGGCCCATGGTCACGACGGTGAACGGCACCACGTCCACCTCGCCGGACTCGCGGGGGCGGTAGAAGTCGGCCAGGCAGAGCCGCCGGTCGCGGCGCTGGCGGGGGAAGGTGAAGCGCAGCCGTTCCGGCGCGTCCGGTTCGGGCTCGGTGAGCACGACCAGGTCGTCGCCCTCGGCGACGCACGGGAAGTAGCCGTAGACGACGGCCGCGTGGGCCAGGACGCCGTCGGCGGTCAGCCGGTCGAGCCAGTACCGCAGCCGCGGCCGGCCTTCGGATTCGACGAGTTCGTCGTACGTCGGCCCGGCGCCGCCGCGGGCGCCTTTGAGGCCCCACTGCCCCATGAAGGTCGCCCGCTCGTCGAGCATCGCGGCGTAGTCGGCGACCGCGACACCCTTGACCACGCGCGAGCCCCAGAACGGCGGGGTCGGCAGCGGGACGTCGGTGGCGACGTCCGAGCGCGCCGGCGGCAGTCCTTCGAGAGCCTCTTCCTCGGCCTTGCGGGCTTTGCGCGCCTCGGCGATCCGCAGCGACCGTTCCCGGCGTTCCCTGCGCTCCAGGCGCTTCCGCTCCGCGTCGGCGTCGACCAGCGGCGACTCGCCGCGCTTGGCCGCCATGATCGCGTCCATCAGCCGCAGCCCTTCGAACGCGTCACGGGCGTAGCGGACGTCGCCGAAATACAGCTCCGCCAGGTCGTTCTCGACGTAGGAGCGGGTCAGCGCCGCGCCGCCGAGCAGCACCGGCCAGCGCGCGGAGACGCCCCGGGAGTTCATCTCCTGGAGGTTCTCCTTCATGATCACCGTCGACTTGACCAGCAGGCCGGACATGCCGATGGCGTCGGCGCCGTGCTCCTCGGCGGCGTCGAGGATCGTGCTGATCGGCTGCTTGATGCCGAGGTTGACGACCTCGTAGCCGTTGTTGGACAGGATGATGTCGACGAGGTTCTTGCCGATGTCGTGGACGTCGCCGCGGACGGTGGCGAGCACGATCCGGCCCTTGCCGGAGTCGTCGTCCTTCTCCATGTGCGGCTCGAGGTGCGCGACGGCCGCCTTCATCACCTCGGCCGACTGCAGGACGAACGGCAGCTGCATCTGCCCGGACCCGAACAGCTCGCCGACGGTCTTCATGCCCGACAGCAGCGTGTCGTTGATGATCTGCAGGGCGGGCCGCTGCTCCAGCGCGGCGTCGAGGTCGTCGGCGAGGCCGGTGCGCTCGCCGTCGACGATCCGGCGTTCGAGGCGTTCGAACAGCGGCAAGGCGGCCAGCTCTTCGGCGCGAGAGGCCCTCGAGGAGGCCGCGCTGACGCCCTCGAAAAGGGCCATCAGCTCCTGCAGCGGGTCGTAGCCGTCGCGACGGCGGTCGTAGACGAGGTCCAGGGCGACCGCGCGCTGCTCGTCCGGGATGCGGGCCATGGGCAGGATCTTCGACGCGTGCACGATCGCGGTGTCCAGTCCCGCTTGGACGCACTCGTGCAGGAACACCGAGTTGAGCACCTGCCGCGCGGCCGGGTTGAGGCCGAAGGAGATGTTCGACAACCCCAGGGTGGTCTGGACCTCGGGGTGGCGTCGCTTGATTTCGCGGATCGCTTCGATCGTCTCGATGCCGTCGCGGCGCGATTCCTCCTGACCGGTGGCGATGGTGAAGGTCAGGGCGTCGATGATGACGTCGGAGGTCCGCAGCCCCCAGTTGCCGGTGATGTCTTCGATCAGCCGGGTCGCGATGTCGGCCTTCTTCCGGGCCGTCCGCGCCTGGCCTTCTTCGTCGATGGTCAGGGCGACGACGGCGGCGCCGTATTCGCTGACCAGCTCCATGACCTGGGTGAACCGGGAGCCGGGTCCGTCGCCGTCTTCGTAGTTGACGGAGTTGACCGCGCAGCGACCACCGAGCCGCTGCAGCCCGGCCTTCAGGACGGCGACCTCGGTGGAGTCGAGCATGATCGGCAGCGTCGAGGCGGTGGCCAGCCGGCCGGCCAGCTCGGCCATGTCCGCGGTGCCGTCGCGGCCGACGTAGTCGACGCACAGGTCCAGGAGGTGGGCGCCGTCGCGGGTCTGCTCGCGGGCGATCTCGACGCAGTCGTCCCAGCGGCCCTCCAGCATCGCGGTCCGGAACGCCTTCGAGCCGTTGGCGTTGGTCCGCTCGCCGATCATGAGCACGCTGGCGTCCTGTTTGAACGGCACGGCCTGGTACAGCGACGACACGCCGGGCTCGGGGCGCGGCCGCCGTGGGACCGGCGTGGTGTCCGCGACGGCGGCGGCGAGCTGCCGGATGTGCTCGTCGGTGGTGCCGCAGCAGCCGCCGACCAGGCCGACGCCGAACTCGCGGACGAACCCGGTCAGCGCTTCGACCAGCGCTTCCGGGCCGAGCGGGTACACCGCGCCGTCCGGGCCGAGCTCGGGCAGGCCGGCGTTCGGCATCACCGACAGCGGCACGCGGGCGTGCTTGGCCAGCTGCCGCAGGTGCTCGCTCATCTCGGCGGGCCCGGTGGCGCAGTTGAGGCCGATGACGTCGATGCCGAGCGGCTCCAGCGCGGCCAGCGCGGCGCCGACCTCGGTGCCGAGCAGCATCGTGCCGGTGGTTTCGACGGTGATCGAAGCGAGGATCGGCACCCGCCTGCCCTCGGCGGCCATGGCGCGCTTGGCGCCGATGATCGACGCCTTCGTCTGGAGGATGTCCTGGGTGGTCTCGACGATCACCGCGTCGACGCCGCCGGCGAGCAGGCCGCGGACCTCCTCGCGGTAGGCGTCACGCAGCGTGGTGAACGGCGCGTGGCCGAGGGTCGGGAGCTTGGTGCCCGGGCCGACCGAGCCGAGCACGAACCGCGGGCGGTCCGGCGTCGCGAACTCGTCGGCGGTCTCGCGGGCCAGCCGGGCGCCGGCTTCGGCCAGCTCGAAGATCCGCCCGGTGATGTCGTACTCGGCGAAGTTCGCGAAATTGGCCCCGAAAGTGTTCGTTTCGACGGCGTCCGCGCCCGCCTCCAGGTAGCCCCGGTGCACCGAGCGGACCACGTCCGGCCGGGTGACGTTGAGGACTTCGTTGCAGCCTTCGAGACCGTCGAAGTCGGCGAGGCTCAGGTCGTGGGCCTGCAGGGCGGTGCCCATGGCGCCGTCGGCCACGAGAACGCGCGAGCGGAGGGCTTCGAGGAACGGCGACGACAGGCGGTCGGACATGCTGAACAGGGTAAGGCCGGTGGTCGTAGGCTGGTCCGGTGAGTGAGCCCGTCGACGAGACCCCGCGGCCGCCCGGCGACCGCACCGAACCCACCCGCCCGCTGATGGTCGTCGCCTTCGAAGGCTGGAACGACGCGGGTGACGCGGCCAGCCGCGCGGTGGAGCACCTGCAGCTGAACTGGGACGCCACGCCCCTGGCCGAACTGGAGCCCGACGACTACTACGACTTCCAGGTCAGCCGCCCGACCGTCCGGATGGTGGACGGCGTCACTCGACGGGTGGACTGGCCGACGACGACGCTGTCGGTGTGCCGCCCCGACGGGTTCGACCGGGACGTCGTGCTGGTGCAGGGCCCCGAGCCGAACATGCGCTGGCGCGCCTTCTGCGCCGAGCTGCTGGAGCACATCAAGCAGCTGGACGTCGCGACCGTGGTGACGCTGGGCGCACTGCTCGCCGACACCGCCCACACACGGCCGGTCCCGGTCACGGGGACGGCGTACGACAAGGACACCGCGTCGCTGTACGGGCTCGACCTGAACAACTACCAGGGCCCGACCGGCATCGTCGGGATCCTGCAGGACTACTGCGTGCAGGCGGGCATCCCGGCCGTGTCGATCTGGGCCGCGGTGCCGCACTACGTGTCGCACCCGCCGTCCCCGAAGGCGACGCTGGCCCTGCTGCACAAGCTGGAGGACATCCTCGACGTCGAGATCCCGCTCGGGGCGCTGCCGGAGCAGTCCGAAGAGTGGCAGCGCACGGTCAGCGAGATGGCCGACGAGGACGAGGAGATCAGCGAGTACGTCCGCAGCCTCGAAGAGCGCGGCGACGCGCAGAGCGAGGTCGCGGAGCAGGACGTCAGCGGCGACAAGATCGCCGCCGAGTTCGAGCGCTACCTGCGCCGCCGCGGCCGGGGCGGCGGACAGGAAGGTTTCGGCCTCCGCTGAATCATCACACTTGACTGTCACCGCCAGCTGGTGGCGAACGCCCGCGCGGGGTTCGCCACCAGCATGGCCGTGACGACGTCGCCGCCCAGCAGCTTCGCCAGCCGCGGGGCCAGCGTCGTGAGCAGGTAGGACGCGCCCGGTTGCGACCGGGCGGCGGCGGTGGTCGTGTCGCCGCCGAGCAGGAGCTGCCCGCCGTGCCCGGCCGCGACGAGCGCTTCGAGGCCGTCGAAGAGCCGCCAGTCGGTGGCGTGGTTGGCCCGCGACGGGCCGTCGAAGCCGAGGAACACGCCGGTTTCGGCGATCTCCCGCTGCAGCCGCGGGTCCGGGTTCCGGTTGAGGTGCCCGAGAATCACCTTTTCCGGTGAAACGTCCAGCTTGCCGCACAGCAGCTCGACGGTCTCCAGGGCGGCCGTGCCGAGTTCGAGGTGCACGGCGATCGGCGCGCCGGTCTCCTGGTGGGCGACCGCGGCGGCGGTCATCGTCAGCCGGGCGTGGGAGTCGATCGTGTGGAACGCGCCGGCCACCTTGACCAGCCCGGCCCGCGGCGCGGTGTCCCCGGTCAGGTCTTCGACGAAGACGCCGGCCAGGTCGTCGACGACCCGGCTCAGCGCGGCGGGCGCGTAGTGCTCGGCGCGGTGCAGGCCGGTGGCGCCGATGAGGTGCACGCCCGTCTCCCGCGAGATCCGGGCGAGGTCGGGCATCCGGCGGCCGAGCCCGTGCGGCGTCCACTGGACGAGGGCCGCGCCGCCTGCCGCCCGGAACCGGCTCAGTTCGGCTGCCGCGGCGGCCGGGTCGTCGAGTTCCTGGCCCGGCAGCAGCTTCGAGGCGAAGAAGAGGTGGTCGTGTGAATTCGTCACGCCCAGTTCGGCCGGATCGATGTCGCCCAGCACCGTCCGCACCTTCGCATCCCCAGTCACGAGCGCGAGTGTAACGCCTCAACCGTTACGATGGCGAAGTGTCCGAAGACTTCCGCCTCGACATGGGCGCGCCCTGGCTGAACCTGCTCGCCACGCGCGGCCGGCACTTCGGCGCGCGGCCGGTCGAGCGCATCCCCACGGTGGAGCGCCTGCGCGCCTGGCTGGCCCGGTCGGACCTCACCCCGCTCACGCCGGTCACCGACACCGATGTGGCCACCGCACACGAGCTGCGCGAAGCACTGCGGCCACTCGCGTTGGGCGTGGTCGACGGCATCGCTCCGACCGCGGACGAGGTCGGCGCTTTGACGCGCTTCCTCGCTCCCGAACCGGTGCACCTGACCGCTCTGGAGCGGCTGCACCGCAGTGCCCCGCCGACCGCGCGCGCCGCGTTCGCCCGGCTCGCCCACCAGGCGGCCGACTGGCTCACCGGGCCGTTGCGGCACGACTTGCGCGCGTGTCCCGAGCAGGATTGCCGGGGCGTGTTCGCGGACCCGGGCGGCCGACGGCGGTGGTGCCCGTCGCCGGCGTGCGCCAGCCGCGGCCGCGTACGCGCGCTCAGGGAGCGGCGACGCGCGAACTCATGACGGCCAGAGGATCCGCCGCATCGGCACCGCACCCCGTGCCCGCTTCCGCCACTCGCGCGGATAACCCAGCGAAACCTCTTCGAACCGCACCCCGTCGGCTTCGGTCGTGCGCGGGATGTGCAGGTGGCCGTAGACCGCGATCTCCGCCCGGTACCGCACGTGCCAGTCCTCGGTCTTCGTCGTGCCGCACCACAGCGCGAACTCCGGCCAGTACAGCGGCGCCGTCGGGTGGCGGTGCAGCGGCCAGTGCGACATCAGGATCGTGCCGTGGTCGTCGGGGATCGCGTCGAGGCGCCCGGCGCTGATCTTGAGCCGGTCCTCGCACCACGCCTGGCGGCTGGGGTAGGGGTCCGGGTGCAGGAAGTACTCGTCGGTGCAGACGACACCGGCGGCCCGCGCCTGGCTCAGCGCCTCCGTCAGGGACTTGCCTTCGGCCTCCGGGGTCCGCCAGCTGTAGTCGTAGAGCAGGAACAGCGGCGCGATGGTCAGCGGCCGGTCGCCATGGGTCCAGACGGGGTAGTCGTCCTCCGGCGTCAGGACCCCGAGCTTCCGGCACTCCTCGACGAGGTACTCGTACCGGGCCTGCCCGCGCAGCTGGCACGGGTCGCCGTTCGTCGTCCACAGCTCGTGGTTGCCCGGCACCCAGACGACCTTCGCGAACCGCTCGCTCAGGGTCTTCAAGGTCCCGATGGTGGCTTCGGCCCGCTCGGCGACGTCTCCGGCCACGAGCAGCCAGTCTTCGGGCGTCTCCGGGACGACCGAGTCGAGGATCGGGCCGTTGCCCTCATGGGTCACGTGGAGGTCGCTGGTGGCGAAGAGGTGCGGCACCCCTCCACCGTAGCCACCGCGGCGGCGGGTTCTTCGCGAAACCTGCGGATTACGGGTGGTTTCCGCACCAGCACGAGGGTTCCCGCCAGGACGTAGACGCCCGCCTGGACGTTCAGCAGCACCGCCGGCCCGGTCGTGGCGACCAGCGTCCCCGCCAGCAGCGCCCCGGCCGTCGTGCACACGGCGATCGCCGCGAACGTCGTGCTCAGCACCCGGCCGGCCCGCTCCGGCGCGACCGCGCTCTGGATCTCCGAGAGCACTCCCGCGCCGACGACCACGCCCGGGGCGCCGGCCAGCACGAACAGGCCCACGTACACCCCCAGCGCCGTCGTCACCGCGGCCAGGTTCCAGATCACCGCCGACACCAGGCCCAGCGCGAGCGCGCCCCAGCCGAGCAGGGCCGCCGGCGCCACCCGCCGGGCCACCGTGGCCAGCGCGAACCCGGCGGCCAGGCCCCCGATCGCCTGCACGCCCCGCAGCAGGCCCGCGTCGGCTTCGCTGCCGCCCAGCACGTCGAGGACGTACACCACGAACAGCACCAGGAACATGCCCTGGGCCAGCGACGTGAACACCAGGGCGAGCCCGGTGCGCCACAGGCGGCGGTTGTGCGCGAGCTCGCGCAGACCGTCCAGCCAGGCGCGCACCACGGGTTCGGGCGGGCTGGCCGGCGCGGGCGCGCGCACCCGGCGGAACGGCTTGGCCAGCAACGCCGCCGCGACCGCCAGCACCGCCAGGTAGCCGGTGATGACGTCGGCGAGGCCGCCGAAGCCGAGCAGCGCACCACCCGCCCAGCCGCCCGCCAGCCGGGCGACGCTGCCGTTCACGCTCATCAGGCCGTTCGCGCCGGTGACCTCCTCGACGCCGACCAGTTCCGGCACCAGCGCGTTGCGCGCCGGTTCGAACACCGACGCCAGCGCCGCCTGCGCGGCCATCACCCCGTACACGACCGGAACCCCCGGCGACGCGAGCAGCGGCACCGCGACCACGGCCAGCCCGCAGCAGACGCCGAACAGCACCGCCCGCCGGTTCCACCGGTCGGCCACGACCCCGGCGACCGGGCTCAGCAGCACCGCGGGCAGCAGGCCGAGCACGATGCTCAGCGCCGTCGTCGCGGCCGAGCCGGTGCGCTGGAAGACGTACACCGGCAACGCCACCTGCAGCATCCACTCGGCCGTCTCGCCGAAGAACGCGGCCACCCACAACCGCGCGAACGCCGGCACCCCCAGCAGCTGTTTCATTCCTCCGCCTTCCCCGAGTGCTCGATGCGGGGGAACGCCCGCAGGCCGACGTGCACCGGGCGGGCATCCGCCGGCGCGTCGGTCCGGATGGCCCCGACGTAGGGCCGGACCAGCGCGTCGATCGCCTCGGTCAGCCGGGTCAGCTCCGCCGGCGTGACGCGCAGCGCGTACGTGATCAGCCCGGCCGCGCCGCGCCACGCCGGGTCCAGGTCGTCGAGCGAGTCCAGGTAGCGCTGGGTCAGCTCCTGCTCGTGGCCCAGGGTCGCGCCGACCATGCCGAGCTGGGCCGCGCGGTGGGCGGGGTCGTCGGCCAGCTCCCCCATCTCCAGCCCGACCTGCCGGGCGCGCCACGGCCGTTCCCGGCCGTCTTCGGCGTCCGCCCGCTCGACCAGGCCGTACTGGGCGAGCTGCCGCAGGTGCCAGCTGCAGTTGGACGCGGTCGAGCCGACCGCCTCCGCGCATTCGCTCGCGGTGCGCGGGCCGACGGCCGTGAGGTGGTTCAGCAGCGCCGACCGCAGCGGGTGCGACAGTGCGCGCAACAGCTCGACGTCCTCGATCCGCTTGCGCGGTGGCAACCCGGCCATCGGTCGTCCAATCTGAAAGAGGCATTTCGAAAGTACTCTTTCATGTTTGACCCCGCCTGCGGGTTTGTCAAGCGACTTCGCTATCGTTCGCGACGCAGTCACTGCGCAGGGCAGTGACTGCGTCGTCACCCGACCTTGGATGGACGTTGCCCGACCAGCGCGAACTCGCCACCGCCGCCGCTCTCGCCCTCCCCCGGTTCGTGGGCTCGACCGCCCTCTTCCACGCCGCGGTCGCCGAGCGGATGGCCGTCACCTCGACCGAGCTGCACTGCCTGCACCTGCTCCACGGCGGCGTCAGCGACTCCCCGACCGAGCTGGCGCGGCTGCTCGGGATGTCCACCGGCGCGTTCACCCGGCTGCTCGACCGGATGGAGCGGCACCGGCTCGCCGAGCGGGCCCCGGATCCGGCGGACCGGCGCCGGCTCGTCGTCCGGCCACTGCCCGACCGGATGGCCGAGCTCGCCGAGCTCTACGCGCCCATGGCCCGGTTCGTCGGCGAGCGGCTGGCACGCCTGGACCGCCGTCAGCTGACGGCGCTCGTCGGCTTCCTCACCGACGGCACGGCGGCGGCCGAGCGGGCTTCGAGCGAGCTGCCGGATGTGACCCAGGCCATAACCAGTTGACTAACTCTACTGATGTTGCGTTAACCTGGCTCCACTATGAGGAACTGAACCGCGCCCATCCCGCTTCCGAGGCGGCACCCGGTCGAGCCTGACGCTCCCGCGTGCCACGACGCCCGGCGGGATTTCCGCTTCTTCTCATCCGGGCCCGGTGATGCGCAATGTCCACCCTTTTCCCCTTGCAGGCCAAGGACGTCGTCTTCGGCTACGGCACCCGCGTCGTCCTCGACGGCGTCTCGCTGACCGCGTCGGCCGGGCAGCGGCTCGGCCTGGTCGGCGAGAACGGCACCGGCAAGTCCACCCTGCTGCGGCTGCTCGCCGGGCTCGAAGAACCCCGCTCCGGCGAGGTGCTGCGCGGCCCGGACGTCGGGTTCCTGCTGCAGGAGCTGCCGTTCGGCATGGACGCGACCTTCGCCGACGTCCTCGACGACGCCCTCGCCGAGATCCGCGCCGCCGCGGCCCGGCTCGACGAGCTGACCGCGGTGATGACCGACCGGCCGGACGACGCGGGCGTGCTCGACGAGTACGGCCGGGTCCTCGAGTGGGCCCAGGCCCACGACCTGTGGGACGCCGACCGCCGCGCGAAGCTCGTCTGCGACGGGCTCGGCCTCGGCGGCGTCGAACCGGACCGCAGGCTCGGCACGCTGTCCGGCGGGCAGCGGTCCCGGCTCGGCCTGGCCGCGCTGCTGGTCCGGCAGCCGGAAACGCTGCTGCTGGACGAACCGACCAACCACCTCGACGACGCCGCGATGGCGTTCCTGGAACGCCACCTCACCGAGCTGACCGGGATCGTGGTGCTGTCGTCGCACGACCGGGTGTTCCTCGACGCCGTCTGCACCGACATCGTCGACCTCGACCCGGCGGCGGCCGACCGCCAGGCCGGCGGCGCGGTCCGCTACGGCGGCAGCTACACCGACTACCTCGGCCACAAGAAGGCCGAGCGGGCGCGGTGGGAACAGCGGTTCGCCGAGGAACAGGAGGAACTGAAGGAGCTGCGGGAAACCGTCGCGGTCACCGCGCGCAACGTCGCCTACGGCCGCGGCCCGCGCGACAACGACAAGTTCATCCACCACTTCAAGGGCGCCCGCGTCCAGAAGACGATCTCGCGGCGGGTGCGCGACGCCGAGCAGCGGCTGGAGAACCTGGAACGCGACCAGGTGCGCAAACCACCGGCGCCGCTGCGGTTCCGGGCGGAGCTGACCGGCCGCGTCACCGGCGACGGACCCGCGATTTCGGTGCGGTCACTGGAAATCCCGGACCGGCTGCGGCTGCCGCGCCTGGACGTCGACGGTTCGGCCCGGCTGCTCGTCACCGGCGGCAACGGCGCCGGGAAGTCGACGCTGCTGTCGGTCCTGGCCGGCCGGCTGACGCCGGCGTCCGGGACGGTCCACTTCGGACACGGCGTCCGCGTCGGGTTGCTGGAGCAGGACGTCGTGTTCGCGTCGCCGGAACGGACCGCCGCGCGCGTCTACCGGGACACGCTCGGCGAGGACGCTCCCCCGCTGGGCCACCTGGGGCTGCTGGCGTCCCGGGATCTCCGGCAGCCCGTCGGAGCGCTTTCGGTCGGTCAACGGCGTCGGCTGGCGCTGGCGATCCTGCTCGCCGAGCCACCGGACGTCCTCCTGCTCGACGAGCCGACGAACCACATTTCGCTGACCCTGGCGGAAGAACTGTTCGCGGCCTTGGAGACGGCGCCGGGCGCGGTCGTCATCGCGTCCCACGACCGCTGGCTGCGCCGCGACTGGCAGGGCGACCACCTGGAACTGGCCGACGGCCGTCCGGTCGCCGTGTAGGCCGTTATACACCCGGTGGACAAGTGCCGCTTTCACGGGAAAGCGGCACTTGTCCACCGAAGGTCAGAGGGTGATGCCGAGGAGGGCGTCGACCGCGATGCGGATCAGGCCCGGAGCCGTCGAGTCCGTGCCGTCGCGCCGGAGGGCCTCGTTCGCCCACGCGTCGATCGCCGCCAGGGCCTTCGGGGTGTCGAGGTCGTCCGAGAGGTGGTCGCGCAGCCGGGCCACGGTGTCCTCCGCCGACGGGCCGGCCGGCAGCGCGACGGCTTCCCGCCAGCGCGCCAGCCGCGTCTGCGCCTCGGCGAGGAGCGCATCGGTCCACGGGCGGTCTTCGCGATAGTGGCCGGCGAACAACGCGAGCCGGATCGCGCCCGGGTCGACCTGGTCGGCCCGCAGCCGCGAGACGAACACGAGGTTCCCGCGCGACTTCGACATCTTCTCGCCGTCGAGGCCGATCATCCCCGCGTGCACGTAGTGGCGGGCGAACGGCCCGTCCTTGGCGACGGCCTCCGCGTGCGCCGCGCTGTACTCGTGGTGCGGGAAGATGAGGTCCGAACCACCGCCCTGCAGGTCGAACCCGAGCCCGAGGCGGTTGACCGCGATGGCGCTGCACTCGATGTGCCAGCCGGGGCGGCCCGGGCCGAGTTCCGACTCCCACGACGGCTCGCCGTCGCGGGCCACGCGCCACAGCAGCGCGTCCAGCGGGTGGCGCTTGCCGGCGCGGTCGGGGTCGCCGCCGCGCTCGGCGAAGAACTTCCGCATGGTGGGCTCGTCGTAGTTCGACTCGTAGCCGAACCTGCCCGTCGCCGAGTGGTCGAAGTAGACGTCGGGGAACTCGGGGTCGTCCGCCCGGTAGGCGGCGCCGTTCGCGAGCAGCTTCGCGATGACCTCGACGATCTCCGGGATGCTCTCCACCGCGCCGACGAACTGCTGGGGCGGGAGCACGCGCAGCGCGGTCATGTCTTCGCGGAACAGCGCCGTCTCGCGCATGCCCAGCACGACCCAGTCGTCCTGGTCGCGCTCGGCCCGCTCGAGCAGCGGCTCGTCGATGTCCGTCACGTTCTGCACGTAGTGGACGTCGTGCCCGTTGTCCCGCCACACGCGGTTCACCAGGTCGAAGGCCAGGTACGTCGCGGCGTGCCCCAGATGCGTCGCGTCGTAGGGCGTGATGCCGCAGACGTACATCCGGGCGGTGGCGCCGGGCGCGGTCGGGCGGATCTGCCCGGTGGCCGTGTCGTGGAGCCGCAGCGGGCGGGGGGTGCCGGGGATGCGGGGCACGTCGACCGATGACCAAGTCTGCATACCCCCGACTGTAAGCGTTCGCTCCGGCACCCTCCCGCCCGGTGGGACTCCTCCCCCACGTGGAGCAGCGGTTATCGCCGGCGTGCGACGTTCGCCACGATGGCGTCGCGGACGAACTCCCCGACGCCGGGCCGCTGCTCTTCCTCGCGGACGAGGAACCCGAGCTGCACCGGCTCCGTGACGTACAGCTCACCGATGCGCCGCTGCGTTTCGTACGAGCACTCGCCCATGAAGCGGGCGAGCATCCCGCGGTGCTCCTCGGCGAGGTCCATCGCCTCGGCGCCGTCCGGCGCGCCACCCGCGTCGAGGACGGCGTTCAGCCGCCGGACCCAGTCCCGGCGGGCCGCCTCGCCGGCCACCAGGTCCTCCTTGGACGGTGGGGTCGCGCCCTGCCACTCGGGCGTGCCGCCCCACCGCCGCGCGGCTTCCTCCGCGTAGCCGTCCGGCTCGCGGAACCCGCCGAACACTGCGAACTTCTCTTCGGGCGTCAGTGCGTTGCCCATGGCTCTCGCCTCCATCACGCGATCGACGGCCGCGACCATCCGCCCGAGCTCGCCCATCCGCGCCACCAGCAGCTCCCGCTGCTTCTTCAGGTGCGCGTCGGCGTCGATGCCCGGGTCATCGACGAGGGTCGCGATCGTCTCGAGGGGGAACCCGAGCTCCCGGTAGAACAGGATGCGCTGCAGCCGGTCGAGATCGTCGTCGTCGTAGCTGCGGTACCCCGAGCTCGTCCGGCCGCTCGGGCTGAGCAGGCCGATCTCGTCGTAGTGGTGCAGCGTCCGGACGGTGATCCCGGCCAGCGCGGCGACCTTGCCCACGGGATGCCCCATCGGTTTCCCCTCTTCCTCTCCGGCCGGTTCGGCCCTTGCGGAGACCACGGTGGTGCCTCACGCGACGTGAGGGTCAAGCGTCACTCTTCCGGAGCGGGTTCCCGGCGGCGAGCGCGGTTAGCCTGACCGGATGGGCACCATGATCGTCGTGGGCGGTGCGGTCGCGGTGATCGCGCTGGTCACGGCGGTCGCGCTGCGGCGGCCCCGCCGCGCCCGGCCCCGGCCGGTGATCGGCCCGGTTCCCCGCGAACCCCTCGCCGCCGTGCGCCGGGACGACGTCCTGCCGAAGATCGACGAGACGTTCCGCGCGGGGCGGTCGTGCGTCCTGCTGGGCGGCGGCGGGACGGGCAAGACGCACGTCGCCGCCGCGTACGTCCGCGAGGCGCGCTCGCCGGTGCTCTGGGTGGCCGCGGCCGACCCGGCCACCGCCGCCCGCGCGTATGCGGAACTGGCCCGGCAGCAGGGCTTGACCGGCCCCGACGCGGGCCTGGCGTGGCTCGACGGACGCGACGGCGCGATCGTCGTCTTCGACGGCCCGGCCGACCCGGACGCGCTCACCCGGTGGCTGCCCGCCCGGGCCCGGGTCCTGGTGACCACCACGGTGCCGGACTTCGAGGTCCTCGGCCCGACGGTGCCGGTGACCGGCTTCGACCCGGCCACCGCCGAGGGTTTCCTGCGCGCGCGGTCGGGCCGCGACGCCGCCGACGTCGCCCGGGAGCTCGGCTACCTGCCGCTGGCCCTCGCCCAGGCCGGCGGGGTGATCCGCACGTCGGGCTCCACGGAGTACCTCGACCGGCTGCCGGGGACGCCGCTGCTCGAGCGGGAACCGGGTGAGGACTACTCGCCCTGGGTGGAGGACACCACGCTCGCGGCCCTGCGCACGGTCGCCGCACGGGACGGCCGGGCCGAGGTCGTCGCCGAGCTGCTGGCCGTGCTGGCGCCGCGGGGCGTGCGGCGGGCGCTGGTGCACCGCGCCGGGCCGGACCCGGTGGCGGTGGACACCGCGCTCACGGGTCTCGAGAACGCGGCGCTCGCGGAGTTCGACGTCAGCGGCGAGGTGGTGACGATGCACCGCCTGACCCGGCGCGCGGTGCTGGGAAAGCTGCACGCGCAGGAGCGCCTGGCCGTGGCGCTGGACCGGGCGTTCGCGGTGGCGGACACCGAGGAGACCGCCGACCTCGCCGACCACGCAACGGCACTGTGGCGCCACTTCCGGGCGCTGCCCTCGGTGGCGGCGGGCCCGCGGCTGGGTCCGATCCTGCGGCTGCGGCGCCGGTCGGTCGACCTCCTGGTGGCCGAAGGGGCGTTCACGCAGGCTCGCGCGCTCGGCCGCGAAGTCCTCGCCGACCATGACGCGTACCTGCCCGCCGGGCACGCGGACACCGGGTTGGCCGCCCGGTCGCTGGACCGGGCGGTCAACCCGCCGGCGCCAGGCCGGCACCGCCGGGGGCGCAGGTAGTCGCGCACGACCGCCCCGGACCCGGCCGTCGCCTCAGCGCCGCCGGGTGCGCAGGTAGTCCCCGACCACCGCCGCGCCGAGACCGTCCAGATCCGGTGCCACCACCCGGCCGCCCGAACGGCGGGCGATGACGTCGACGAACGCCGTCAACCGCGGGTCGTCGCCGAGGCGGAACACCGTCACCGACGCGCCCAGCTTGGCCAGGCGGTCCACTTCGGACAGTGTCTTGTGGAGGGTGCGGGGCTGGGGCGGGTAGTCGAAGACCGCTTCGCCGTCCGGTTCCAGGTGGGCGGTCGGCTCGCCGTCGGTGACCATCAGCACCACCGGCTGGGCGTCCGGGTGCCGGCGCAGGTGCTGCCCGGCCAGCAGCAGCCCGTGGTGGGCGTTGGTGCCCTGCTCCCACGCGCCCTCCAGCCCGATCAGCTCCGGCAGCTCCACCGACTGCGCGTAGCGGCCGAAGGTGATCAGCTGCAGCGCGTCGTTGCGGAAGCGCGTGCTGATCAGCTGGTGCAGCGCGAGCGCCGTGCGCTTCATCGGCAGCCAGCGGCCTTCCTGCACCATCGACCACGACGTGTCGACCAGCAGCGCGACCGCCGCCCGGGAGCGGTGCTCGGTCTCGACCACTTCGACGTCCTCGACGTCGAGCCGGACCGACCGCTCCCCCACCGAGACCGACCGCAAGACGGCGTTGCGGATCGTCCGCGGCACGTCCCAGGGCTGCATGTCCCCGAACCGCCACGGCCGCGACGCGCCGGTGGGCTCGCCCGCCGCGCCCGCCGACTCGGTCTCGCGGTCGCCGGTCTTGCCCCGCAGCGCGTTCACGATGTCGGCCAGCGCCGTCTCGCCGAGGCGCCGCAACGCCTTGGGCGACAACCGGAGCGACCCGTCGGCGGCCCGTTCGAACAGGCCCTGGCGGCGCAGCTCACGCTCCAGTTCGGACAGCCGCCGCGCGTCGACGCCGGCGTCCTTGCCCAGCTGGCGTTCGAGCGCCTCCAGGTCGATGTCCTCCAGGCTCGCCCCCGGGTAGGACTGGCTCAGCTGCTCGGCCAGCGCGTCCAGCTCGGCGAGGTCGGCCATCGCCTGGGCGCCTTCGCCCATGCCGAGCGGGTTCTTGCCGCGGAAGCGTTCCGAGCCGGTCCAGTCCTCGCCCGGCCGCGCGGCCCGCAGCTGCGCGTCCAATTGGGACAGTTGCTGCGCGAGCCGCGGGTCGCCGAACGCCTGCTGGGTCAGCTCGGCCAGTTCGGCGCGCTGCTCGGCCGACATCGAGTTGAGCATCCGCTGTGCGGCGGCGGACCGCTCGGCGAGCGCGTCGATCAGCTCCTCGACGTTCCGCGGGTTCTCCGGGAAGAACTCGCCGTGCTTGGCCATGAAGTCCGCGAAGCGCTCCTGGATGTCTTCGGCGCCCCGGGCGTGCGCCGCCAGCAGGTCGTTGAGGTCGGCGAGCATCTCGTTGATCCGCTCGACGTCCTCGGGACCGGCGTTCTGCAGCGCCTGTTTCATGCCCTGGAAGCGCGACTCCATCAGCTCCTGGCCGAGCAGGTCGCGGATCTGCTGGTAGTTCTCCCGGCCCTGCTCGGAGCGCCAGTCGTAGTTCGCCAGCTCGTTGACGGCGGCCGCCGTTCCGGACGGCAGCGCGTCGAGCTGGGCCTCGCGGAACCGCGCCTCGTCGTCCGGGTCGGGGAACAGCTCGCGCCGTTCGGCGTCGAGGGCCTCCTGGAGCAGGCGCTGGACCTCCTGCAGGGTGCCGTTGAGGTTGTTGCGACGCTGGATCTGCGACCGGCGCTGCCACAGGCGCCGGGTCAGCTCGTCCAGGCCCGACGTGCGCTCGGTGCCGCGCCGGAGCAGCTCTTCCAGCGCGGACCGCGGCGACGACCCGGCCATCACCTCGCGGCCGATCTCGTCGAGCGCGTCGCGCAGGTCGGCCGGGGGCGCGAGGGGGTCCGGCCCGTCGTGCCACGGGCCGTAGGAGTAGCCGTCGGGAAGCGGGACCGCGGTCATCGGCCGTAGACGGTCGTCGCGTCGTCGGAGTCCTTGGCCAGCCGGCGCGCCAGGAACAGCGATTCGAGGGCGAGCTCGACGGCGGCCGCGATCCGGCCGGCGGGCTCGTCGGCGGCCACGCCGGCGCGCTGGGCGACCTCGTGCAGCACCGGGAGCTCCGGCAGGGCGGCGAGGACGTCCTTGGCCGGGACGCGCTCGCCGGTGGCGACGAGGTGGCCTTCCTCGACCGCGTCGGCGAGCGGGCGCAGGTCCAGCCCGGCGAACCGGCCGCGGGCGGTCTCGGCGATCGCCCGGCGCATCAGGTGCACGAGGTGCTCGATCTCGCGGCCCTCTTCGCCGGGTTCGAACTCGATCTTGCCCCGCAGCACGGACGGGACGGCGTCGAGGTCGACCGGCCGCGCCACGGCCGGCTCTTCACCGGTCAGGGCCGCGCGCCGCAGGGCGGCGGCCGCCACGGTCTCCGCCGCGGCGACGGCGAACCGGGCCGACACGCCGGAGCGCTGGTCGATGACCGTGGATTCGCGGAGGTTCCGGACGAACCGGGCGAGAACTTCCAGGAGCGGCTCGCCGACTTCGGCGACGAGGTTGGCCTCCTGCTTGACGACGGCGACCTCGGCCGCGACGTCCAAGGGGTAGTGGGTGCGGATCTCGGCGCCGAAGCGGTCCTTCAGCGGGGTGATGATCCGGCCGCGGTTGGTGTAGTCCTCGGGGTTGGCGGTCGCGACGAGCAGGACGTCCAGGGGCAGCCGCAGCGTGTAGCCGCGGACCTGGATGTCGCGCTCCTCCATGACGTTGAGCAGCGCGACCTGGATGCGCTCGGCGAGGTCGGGCAGCTCGTTGATGGCGACGATGCCGCGGTGGGCGCGCGGGACGAGGCCGAAGTGGATGGTTTCGGGGTCGCCGAGGCTGCGGCCTTCGGCGACCTTCACCGGGTCGACGTCGCCGATCAGGTCGCCGACGGAGGTGTCGGGCGTGGCGAGCTTCTCGGTGTAGCGCTCGGAGCGGTGGCGCCAGGCCACCGGCAGGTCGTCGCCGAGCTCGGCCGCGCGGCGGATCGACGCGGGCGTGATCGGCTGCAGCGGGTGTTCGCCCAGCTCGGCGCCTTCGATGACGGGCGTCCACTCGTCGAGCAGGCCGGCGAGGGTGCGCAGCAGCCGGGTCTTGCCCTGGCCGCGCTCGCCGAGCAGGACGACGTCGTGGCCGGCCAGCAGCGCGCGTTCGAGCTGCGGCAGCACGGTGCGGGAGAACCCGACGATACCGGGCCAGGCGTCCTCGCCGTTCTTGAGGGCGGTCAGCAGGTTGTCGTGGATCTCTCGGGCGATCGGGCGCGGCTCGTACCCGGCCGCGCGCAGGGCCCCGGCGGTCCGGGGAAGTGCGTCTGGAACTGCGTTCACCCGTTCGACGCTACTGCCGGATCGGCGGTGCGTCGACGTGGAGCGACTCCAGCGTGGGCGCGCTGCTGTGTTGCCTGCCGGCCCGGTAAAATAGGGCGTCGTGTGCCGTCCCAGTGCGACTTTCGCCGTCTGGTCCTCCGCGTGGCTCAACGGAGCCGCCGCGTCCGACGATGTGCTCGACGCCCTGCTCGCGTGGGGTGAGGCCCATGACGTGGTCGCCGCCGACGCCGCCGCGGCGGAGGCGTTCGCGCTGCCGCTGGCGTTCAACCGCGCGGCCACCCCGGTCCAGTTGCTGATGGCGCTGCGTTCGCAGGGAGCGAAAAGCATGCAGCTGGTCCTCCCGGTCCCGGGCGACGTCCGCGGGCTGGGCGGCGGCGGGCCGTTCACGGAGGCGGCGCTGCGCGCGGGTGACGCGGTGGTGCTGCCGGAGCTCGGCTTCGGGCTGGTGCCGGAGCCGATCGCCGAGGGGCTCGTCCGGTGGACGGTGTACTCGCTGTCCTCGCCTTCGGCTCCCGAGTACGTCGGGCTGGGCGAAGCCGAGCACGGGCTGACGGACGCGATCCGCAACAGCGCGGGGGCGTTGCAGGCGTTGGACGTGGCTTCGGACCGGCCGGGGGTGCGGGCGGAGCTGTCGGCGCACCTGCGGTCGCGGCCGGACGTGGACTGGCCGGCCGGGACGCCCGGCCGGGCGCTGCGGGTGTTGCAGCGCGCGGAGGAGATCGCGGCGATCCTGGCGATCGCGTCGTCGGACGACCCGGGCGGGGCGATCTCGGCGTCGGCGTCGACGTTGCGGGCCCAGGCGTTGCGGCCGTTGTCGGACGCGGTCCGGACGGCCCGCCGGGCGGCGGTCAACGAGGCGGTGCGGGTGTTCGCCGAATCCGCGGCGCGCGAAGGCTGACGCTCCCCTCCGTCACGGTTGCCGGTCGAAGCCATCGGGCCAGGCGGTGGCCTCGTCGACCCGCACGCCTTCCAGTGTCGCCTCGGTGAGGTCCGCGTTCGACAGGTCGGCACCGCGAAGATCCGCGCCGGTCAGATCGGCGCCACGCAGGATCGCATCTCTCAGCACCGCTCCCCGGAAGTCGGCGCCAGACGCCGCTACCCCGCGCAGATTCGCTCTCCGGAGCCAGGCGCCGGAGAGCTTGCAGCCGGTCAGGTCCGAGCCCGCGAGCATCGCCCGGCCCAGGAATGCCCCGCGTAGGGCCGCCTGACCGAGGTAGCAGGCCCGCAGGTCGGTGCTCTGGAGTTCGATCGCCTCGCCTGGCACCTCGAGCCGCCGTCCCAGTACCGTGAGCGCCGCCTGGACATCGGGCGCACGGACCTTCAGCAACGGCAGTTCGGGCGGGTCGCCGGGGGCGAACTCCGGCTCAAGCGCGACGAGGGTCGCGCGGTCGTGCCCCGACCAGGGCGACTCCGAGCGCACGTAACCGGCGAGCAGCTCGTGGATCCCCGCACGGACGTCGACCGAAGTGCGAGCTATCTGCTCAAGCGCGAAGACCGCGCCGAGCCGGACCCCGGCCCGGTCGTGGCCGAGCTGCCCGATCGATCGGCTGAGCTGCTCGTTCACCTGCGTCCGAGTGCCGAGCTGCAGCTGCGCCATCGCCGAATCCAGGCTGTGTCGCAGCTGGCCGCGGCTGACCTGCAGCTGACGCCAGGTGAAGTAGGCGCCCAGCACCACGACGAGTCCGCCGATGCCCTGCAGCACCGTCGTCCGATATTCGTTCTGCAGCCGCAACCGGGTGGCGGCGTCGGGAACCGCGTTCGCCGGCACGATCACCGCGGGCAACGCGAGCAGAGCAGCGACCGCCCCGGCACAGAGAACAACCGCGGCCACGACGACGACCGCGCTCCGCCACCGTCGCCCCGGGTGCGACGGGTTCGAAATGACGGGCCGGCCATCGAGTGTCATCCAGCTCCTCCCGGCCCCACCGTCGCCCTCCTCCGTCGGCTACCGGGCCGGGCGCTTGGCCGGCTCGCAGCACCCCACCGCACACGGCGCACCGTTGACCGTGCACCCCGCCGCCGGGAACGGCGACAGCTTCCGCGGCTTCACCCCGTGCGTGTGCTCCCGCACCAGCTCCACCACCAGCTCGGCGAACCGCGGGTCCGACCCCGCCGTCGCCGCGCGGGCGAACGCCATCCCGTGCTCGGCTGCCCGCTCCGCCGCTTCGTTGTCCAGGTCCCAGATCACCTCGAGGTGGTCCGACACGAACCCGATCGGCGAGACGACCACGCCCGGGACGCCGGCGGCGTGCAGCGCGTCGATGTGGTCGACGATGTCCGGCTCCAGCCACGGCACCTGCGGCGGCCCCGACCTCGACTGCCACACGACGTCGTACGAGTCGATCCCCGCCTCCGCCGCCACCAGGCGCGCCGCCTCGGCGATCTGGCGCGAGTAGCGGTGGCCGCCCTCGGCCGGTGGCCCCGACGCCTTGTCCGCGCTCGACGGGACCGAGTGTGCCGTGAACACCGTGCGGATCCCCGGTGCGTTGCCCAGGGACGCGTGCGCCGCGCGGACGCCGTCCGCCACCGCCGACACGAACAGCGGGTGGTCGAAGAACTGCCGGATCTTCACCAGTTCGGGGGCCCCCGGGCCGACCGCGGCGCGGGCGCGCTCGATGTCCTCGTCGTACTGGCGGCACGCCGAGTACCCGCCGTACGCGCTCGTGGGGAACACCAGCACCCGCGAGGCGCCGGAAGAGGCAAGCGAAGCCAGGGTGTCCTCGACCATCGGGTGCCAGTTGCGGTTGCCGAAGTGCACGGGCAGGTCGACGCCGGCCGCCGCGAGCTGCTTCTCGACCGCCGCCATCGCGTCGCGGTTCAGCCGGTTGATCGGCGAAACCCCGCCGAAGTGCCGGTAGTGCTCGGCGACTTCGAGCAGCCGCTCGCGCGGCACGCCCCGGCCCCTGGTGACGTTCTCGAGGAACGGCATGACGTCGTCGGGCCCTTCCGGACCGCCGAACGAAAGCCACAGCAACGCGTCGTATCCCACCCCGCCATCTTGCCGATGTGGCGGCCCGCACGCTGACGCGGGCCCGTTGTGAATCGATCAGTCCAAAACTCTGCTAAGCTCCTCCCATGGCCAGGCCACGGGAGTTCGACGAGACCGCCGCCGTCGAGAAGGCAATGCACGCCTTCTGGGAACACGGCTACGAAGCGACGTCCACACAGGACCTCTGCGAGGCCACCGGGCTCGGGCGCAGCAGCGTCTACAACACCTTCACCAGCAAGCGGGCCCTCTTCCAGCGGTCGCTCACCCACTACACCGGCACCCAGCTGGGGAAACGGCAGGCGATCCTCGA
Organism: Amycolatopsis sp. NPDC049691; assembly: GCF_040675005.1. NCBI lineage: Bacteria > Bacillati > Actinomycetota > Actinomycetes > Pseudonocardiales > Pseudonocardiaceae > Amycolatopsis > Amycolatopsis sp. NPDC049691. The sequence continues at coordinate 115,806 of NZ_JBFANX010000011.1, forward strand.
CGGTCCCGGCACCGCGGCCGAGCGGATCGCCGCGGTGCTCGACCACGCCATCGAGGACGACGTGGAGCAGCGCCGCCGCGGCTGCCTCGTGGTCAACACCCTGGCCGAACTCGGCCTGCCGGACGACGAAGTGGGCGCGGCACTGCGGGACGACACCGACCAGAACCTGGCCATGTTCGCCGAGTGCGTCCGGGAAGGCCTGCTCGACGGCAGCCTCCGGGACGGCCTCGACCCCGCCGACGTGGCGGAGTTCCTGCTCAGCACCACCTCGGGCCTGCGCGTGATGGCCCGCCGCGGCACGAGCCGCGAAAGCATGCACGCCGTCGCCGATCTCGCCATGAACGCCCTCACGCGCTGAGCGCCGCACAAAAGCACCGAAGCACGCCCTGATTTTGGACTGATCAATACACAACCGGGAGGAACCCCCATGCCCCTGGCCGTCTTCGTCCTCGGGCTCAGCGTGTTCGCGCTGGGCACGTCCGAGTTCATGATCACCGGCCTGCTCCCCGGCATGGCCGCCGACCTGCACGTGAGCATCCCCGACGCGGGACTGCTGATCTCGGCCTTCGCGATCGGCATGGTCGTCGGCGCGCCGCTGCTGGCGATCGGCACCCTCCGGCTCCCCCGCCGCCGGACGCTGCTGGCCCTGCTCGCCGTGTTCACCGTCGCGCACGTCGTCGGCGCGCTCGCCGAGGGGTACGCCGTCCTCTTCGCGACGCGGGTGGTCGCGGCGCTGGCCTGCGCCGGGTTCTGGGCCGTCGCACTGGCGACGACGATCGCGCTCGTGCCCGTCGACCGGCGCGGGCGCGCGATGGCGGTGCTGGTCGGCGGGCTGACCGTCGCGAACATCGCCGGCGTGCCCGCCGGCACGTTCCTCGGCCAGCACGCGGGCTGGCGGACGGCGTTCTGGGCGGTGGCGGCGGTGACGCTGCTCGCGATCGCCGGCGTGGCGCTGCTGGTGCCGGAGACGACCGGCGACGCGGTGAGCGTCCGCGGCGAGCTGCGGCTCTACCGCCGGGGCCGGGTCTGGCTCGCGCTCGGCGTGATCGCCTTGTGCCAGGCCATGATCTTCGCCGCGTTCAGCTACCTCGCGCCGCTGCTGACCGAGACCGACGGCCTGCCCGCGGCGTGGGTGCCGGGCGTCCTGGCGCTGTTCGGCGTCGGCGCGCTGATCGGGATCAGCGCGGGCGGGCGGCTGGCCGACCGGCGGCCGTTCGCGACGCTCTACGGCTGTCTCGCCCTCGCGCTGGCCGCCCTGCTCGTGCTCGCCCTGACCACCGACGCGCTCGTCGCCGTCGCGGCCGTGATCGCCTTCGGCGTGGCCGGGTTCGGGGCCAACCCCGCGCTCAACCTGCGCGCCTTCCAGGCGGCCGGCGACGCGCCCACGCTCGTCGGGGCCAGCACGACCTCGGCGTTCAACGTCGGCAACACGATCGGCCCGTGGCTGGGCGGGGTCGCGATCGACGCGGGGCTCGGCTTCCCGAGCGTCGCGTGGACCGGGATGCTGCTCGGCGCGGGAACCCTGGCCGCGCTCACGGCCGCGGCCGTCGTCCAGCGGAACGACGACCGCGAGCCGGTCGCTGCCTGACCCTCAGACGCCGAGGAAGTGCACCCCGCCGTCGACCATGATCATCGAGCCGGTGGTGGCGGGGAGCCAGTCCGACAGCACCGCGCAGACGCTCTTGGCCACCGGGTCGGGGTCCGTGCTGTCCCAGCCGAGCGGCGCGCGCTCGCCCCAGCCGTCCTCCAGGTCGACGAAGCCCGGGATGGACTTGGCCGCCATCGTCTTCATCGGGCCCGCGCTGACCAGGTTGACGCGGATGCCCTGCGGTCCCAGCTCCTTGGCCAGGTACCGGTTGACCGACTCGAGCCCGGCCTTCGCGACGCCCATCCAGTTGTAGACCGGCCACGCGACCCGCGCGTCGAAGTCCATGCCGACGTACGAAGCACCCCGGCCGAGCAGCGGCAGGCACGCCTTCGCGAGCGACATGTACGAGTACGTCGAGATCTCGATCGCGGTCTTGACGTCCTCGGCCGGCGCGTCCATGAAGGGCGCGCCGAGGCAGGTCTGCGGGGCGAAGCCGATCGAGTGCAGCACGCCGTCGAGGCCGTCGACGTGCTCGCGGACCTTGTCGGCGAGACCGTCGAGGTGCTCCTGGTTCGTCACGTCCAGCTCGATCACCGGCGCCTCTTCGGGGAGACGCTTCGCGATGCGCTCGACGAGCGACATGCGGCCGAAGCCGGTCAGCACCACCTTCGCGCCCTCCTGCTGCGCGATCTTGGCCGCGTGGAAGGCGAGCGAGGCGTCGGTGATGATGCCGGTGATCAGCAGGCGCTTGCCTTCGAGCAGTCCGGGCACTTGTCCTCCAAGTCGTGGTTCGGGATAGCGGGAAGTCAGTGGCCGAGGCCGAGGCCGCCGTCGACGGGCAGCACCGCGCCGTTGACGTAGCCGGCTTCCTCGGAGGCCAGGTAGCGCACCGCGGCGGCGATCTCCGACGGCTCGGCGTACCGGCCGGAGGGCACCTGCGCGAGGATTTCCTTCTTGCGCGCCTCGGGCAGCTCGTCGGTCATGTCCGTGTGCACGAAGCCCGGGGCGATGACGTTCGAGGTGATGTTGCGGGAGCCGAGCTCGCGCGCCAGCGAACGCGCGAAGCCGACCAGGCCGGCCTTCGACGCCGCGTAGTTGGCCTGGCCCGCCGAGCCGGAGAGGCCGACCACCGAGGAGATGAAGACGAACCGGCCCCACTTGCCGCGCAGCATGCCGCGGGAGGCCCGCTTCGCGACGCGGAAGGCGCCGGTGAGGTTCGCGTTCAGGACGCGTTCGAACTGCTCGTCGCTCATCCGCATCAGCAGCGTGTCGTCGGTCAGCCCGGCGTTGGACACCAGCACCTCGACCGGGCCCTGGTGCTCCTCGACGAGCTTGAACGCCGCGTCGACCTGCTCGGTGTCGGTGACGTCCGCCTGGACCCCGAACAGCCCCTCGGGCGCGCCCGAGCCACGGTGCGTGACGGCGACCCGGTGACCCTGCTCCGCCAGGTCCCGGGCGATCGCCAGACCGATGCCCCGGTTGCCCCCGGTGACCAGAACCGACCGTCCCACGGTGTTCTCCCTCTTCGTCGACGTGCGCTGATGCCGGGCACGAGGTTATCGGCAGCTCCACGCGGCCGCGCACCCGCGCCCGGCGGTGCCCGCGACCGCCCTAAGCGGGTGTTAGGAACTGCCTCCCGACCTTGCTGGTTACCCGCTGGTTGGTCACCGTGAGTCGCAACACAGGAGGTCGACGATGACAACCCGGATCAGCGGGCCCACCGAGGGCGCCGTCAGCGAGAAACGCGTGATCGGCAACGTGCTGCGCGGCTCGATCGGCAACTTGGTCGAGTGGTACGACTGGTACGCCTACGCGGCGTTCACCACGTACTTCGCCAAATCCTTCTTCCCCACGACCGACACGACGGCCGCGTTCCTCGGCACCGCCGCCGTGTTCGCGGTCGGGTTCCTCATGCGCCCGCTCGGCGGCTGGATGCTCGGCCGGTTCGCCGACCGCTTCGGCAGGCGCAGCGCACTGGTGCTGTCGGTCACGCTGATGGCGGGCGGCTCCCTGCTCATCGCCGTGACGCCGAGCTACCACACGATCGGGCTGGCGGCCCCGATCCTGCTGCTGGTCGCCCGGCTGATCCAGGGGCTCTCCGTCGGCGGTGAGTACTCCACCTCCGCCACGTACCTGTCCGAAGTGGCCACTCCCGGCAAGCGCGGCTTCTACTCGAGCTTCCAGTACGTCACCCTCTACGGCGGCCAGCTGCTGGCGCTGGGTCTCCAGCTGATCCTGCAGGGCCTGCTCACCGAACAGCAGCTGGCGTCGTGGGGCTGGCGGATCGCGTTCGGCGTCGGCACGGTCGCCGCGCTCAGCGTCATGTGGCTGCGCCGCGGCATGGACGAGTCCGAGAGCTACACGCGCGAAGCGGACGCGAAAACCACCACCGGCGACCGCGGCACGCTGCGCGCGCTGGCCAAGTACCCCAAGGAGATCGCGCTCGTCGTCGGCCTGACCCTCGGCGGCACGGTGGCCTTCTACACCTTCGCCACCTACAGCCAGAAGTTCCTCGAGAACACCGCACACATCCCGCGGCGCACGGTCACGATCATCCTGTTCTCGGCGATCCTGCTCGCGGCGATCCTGCAGCCGCTCGCCGGGAAGCTGTCCGACCGGATCGGCCGCCGGCCGCTGCTGCTGTTCTTCGGCGTCGCGGGCACGCTGCTCACCGTGCCGATCATGACGGTGATGGGCTCGACCCGGAACCCGGTCGGCGCGTTCTTCCTCGTCCTCGCGGGGCTCGTCGTGGTGGCGGGCTACACGTCGATCAACGCGATCGTGAAGGCCGAGCTGTTCCCGACGAAGATCCGCGCCATCGGCGTCGGGCTGCCCTACGCGCTGACCGTCGCGATCTTCGGCGGTACCGCGGAGCTGATCGCGCAGGCGCTCAAGAGCGCCGGGCACGAGTCGGTGTTCTTCTGGTACGTCGCGGGCTGTGTCCTGGTCTCCCTGATCGTCTACGGCACAATGCGGGAGACCTCCAAGACCTCGGAGCTGGAAGACCGCAGGGAAGACGAACGCTGAGAAAGGGATGGCCGTGCGCGTGCTCCTCGTCGAAGACGACGCGGGTGTCGCCGGCGCGCTCGCGGAGTCGCTGCACGCGCGCGGTCATCCCGTCACCAGCGTCGGCCGCGGGGCCGACGCCCTGCACCGCCACCGCGACGCCGACCTCGTCCTGCTGGACCTGGGCCTGCCCGACCTCGACGGACTGGACGTGCTGCGCAAGATCCGCGCGGTGTCCCCGGTGCCGGTCATCGTCCTGACCGCCCGCGGCGACGAACGCTCGGTGGTCCGCGGCCTGCGGCTCGGCGCGGACGACTACCTCACCAAGCCGGTGCGGCTGGCCGAGCTGCTGGCCCGGATGGACGCCGTAGTGCGCCGTGCGGTGGCTCGCGAGGCTCCGGCCGGTGACGTCGTGCGCATCGAGGACGTCGAAATCGACCTCGGCGCCCGCCGGGTGCTCGTCGCCGGGCACGACGTCGGGCTCACCACCAAGGAGTTCGAGATCCTGGCCGTGCTCGCCGCCCGCCCGGGCACCGCGGTCAGCCGCCAGCAGCTGATGGACGAGGTCTGGGGCGACGCCTACCTGGCCGTCTCGCGCTCGCTCGACGTCCACCTGACCGGGCTGCGCGCGAAGCTGGACCGGCCGGGCCTGCTCACCACCATCCGCGGCTTCGGCTACCGGCTCGGCCGGGACTGAGCCGTGCGCACCCGGCTGCTGGTCGTGCTGGTGGCGCTCGCGCTCGCGGTGGTCGCGGCGTTCGCCGTGCCGCTGCTGGCCTCCACCGCCGAGCAGCGCACCCAGCAGCTGGTCATTTCCCGCACCGCGGACGTCGACCGGTTCGTCGTGCTGGCGCAGCAGGCCGTCGACACGCGCGACCCGGCGGCGCTCGTGGCCGACGCGGGCCGCTACGCCGAGCTGTACGGCGAAGGCGTCGTCATCGTCGACGCTCGCCGCGATCCGCTGGTGCAGGCCGGCGGGCTGACCGCGGCCGACCCGGCGGTGCACGCGCTGGTGGAAGCGACCATGCGCAACGAACCCGCGCCGCAGGTCGGCAGCCTCGGCCCGTGGTCGGCCGAACCGGCGTACTTCGCGCGGCCGGTGGGCACCGGCACCCGCGTGTCCGGCGTGGTCGTGCTGCGGGCGTCGGTGACGGCGGCGGCCGCGGACGTCGCCACCCGCTGGGGCACCATCGGCGCCGGGGCGCTGCTCGTCGCGGTCGTGTTCGTGCTGCTCGCCGTGCTGCTGGCCCGCTGGATGGTCCGGCCGCTGCACGAGCTGGAGACCGGCGTCCTCGCCGTCGCCGCCGGGCACCGCGCACAGGTCCCGGAGCGCGCCGGGCCGCGTGAGCTGCGGGTGCTGGCCGGCGAGGTCAACCGGATGTCCGAGGCGGTGCTCGAAGCGGCCGAGCAGCAGCACCGGCTGGTCGCCGACGCCTCCCACCAGCTGCGCAACCCCATGGCGGCGCTGCGGTTGCGCGTCGACTCCCTGGCCGGCCGCGTCGAGGGCGACGACACGACGTACCGGGCGACCGTCGCGGAAGTCGAACGCCTGGAGCGGCTCCTGGACGGGTTGCTGGCCCTCGCGCTCGCCGAGAGCACGGCGACGCGGGTCGCCGCCGGGGGCGCGGACGAGTCCTGCGACCTCGCCTCCGTGCTCGCCGAGCGCGTCGACGCCTGGCGCCCCGCCGCCGAAGACGCGGGATCGACGATCGTGCCGCCACCGGGTCACGACGAGCCGGTGACCGTGCGCTGCCCCGAAGGCGAGTTGGCGCAGATCCTGGACGTGTTGCTGGACAACGCCGTTCACTACGCCGGCCGCGGCGCGACGATCACGACCGGCTGGGAAGCCAGCGCCTCGACCGCCACACTGGTCGTTTCCGACGACGGGCCCGGACTGTCCACTGAGGACCGGGCGCGGGCGACCGAGCGGTTCTGGCGCGCGGGCGGTGAAGGCGCCCCGCGCGGCACCGGGCTGGGGCTGGCCATCGCGCACCAGCAGGTGCGCACCCGCGGCGGTGTCCTCGAACTGCGTCAAGCACTCCCCCGCGGCCTCGAAGCCCGCGTCACCCTGCCCCTGGCGGCGCCATGAGACTCACGCGGCGTACCGCTCTGCTCGGCGGCCTGGGGCTCGCCCTGGCCGGCTGCTCGACGTCGGGCTACGGCGGTCCCGAACGGACGGTCACCATCGCGGCCGGCGAGCGCGGCGGCTTCTACCTCGCCTTCGCCGAACTGCTCGCCGCCGAGCTGAACCGCGCCGAGCCGCGGCTGCACGCCACCGCCGTGCCGACCGAGGCGAGCGTCGCCAACGTCGACCTCGTCCGCCGCGGCCAGGCCGACCTCGGCCTGGTGCTGGCCGACGTCGCCCAGACGGCGCTGACCGGCGGCGCGCCGTTCACGGGCAAGGTGCCGCTGCTCGCGCTCGGCCGCGTCTACGAGAACTACCTGCAGCTCGTGGTCCGCGCGGACGGCCCGGTGCGCCGGCTCGCCGACCTGACCGGCCGCCCGGTGTCGCTCGGCGCCGGCGGCTCAGGCGCGGCCCAGCTCGGCGAACGCCTCTTCGCCAAGGCCGGCATCACCGTCGACGCCCGGCACCTGCTCTTCGACGACGCCGTCCGCGCGCTGGCCGGCCGCCGGATCGACGCCATGCTGTGGTCCGGCGGGGTACCGACGCCGAAGCTCGCGGACCTCACCCGCACGACCCCGATCGCGCTCCTGCCGCTCGACGCGGTGGTGCCCGCGCTGCGGGTCGCGTACGGGCCGGTCTACGACCAGGTCCAGGTACCCGACGGCGCGTACCGCGGCGTCGGCGCGCTGGGCACCATCGGGGTGGCGAACCTGCTCGTCTGCTCCCCCGCCCTGCCCGACGACGTCGCCGCGGCCGTCGTCCGGCTGCTCGTCGAGCGGGCCACCGACCTGGTGCCCGCCGAGGCCGTCGGCACGCAGTTCCTCGACGTGCGGACGCTCATCGGCACGCAGCCGGTGCCGCTGCAGCCGGGCGCGGCGGCCGCGTACCGGGCGCTGCACGGCTGAGCGCTAGATTGGGCCGGTGACCGAACCCCGCCGCCCCGTCGCCGAGCTGCCGCTGCGCGTGCGCTACCACGAGTGCGACGGCCAGGGCATCGTCTTCAACGCCCACTACCTGGCCTATGTGGACATGTGCTCCTTCGAGGCGGAGAAGGCGCTCTTCGGTTCGCACGAGGAGTTCCTGGCCCACCGCACCGACGTCGTGGTGGCGGAGGCGAACCTGAAGTTCCGCGCCCCGGCCCGGTACGACGACGAACTGGTCGTTTCCCAGTACCTGAACCACCTCGGCACGACATCGCTGATCTTCGACTTCGAGATCCACCGCGGCGAAACCCTGATCGCGGCGGCGACCCTGCGGTACGTGTTCATCGACCCGGAGACGCTGCGCCCGGCGGCGCCGCCCGAGGCGGTCCGCAAGGCCTACGCCGCGTTGCTCGGGGACTGAGCCGTGTTCCGCGTTCTCTTCTACCAGCCGGAAATCCCGCCGAACACGGGCAACGCGATCCGCCTCGCCGCGAACACCGGGTGCGAGCTGCACCTGGTCGAGCCGCTCGGGTTCACGTTGGAGGACAAGCAGCTGCGCCGCGCGGGACTCGACTACCACGACCTCGCACGGGTGCACGTCCACGCGTCACTGGCCGCGGCGTGGGAAGTGCTGCTGCCGGCGAAGGTGTACGCGTTCAGCGCGTCGGCGACCCGGCTGTACACGGATGTCGCGTACGGACCGGGAGACGTCCTGATGTTCGGCCCGGAGTCGGTCGGGCTGCCGGCATCGGTGCAGGAAGCCCCGGAGGTGACCGACCGCGTGCGGCTGCCCATGCTGCCGACGAGCCGGTCGCTGAACGTCGCGAACACCGCGGCCATCACGGTTTACGAGGCCTGGCGGCAGAACGGCTTCGCGGGCGCGTGATCACCGTCCGGTAGGTTCGCCGGATGCGACAGCAGTTCCTGGGGGCGCTCATCGGCGCCGCGTTCGGCACCGTGTTCGTCCTGGTCAACTCCGGCTCGCCGGTTCCCGCAGCGCTCGGCTGGGTGCTCCGCGCGCTGGCCGTGCTCGCGTTGGCCGCGGTGGTGGTCCTCGGCGTCCGGGCCGGCGGCCGGCCCACCCTCGAAGGACGGCCGGTGTTCGGGCCGAGCTACCGCGTGATCGTCATCGGCGAGGTCGTGCTGCTGATCGCCGGGTTCTTCGTGCTGAGCCTGCTCGACGCGCCGGTGCAGGCGAACGTCGCGTGGATCGCCACGATCGTCGGGCTCCACTTCGTCGCGCTGGCGTGGGCGTGGAAGACCCGGTCGATCCTGGTGGTCGGCGTGGTGTTGACCGTGCTGGGCGTCGTCGGGTTGGCCCTGCTGGGAAGCGCCGCGGCGTGGGTGCCGTTCGTCAGCGGCGTGCTCTCCGGGGTGACCCTGCTCGGCGGAAGCCTCTACGGCGTCCGCCGAGCCTGAGTCACGGCAGTCTCTGGCCGAAGAACAAGCTCGCCGCCGCGCCGAGCATCAGGAACAGCGTTCCGATGACCACCCACGGCTTGCTCGCGTCGGCGTCCTTCAGCTCGTAGCCGATCTGCTCGCCGAGGTCCGCGTAGACCTTCTTCAGCTCCTCGGCGCTCGCCGCCTTGTAGAAGTCGCCGCCGGACAGCCTGGCGATCTCGCGCAGCGACTCGTCGTCCACGCTCACCGGCTGGGCCTTGCCGTCGATGTCCACCGAACCGTGCGTCGTGCCGAACGAGATCGACGAGATCGGGACCCCGGCCTGCTTCGCCGCCTGCGCCGCCGTGTAGCCACCGCGCGCCGCGTACAGGTCCTCGGGCACCGTCTGCTTGCCGTCGGACATCAGCACGATCCGAGCCGGTGGCGGTCCGTCGGCCCCGCCCACGACGCTCGAGAAGCTCTCCACCGACTGCAGGGCCGCGAAGATGCCTTCGCCGGTCGCCGTCGACTGGGCCAGCTTCAGGTTCTCGATCGCCTTGATCACGCCGTTGCGGTCCGTCGTCGGGTTGACCAGCACCGTCGCCGTGCCCGCGAACGAGATCAGGCCCAGGTTGATGCCCGGGGTCATGTTCTGCGCGAACTGCGTCGCCGCGTCCTGGGCCGCCTTCAGCCGCGTCGGCGCGACGTCGGTGGCCTCCATCGACAGCGACACGTCGATCACCAGCATCACGGTCGCCCGGTTGCGCGGGACCTTCTGCTCCGCGGTCGGGCCGGCGAGCGCCACGGTGAGGATCAGCAGCGACAGCACGATCAGCACCGCCGGCAGGTGCCGCACCCAGCCCTGGCTCTTCGGCGCGACCTTCTCCAGCAGCGCCAGGTTCGCGAACCGCATGGTCCGCTTCCGCCGCGCGCGCTGCGCCAGGACGTACCCGATCGCCACCGCCGCGACGGCGATCAGCAGCAGGAACCACCACGGCGCGCTGAAACCCGTCAGGCTCACGCGACACCCCCCGACCAGCGGCGCTTGCGGGCGACGACGAACCGCACCATGTCGGCGATCCAGTCGGCGTCCGTGCGCAGCGTCAGGTGGGCCGCACCCGCGCGCCGCAGGCCGGCCGCCACCTGCTGCCGGTGGGCGTGGGCCGCGGCCCCGAACTCCTTGCGCAGCAAGGCCGACGCATGCACTTCGCGCTGCTTCCCTGTCTCCGGGTCGGCCAGCACGACGGTGCCCACCTCGGGCAGGTCGACGTCGCGCGGGTCGAGGACTTCGATCGCGATCAGTTCGTGGCGCCCGCCCAGCGCCCGCAGCGGGCGCTCCCAGGACGTGTCGCCCAGGAAGTCCGAAATCACCACGGCCAGGCCACGCCGCCGCGGCGGACGGCGCAGCGCTTCCAAAGCGGCAGCGAAGTCACCGCGGGTGCCCTCGGGCGCCCGCGGGGTCTCGGCCAGCTTCCGCACCAGGCCGCGGGCGTGCGCGAGGCCGCCGCGCGCCGGGATGCGGGTCGTGTCGGCGCCGGTGGAGATCAGCGCGCCGATCCGGTTGCCGCCGCCCCCGGTCAGGTGCGCGACCGCCGCGACCGCGCACACCACGAGGTCGCGCTTCTCGCACAGCGCCGTGCCGAAGTCGAGGCTCGCCGACAGGTCGGCGACCACCCACGTCTCCAGCTCGCGGTCGGCCACGGTCTCGCGGATGTGCGGGGTCGTGGTGCGGGCGGTGACCGCCCAGTCCATCCGGCGGACGTCGTCGCCGGGCTGGTACGGGCGGGCCTCGCCGGGCTCGGACCCCGGCCCCGGCACCAGGCCGAGGTGGTTGCCCTGCAGCAGCCCGTCGAGCCGGCGGCGGACGTCGAGCTCCAGCGTGCGGAGCCCGGCTTCCATCCGGTCGCCCCGCAGCACCGGGGGCGCCCACGAAGGGCGTTCGCCCTTCTCGTTCTTCGCCATCGCCGGGTTACCTGACCGGCGCGCCCGCCGGGACCGGGCCGCCCTGGCCGGCCCCGCCCTGCGGCCGGGCCGAGACCTGCGGCAACGGCACGGTCTGCAGCACGCGCGTGATGATGTGGTCGATGGGCACGCCGTCGGCGAGCGCGTCGTAGGACAGCACGAGCCGGTGGCGCAATACGTCCGGCACGACGTCGACGACGTCCTGCGGCAGCACGTAGTCGCGGCCGCGGACCAGGGCCAGCGCGCGGGCGGCGGCGATGATGCCGAGGCTCGCGCGCGGCGAGGCGCCGTAGGACACCCAGCCGGCGACGTCGGCGAGGCCGTGCTCGTTCGGCGTCCGGGTGGTCAGCACGAGCCGCACGACGTAGTCGACCAGCGCGTGGTGCACGAACACCTGCGACGCGACGCCCTGCAGCCGGACCAGCTCGCCCGGGCTGAGCACCTCGTGCGGGGTGGGCGGGGTGACGCCCATCCGGTAGATGATCTCGCGCTCCTCCTCGGCGGAGGGGTACTCGACGAGGATCTTGAACAGGAAGCGGTCGCGCTGCGCCTCGGGCAGCGGGTACACGCCCTCGTTCTCGATCGGGTTCTGCGTGGCCAGCACGAGGAACGGGTCGGGCATCGGGAACGTCTGCCCGCCGATCGACACGTGCCGCTCGGCCATCACCTCGAGCATCGCCGACTGGACCTTGGCGGGCGCGCGGTTGATCTCGTCGGCGAGCACGAAGTTCGCCACGACCGGGCCGAGCTCGACGTCGAACCGCTCGGCGCCCTGGCGGTAGATGCGCGTGCCGAGGATGTCGGCGGGCACCAGGTCGGGGGTGAACTGGACGCGGGAGAACGAGCCGCCGACGACCCGGGCGAACGTCTCGACGGCGAGGGTCTTCGCCACGCCGGGCACGCCTTCGAGCAGCAGGTGGCCCTTGGCCAGGAGGCCGACCAGCATCCGCTCGACCAGGCGGTCCTGGCCGACGATGATCCGCTTGACCTCGAACACGGTCCGCTCCAGCAACTGGGCGTCCCGCGCCGGTGTCGCCTGCTGGCCGTTCCCGCCCTCGGCGTAGCCGGGCTCGGTCACTCTGCCTCCTCGAAAGTTCGTGCGCCGCCCCCGCGACGGTGATCACGCGGTGCGACCGTACTGCGTCCCCCGGTTCTCCGTCCGTCCGGCACGCGGACGCGCGGGTTCGCCCGTGAGTAGCCAACACCGTCAGCGGTATGACATCTGTGAAGCTGCCCTTCAGCGGTGCCGCTCGAGGTCCTCGGGGGTGTCGATATCGTCCGCTTCGCCCCGTTCGGCGGGCACCTCGGTGACGCTCAGTCCGCCCAGCACCCGCCGCAGCGCCGCGTTCTCCACCTGCTCGGGCAACGCGTCCCGCAGCGCCGCGACCCGCCAGGCGCCCAGCAGCCACTGCCGGGACCCGCCGGCGTCGACCAGGACGGCGCCGTCGCCGTCGCCGAGCGCGGCGACCAGGCGGTCCACAGTGGACCGGCGGACGCCCGGGAGGTCGGCCGCCAGCACGGCGACCGCCTCGACGTCGTCCGGGACGAACGCGAGCCCCGCCGCGAGCGCGGCCACCGGCCCGGTGCCCGGCACCGGTTCCCGGGTCCACACGACGTCGAACCCGGGCCGCCGCGGGCCCACGGCGATCACGCGCTCGGCGCCGGCGAGAGCGTGGATCGCGCGGGCGAGCAACGGTTTCCCGCCCACCGACAACGCCGGCTTGTCCACACCGGACAGTCTGCTGGCCGAACCCCCGGCCACCACGATCCCCGCGTACCGCATCCCGGGAATCTAGCCCATACTGGACGCGTGTCCTACACCGTCGAACCGCGCGTGGACGCCTACATCGACGCCCTGCCCGGGTGGCAGCAGGCGATCTGCCGCGAGGTCCGCGAGCTGGTCCACGCGGCGGATCCCGAGGTCGTCGAGACGATCAAGCGCACCCGGCAGCCCTACTTCGTCCTCGAAGGCAACATCTGCGCCCTGCTGGCGGCGAAGGACCACGTCAACGTCTTCGTCTACGACGGCGGCATCGTCCCCGACCCCGAGGGGATCATCACCGCCGGGCACGGCAACAAGACCGCGCGGACGGTCGCCTTCCGCGAGGGCGAAACGATCAACGCGCCCGCGCTCATGGCGATGTTCCGGCAGATCATCGCCAACAACCGGGCCGGCGGCTGGCGCAAGCTCAAGCGGGAGCAAGCCGGGCCTCAGCGGCCGAGCACCAGGTAGGCGAGGCCGAGCACGCCCCGGTAGTCCCGGACGTACTGCCGCTGACGCTCGTCGAGCCAGTCCCGCACCCGCGCCGCCCGCGGGTCGGCCGGGTTCGCCAGCAGCCACTCCTGCCAGGCCAGCTTCGACGTCGACTCGAAGTCGTCCCATTCGAGCTGGTCGGCGGTGCTGAGGTGGAGCACCCGCCAGCCGGCGCCGTCCGCCGCGTCGAGCAGCTCCGGCAGGGTCGGCGTGTCCGGCCCGAAGATCTCCAGCGCCGCCGCACCGGGCGGGGCGGCCCAGAAGCCGTCGCCGTAGAGCACCCGGCCCGAGGGCACCACGCGCGCGAGCCCCTCCAGCGCGGCCTTGGTCGAACCCAAGGCGTGCGCGGCGCCGACGCAGAACGCCCGCTCGGCGGACCCGTCCCACGTCGCCGCGTCGGCCTCGGCGAACTCGACCGCCAGGCCGCGCTCGCGAGCCGCCGCCCGGCCCCTCGCCAGGGAAACCACGTCGGTGTCGACGCCGGTTCCCCGCAGCCCCGGAGTCCGTTCCCCGGCCCGCAGCAGCAGCTCGCCCCACCCGCAGCCGAGGTCGACCAGGTGTCCCGCACCGAGGGCCATCCGATCGAGCAGCACGGAGGCGTGGGCCTCGGACAGGGGCGTGTTCCAGCGCATCCGCGAGCGCCGCAGCGCGTTCAGTTCGTCGTCCACCCGGCGATCCTGGGCCCCGGACGACGACCGCGTCGACCGGGTTTTCAGCCGATCAGGCGGGTCGCGTAAGGCATGATCCCGCCGTAGCGGACCGGTGCGATCCGGACGCGCAGCCCGGACTGCGGCGCCTCGATCATCTGACCGCCGCCGAGGTAGAGCGCGACGTGGTGGATGCCGCCCGCGCCGCCCCAGAACAGCATGTCCCCGCGGCGCATCTGCGACAGCGGGACCCGGCGCCCGGACGTGTACTGGTAGCCGCTGTAGTGCGGCAGCGACGTCACCCCGGCGAAGGCGTAGATCATCAGGCCCGAGCAGTCGAAGCCGATCTTGTTGTAGTCGCCGTACCGGTCGGCGACGCCGCCGTCGCGGATGCCGCGGGTGGGGCCGCTCGCGTTGCCGCCGCCCCACGCGTACGGCAGGCCGATCTTCGACAGCGCCCGGGCGATGACCGCCTCGATCGACGAGCCGGCCGGACCCGACGCCGGCTTGCTCGCCGGCCGGCCGCCCCCGCCGGACGAGCCCAGCGCGGCCTGGCGGGCGCGCTCGTCGTCCTCGCGCTGCTTCTCGGCGAGCCAGTCCTGGTAGCGCTGCCGCTGGCCCTGCAGGCCGTTGACCTTCGCCTGCGCGGCGTAGAGCTGCTGCTCGACGTCGGACTTGTTCTTCTCGAGCTGGGTGTTCTGCGACGCCTGGCTGTCCTGGGCGGCGATGGCCGCGGACTGGGCGGAGTCCGCGCTGGCCTTCGCCTGGCGCGCCGCGTCCTGCTTCTGCTGGGCGATCTCGGCGGCCTTGCGGGCGGCGGCGTCCTTGTTGGACTTCTCGGTCTGCGCCTGCTGGAGCCGGTCGAGGGCGTTGAGCCGGTCGCCGCCGACGGCGTCGAGCAGCTGCGCACGAGCCAGCATGTCCTTCGGGCTGTCGGCGCTCAGGTAGGCCGAGAGCGAGCCGACCGTGCTGCCCTGCTGGAAGCTCGCGGCGGCGAACGTCTTGAGGTCCGCGCGGGCCTTCTCGATGGCCGCCGACGCGGCGTCGGCCTCGGTGCGGGCGGCCTTGGCGTCGTTCTCCGCCTGCGCCGCCGCGTCCTGCGCGGACTGCAGGTCGACCAGGGCCTTGTTGGCCTCTTCCTGCTTGAGCTCGACGTCGTCCTGCAGCTGCGAGAGCTTCTGCTCGGCCTGGGCCAGCTGGTTGGTCAGCCTGCCGACCTCGCCGGCCTTCGCGTTGGCCTCGGCCTTGCTCGAATTGATGTCCGAGTCGCTCGGGTTGGGCGGTGGCGGGGGTGCCGCGAGGCCCGTGCCGCCGGCCCCGAACAAGATCACCAGCGTGAGCGCGCTCACGGTGAGTCCCCGGCGGGCCCGCGGCACCTCCGGACCCCCACGCCGTCCCGCCACGACCGCCCACCTCCGCTCACCTGCGCACATCGCGCGTCACTGCAGTCACACCACTATCACAAGCATCACCGGAAACTTACACAACGTAGGCACCAATTCCCCTCATTGAGGGACCCTCGCGGTGTCGGCTTTCCGAATGGCGCAGCCCACACCGCGTGTCGTCTTGTCCGTTAAACAGGACGCGCGTACTGTTTGAGGCACCGCGAGGTGTGGCATCCCGAATCCGGTCCTACGGTGGGGGTGCGCAAGACTCGCCACCACCGAACCCGACCGAACTGACCCGGGACTCGACCGCCGCACCGGCGCGGAAGTCCACGCCACTGGAGTTAGACGTGACCGCACCTGCCAGCAAGGACAGCTTCGGCGCCAAAGACACGCTGAAGGTCGGCGACGCCTCGTACGAGGTGTTCCGCCTGAACAAGGTCGAAGGCGCCGAGCGCCTGCCGTACAGCCTGAAGATCCTGCTCGAGAACCTGCTGCGCACCGAGGACGGCGCGAACATCACCGCCGACCACATCCGCGCGCTCGGCTCGTGGGACCCGAACGCCGACCCGTCGATCGAGATCCAGTTCACGCCGGCCCGCGTGATCATGCAGGACTTCACCGGCGTGCCGTGCGTCGTCGACCTGGCGACCATGCGCGAGGCGGTCACCGACCTCGGCGGCGACCCCGACAAGGTCAACCCGCTCGCCCCGGCCGAGCTGGTCATCGACCACTCGGTGATCATCGACGTCTTCGGCCGCCCCGACGCCTTCGAGCGCAACGTCGAGATCGAGTACGAGCGCAACCGCGAGCGCTACCAGTTCCTGCGCTGGGGCCAGGGCGCCTTCGACGAGTTCAAGGTCGTCCCGCCGGGCACCGGCATCGTGCACCAGGTCAACATCGAGCACCTCGCGCGCACGGTGATGGCCCGCAACGGCCAGGCCTACCCCGACTCCTGCGTCGGCACCGACTCGCACACCACCATGGTCAACGGCCTGGGCGTGCTGGGCTGGGGCGTCGGCGGCATCGAGGCCGAGGCGGCCATGCTGGGCCAGCCGGTGTCGATGCTGATCCCGCGCGTCGTCGGCTTCAAGCTGACCGGCGAGATCCCGGCCGGCGTCACCGCCACCGACGTCGTGCTCACCATCACCGAGATGCTGCGCAAGCACGGCGTGGTCGGCAAGTTCGTCGAGTTCTACGGCGAGAGCGTGTCCGCGGTGCCGCTGGCCAACCGCGCCACCATCGGCAACATGAGCCCCGAGTTCGGCTCCACCGCGGCGATCTTCCCGATCGACGAGGAGACCGTCCGCTACCTCAAGCTGACCGGCCGGTCCGCGGAGCAGGTCGCGCTGGTCGAGGCCTACGCCAAGGAGCAGGGCCTCTGGCACGACCCGTCGCGCGAGGCGTCGTACTCCGAGTACCTCGAGCTGGACCTCTCGACGGTCGTCCCGTCGATCGCCGGCCCGAAGCGCCCGCAGGACCGCATCGAGCTGTCCGAGGCGAAGTCGTCGTTCCGCAAGTCGATCCACGACTACGTAGACGGCGAGGACACCACGCCGCACACCAAGATGGACGAGGCCTCCGAGGAGTCCTTCCCGGCCAGCGACGCCCCGTCGCTGTCGTTCGCCGAGGACGACGCCGCGCCGGTCACCTCCTCCGCCGCGAACGGCGCCTCGGGCCGCCCGAGCAAGCCGGTCAAGGTCTCCACGCCGGACCGCGGCGAGTTCGTCCTCGACCACGGCGCCGTGGTGATCGCCTCGATCACCTCGTGCACCAACACCTCGAACCCGTCGGTCATGCTCGGCGCCGCGCTGCTCGCGCGCAACGCCGTGGACAAGGGCCTCGCGGTCAAGCCGTGGGTGAAGACGTCGATGGCGCCGGGCTCGCAGGTCGTCACCGACTACTACACCAAGGCCAACCTGTGGCCGTACCTGGAGAAGCTGGGCTACCACCTGGTCGGCTACGGCTGCACCACCTGCATCGGCAACTCGGGCCCGCTCTCGGACGAGATCTCCGCGGCCATCCAGGAGAACGACCTCACCGCGGTTTCGGTGCTCTCGGGCAACCGGAACTTCGAAGGCCGGATCAACCCCGACGTGAAGATGAACTACCTCGCGTCGCCGCCGCTGGTCATCGCCTACGCGCTGGCCGGCACGATGGACTTCGACTTCGCGTCCCAGCCCCTCGGCCAGGACACGGACGGCAACGACGTCTTCCTGAAGGACATCTGGCCGTCCGCGCAGGAAATCCAGGAGACCATCGACTACGCGATCACGCAGGAGATGTTCTCCAAGGACTACGCCGACGTCTTCGACGGCGGCGAGCGCTGGAAGTCGCTGCCCACCCCGGAGGGCAAGACCTTCGAGTGGGACGCCGAGTCCACCTACGTCCGCAAGCCCCCGTACTTCGAGGGCATGACCCCGGAGCCGGCGGCGGTCACCGACATCACCGGCGCGCGCGTGCTGGCGAAGCTGGGCGACTCGGTCACCACCGACCACATCTCCCCCGCCGGCGCGATCAAGCCGGGCACCCCGGCCGCGCAGTACCTGACCGAGCACGGCGTGGAGAAGAAGGACTTCAACTCCTACGGCTCGCGCCGCGGCAACCACGAGGTGATGATCCGCGGCACGTTCGCGAACATCCGGCTGCGCAACCAGCTCCTCGACGACGTGCAGGGCGGCTACACCCGCGACTTCACGCAGGAGGGCGCGCCGCAGGCGTTCATCTACGACGCGGCGCAGAACTACGCGGCGGCGGGCACCCCGCTGGTCGTGCTGGGCGGCAAGGAGTACGGCTCCGGTTCGTCGCGTGACTGGGCGGCCAAGGGCACCTCGCTGCTGGGCGTGCGCGCGGTCGTCACCGAGTCGTTCGAGCGCATCCACCGCTCGAACCTGATCGGCATGGGCGTCATCCCGCTGCAGTTCCCGCAGGGCGAGTCGGCCTCGTCGCTCGGCCTGGACGGTACCGAGACGTTCGACATCTCGGGCATCACCAAGCTGAACGACGGCGAGACCCCGCGCACGGTGCACGTCACCGCCACCAAGGAGGACGGCTCCAAGGTGGAGTTCGACGCGGACGTCCGCATCGACACCCCGGGCGAGGCGGACTACTACCGCAACGGCGGCATCCTGCAGTACGTGCTGCGGAAGATGACGCAGGCGTAAGGACTTCCGCCCCGAAGGCCTCCCCATCGTGCCGGTGGGGAGGCCTTCGTCTTCGGTACGGTGGCCGCCATGGGGGAACCACTGCGCCACGACGAACGCGGCCACGGCCGGCCACTCGTGTTCCTGCACCCGGGCGGCTTCGCCAGGCAGGTGTGGGATGAGCACCTGGACCGCTTCGCCGCGAGCCACCGCGTCGTCCGGTACGACGCTCGCGGGCACGGCGACTCACCGGGTCCGGTGCCGGGGTTCTCCCACCACGACGACCTCCGGCAGCTGCTCGACGCGCTGGGGATCGAGCGCGCGGTGCTGGTCGGTTCTTCGCTCGGCAGCCGGACCGCCGCCGACTTCGCGCTCTCGCACCCGGACCGGGTCGACGGGCTCGTGCTCGCCTCACCCGGGTTGAGCGGCATGGTCGAGCGCGACCCCTTCACCCTGGAGCAGCGAAGGCTGACCGCCGAAGCGATCGCCAGGCGGGATTTCGCCGAGGCCTTCGAGTGCGTGCTCCGGATGCTCGTCGACGGCCCGCACCGGACCCCCGAGCAGGTCGACCCGGCGGTCCGGGCCTTGTTCCGGCGGCTGCTGGCGGACAACGCGCGCAAGGGCCACGGCGGGTTCGCCCCGGGTGCCGAGCTGCACGCGGTGACCGGGGTCCGGGAGATCCGGGCCCGGACGCTGGTCATCACCGGCACGCTCGACACCACCGACATCCACGAGATCGCGGGCCTGATCGAGCGCGAAGCACCCCACGCCCGCGGGGTCACGCTCGACGGCGTGGGGCACCAGGTCAACGCCGAGCAGCCCGCCCGGTTCGGCGAGCTGCTCGACGAGTTCCTCGGCTAGGCCGGCACGGCTTCCCAGCGGACGCTGGACACCGACGGCTCCAGCGAAAGCCGCGACACCGCCGCCTCCATCTGGGCGTCGTCGCGCCGGTCGCCGACCAGCTCGGCGCGGACCTCGACCGTGCGGTTCTCGCGATCGGTGCTGAGCACCGACAGCAGCCGGAAGTCCGTGCGGGTCAACGACTGCACGAGCAAAGCCCGCACGTGCGCCTCGGTCGCGTCGCGGGTGACGGCCTGGAACGCGTACCGCGTCGGCGTCTCGTCGCCCGCGTCCGGGCGGCGGTCGACGACCCGGCCCAGAGGCCGCAGCACCACGTTCACCCCGACGACGACGGCGGTCCCCGCCGCCGCGATCGCGTACAGCCCGGCCCCGGCGAGCGCACCGACCGCGGCCGAGCACCACAGCGTCGCCGCGGTGTTGAGGCCGCGGACGTTCAGCCCGTCGCGCAGGATGACGCCGGCGCCGAGAAACCCGATGCCCGAGACGATCTGGGCCGCGACCCGCGTCGGGTCGGCGTCGCCGCTCGTGCTCAGCCCGCCGAAGCCGTGCGCGGACAGGAGCACGAACAGGGTCGCGCCGACCGCGACCAGCGCGTTGGTGCGCAGCCCGGCCATCCGGGCGCGGAACTGGCGCTCGATCCCGATGACGGCACCCAGGCCGACGCCGGTGCCGACGCGCAGCAGCATTTCGAAGATGGTCATGATCTCGCTCTTTTCCGGCGTGCGCGCACTGCCGGACAGGGGAGACCGGACGGATCAGCCCAGCCGGAAGCCTCCGGTGAGCGCACGCCCGGTCGTCCCGTGACTGTCCGCTGGCATGTGCCGCTCACCTCGCTTCCGGTGCTCGTGGTTGATCAACTCCCCCACTGTAGCGCCGGATCCGTGCTCCGGCGCCTGTGATGATCGCTACGCCCAGTGCCGGCGCAGGTGCGGCACGAGGTCCTCGGGCCGTTCGTCGGGGAAGAACAGCTTCGCGCCCGGCACCTCGACCACCTCGGTGACCGCGGGGACCGCGTCCTGGAACCGGTGGGCCCACTCGACACCGAAGTTCGGGTCGCCGGTCCCCCACACCAGCAGCGTCGGCACGCGGAGCTCCTTGAGCAGCGGCTCGATCGCGTCCAGTTCCTCGCCGCGGACCTCCGTCAGCAGCCGCTCGAACTGCCGCGCCGCGGCGCCGACCGGCCGCACGAAGGCGGCCAGGACGTCGTCGGGCAGTTGTCCGGGGTGCTCGTAACCGCCGCCGAGCGCCCCGGCCCGCGCCCGCTCGGGGTCCGCGGCGAGCTGGACCAGCAGCGGGGCGAGCTTCCCGCGGCCGGCCAGCTCGACGACCGGGCGGAACGCCTCGGGCGGCAGGTTCCCCTGCGTGTCGCAGTTGGTCAGGGTGAGCGTGCGGAGCCGATCGGCGTGGTGCGCGGCGAAGACCTGCGCGACCGCGCCGCCGGTGTCGTTGGCGACCAGGTCGACGCTGTCGAGTTCCAGCGACTCGCAGAAGTCGTCGAGCAGCCGGGCCAGCCCGTTCAGGCTCAGGTCCTGCTCGGCCGTCACCGGCGAGTGGCCGTGCCCCGGCAGGTCGGGTGCGAGGCACCGCCTCTCCCCCGCCAGTTCGGTCAGCACCTTGCGCCACAACAGGTTGTTCGTCCCCACTCCGTGGACGAAGAGCGCCACCGGCCCTTCGCCGACGTCGACGTAGCTCACGTCGCCGGACGCCGTCGACACGCGTCCGCGCTGGTCCTCCCAGATGCGCAGGTCCATCGGTAGAGTCCCTCCAGAAGTAAACCGACTGACGGTCTAGTATCAACAGACCGACAGTCGGTTTGTCAACGATGGAGGCAGCCGGCCCGTATGAACAAGAAGATCGACCGGGGTCAGGCGACCCGCGAGCACCTCGTCGCGGTCGCGACCGGCCTGTTCACCGAGTACGGCTACGACGGCACGTCGATCGAGGCCGTCCTGAAGGCCGCCGAGGTGAGCCGCGGCGCGCTCTACCACCACTTCCCCGGCAAGGACGCGCTGTTCGCGGCGGTCCTGGACACCGTCTACGACCGGGTCGGCGCGGAGGGGGCGCGGGCCGTCGAGGGCCTGGCCGACCCGATCGAGGCGCTGCGCGCCGCGTGCCTCGCCTGGATCCGGAGCACCCGCGACCCCGTGGTGCGGCGGGTGATGCTCATCGACGCGCCGGCCGTGCTGGGCTGGCAGCGCTGGCGGGAACTCGACGAGGTGCGCACGCTCGGCCGGATCAAGGCGGCCCTGCGGCGCGACGGCCGGATTCCCGCCGAGCGCGTGGATCTCTTCGCGCACGTGCTGCTCGCCGGCATGAACGAGATCGCGTTGCTGGTCGCCCGGGCCGAGGACCACGCGAGTGCGGTGGCCGAAGCCGAGGCCGCGGCCGGCGACGTGCTGGATCGGTTGCTAAGCAAGTGAAACGGGCCGGGGCGACAGCGTCACCCCGGCCCGTTTTCCCTGCCGCTAAGCGGTTTCGAACGGCTGGACGTTCGGCTGGAACACCTGGCCGTTCGCCGGCACCTTGAGGTCGGTCAGGTAGTCGGCCACGGCCTTGTCGACGCCGAGCGCGTCGCCGAGGATGCAGTGGCCGAACGCGTCGACCGACAGCAGCCGCGAGTTGCCGAGCTCGGCCGCCATCCGCTGGCCGAACTTGTACTGCGTCGCCGGGTCGTAGTAGTTGCTGACCACGACCACCGGGACGTCGGTCTTGGCCCGCCACGGACCGCGGTAGACGTCCGGCTGCTTCGCCGGCCACACCGGGCAGCCCGCCGTGTCGGCGAACGCCTGGTAGCGGCCGAAGGTGCGCGACTCGCGCTCCCACTTCGCGGCGATCTCCGGCACCTGCTCCTGCCGGATCCGGAACGGCTTGTCGGAGCAGTTGACGGCGAAGTACGAGTCGTCGCTGGTGTACGGGCTGTCCGGGTTCTGGTCGGCCAGGCCCTGCTTGCCACCGGTGAGCACCTTGAGCTGCTTGGCCGCCCACGTCTGCGCCTGCGCGCCCGCCGGGTGGATCACGTTGTACAGCGCCTGCAGGTCCTCGGCCAGGCCGGGGAAGGCCGACGGCGAGTACAGGACGCTCGAGACGCCGCCGGTGAACGCGTTGATGTCCACCGTGCCGCCACCGGGGATGGTGATCGGCTGCTTGCGGAGGTACTCGCGCAGCTCGTCGAACTTCGCCCGCGGGGTGCCGTCGCTGAACGCGCACTTCGCGCCCACCTGGTCGCACCGCTTGAGGAAGCCGTCGAGCGAGATCTCGAAGCCCTGCGCGCGTTCCCGGTCGTACTGCACGCCGTCGCTGGTGCGCAGCGCCGGGTCGACGTTGCCGTCGATGACGATCGCCCGCGACTGCTTGGGGAACATCGACGCGTAGGTCGAGCCGATCAGCGTCCCGTAGGAGAAGCCGACGTAGGTCAGCTTCTGGTCGCCGACCGCCGCCCGCAGCGTGTCGAGGTCGCGCACCACGTCCTTGGTGGACATGTGGTTCAGCAGCGAACCCGCGTTGTTCTTGCAGAACCGGCCGTAGTCGCGGTAGCTGGCGAGCGTGCCGGAGATCTCGGCGCGGGTCAGCGGCACCGGGATCTGGGCGCCGAAGACCTCGTCGGCGTCCTCCTGGGTGGTGAAGCAGCGCAGCGGGTTGCTCTGCCCGACGCCGCGCGGGTCGAACCCGACGAGGTCGAACCGGTCGAGCACCTGCGGCTGGAAGTAGTACTGCCCGCTGATCGGCATCCGCAGGCCCGAGCCGCCGGGGCCGCCGGGGTTGAGGAACAGCGAACCGACGCGCTTGTCGGGCGTGCGGGCGGCGCGCTTGAGCAGCGCGATGTCGATGGTGCCCAATGCCGCGTTGTCGTGGTCGATCGGGACCCGGTAGCGGGCGCAGCTGTAGAACTTGACCTGGTCCGCGGGCACGCCGGCGAGGGTGTCGCTCGAGCAGGTACCCCAGGCGACGGCGGCCGTCGCCCCGACGACGGCGGGCTTGGCGACGGTGTCTTCGGCCGCCGCGGCGGTTCCGGCCGGCCCGGCCAGTCCCACGCCGGCCACGAGCGCCCCCACCAGTGCGAACGACCGCACCCGGCCCTGTGTGGATCTCGGCAAGACGTCTCCTCCCTTGGTGACGCATGAGCCGCGCGGTCGAGCCGTCACGGCGCGTTACCCCGGAGAGACTGGCACAAACCGGTGAAAGCCGTCACCGGCCAAAAGGATGGTGGGAACCTACCCGGCCACCGGCGTGAGCACGAAAACCGGCAACGGACGGCCCGCCTCGCGTTGCTCCATCCGGTACCCTGGCCAGAACTCGAGCAGCTCCCGCCACATGGCGTCGTACTCCTCGCCGTCCAGCTCCCGTGCCACCACCGCGCGCGGCCGTCCCTTGAGCGCGACTTCCGCCTTCGGGTTCGCGCGCAGGTTCAGCGCCCACGCCGGATCCTTCGGGCGGCCCCAGTTGGACGCCGTCAGGACCAGGTCGCCGCCGTGCGGGAAGTACAGGAGGTTCGTGCTGCGGGGCTGCCCGCTCTTGCGGCCCGTCGTCGTGAGGCGCAGCGACGGCAGCCCGGCGAGCGCCACGAGGCTCACCCGGCCGCCGAACGCGCGGTGCAGTTTCTTGTCCGCCCACACGACGGCCCCGGCCGTGCGCATCAGCCACGGCCGGGTGCCGAGGGCCCGGGCGAAGGCCCGGAGAGGATTAGCCACGCACCGATCTTGCCAGGCTCACCCCGAACCGCTGCTGGGAGTCGGTCCACCAGCGCTCCAGCGCGAACCCGGCCGCGGCCAGCTCCGCCTCGACGCCGGCGGGCCGGAACTTGGCCGAGATCTCGGTGCGGACGTGCTCGCCCTCGGCGAAGCTCACCGTCAGGTCGGCGCCGGGGATCTCGACGGTCAGCGCGCGCCGGGCGCGCAGCCGCATCTCGATCCACTCGTTGTCCGCGTCCCAGTGCGACACGTGCTCGAACTCGTCGAGGTCGAAGTTCGCGCCGAGGCGGGCGTTGATCACGCGGAGGACGTTCTTGTCGAACTCGGCCGTGACGCCCGCGGCGTCGTCGTAGGCGCGTTCGAGGATGCCCGGGTCCTTGACGAGGTCGGTGCCGAGCAGCAGCCACTCCCCCTCGTCGAGCACTTCGCGCACCGAGCGCAGGAAGATGGCGCGCTCGGCGGGCAAGAAGTTGCCGATCGTGCCGCCGAGGAACGCCACCACGCGTGGCTGGTCACCGGGCAGCAGGCCGAGGTGCTGGGTGAAGTCGCCGACGACCCCGCGGACGGTCAGGCCCGGGTAGTCCTTCGAGATGGCTTCGGCGGCGTCGGCCAGCGCGGACTCGGACACGTCGAGCGGGACGAACGCCTCCAGCGTGCCGTGCGCGGTGAGCGCGTCGAGCAGCAGCCGGGTCTTCTCGCTCGACCCGGACCCGAGCTCGACGAGCGTGTGCGCGCCGGTCAGCTCCGCGACGTCGCCGGCGTGCGCGGCCAGCACCTCGCGCTCGCTGCGGGTCGGGTAGTACTCCGGCAGCTGGGTGATCTTCTCGAACAGCTCGCTGCCCTCGGCGTCGTAGAACCACTTGGGCGGCAGCCACTTGCGCTCGGCCGTGAGCCCGGCGACGACGTCCGCGCGCAGTTCCGCGGTGACGGCGTCGCCGGAGCGGTGGTGGTCGAGGTCGATCTCGGTCATGAACGCTCCTGGGTAAGGGGAAGCAGGTCGACGCCGGCCGCGGTGGCGCGCACGGCGTGGTGGTCGGGGACGGGCCGCCAGCGCGGATCGCCGTCGAAGGGTTCGGACGCGAGCCACACGTTGCTTCCGGGGGTTCCGGGTGGCGGAGCCCCCGGCCCGGGGCGAAGCCCCGGCACAACACTGCCGGCCGGGGTCTCCAGCACGGACAGCGCGTGCGTCCAGGTCGTGCCGATCAGCGTTGCGCCGTCGGTCAGCAGGAAGTTGAGCCGGGAACCGGGCGCGGCCGCTTCGACGGCGAGGGTCAGCTCCGCCACCGCCGTCAGCGGGTCCTCGCCCGTGGCGAGCCGGGCCCGCAGCAACGCCCACAGCACCACCGAGTCCGTCGGCGCCTCCAGCGTCAGCAGCTCGGTGACCGGCAGGGTCTTGGCCAGCTCGGCGAGCGAGTCCGGGTAGCCGCGGACGACGCCGTTGTGGCTGAACAGCCACCGCCCGGCGGTGAACGGCGCCGCGGCCGCTTCGGTCACCGGCAGGCCGGTGGTGCCGTTGCGGACCGCGGCGACGAACGCGCCCGAGGTCACCGCCGCGGCCAGCGGCGGCAGCGTCTCGTCCGTCCACAGTGGAGTCGACCGGCGGTGGCGCAGCGGGGCCGAGCCCGGGCCGGGGTACCACCCCAGCCCGAACCCGTCCGCGTTGACCGAGCCACCACCGCGCATGTCCGCCGGCGCGTAGGACTGCACCAGCAACGCATGCGGGGCGCGGAAAACCGCCTCGGCGGGCGAGACCGGCTCGCCGAGGTATCCGATGTGGCGGCACATGCGCCTAGCCCACCTCGCCGGGTGCCGCGTCGCGGGCGGTGCGGAAGCCGGCGAAGATCTGCCGCCGGATCGGGTAGTCCCAGTTGCGGAACGTGCCCCGGATCGCCGCCGCGTCGGTGCCGAACGAGCCGCCGCGCAGCACCTTGTACTCGGGTCCGAAGAAGACCTCCGAGTACTCCCGGTACGGGAACGCCGCGAAGCCCGGGTAGCCGTGGAAATCCGTCGACGTCCACTCCCAGACGTCGCCGATCAGCTGGTGCACGCCGGTCGGTGACGCGCCGGCCGGGTACGCCCCCGCGGGCGCCGGGCGCAGGTGCCGCTGGCCGAGGTTGGCGTGCTCGGCCGTCGGCTCCTCGTCACCCCAGGGGAACCGCCGCGACCGGCCGGTCGCCGGGTCGAAGCGGGCGGCCTTCTCCCACTCCGCCTCGGTCGGCAGCCGCCGCCCGGCCCACGCCGCGTACGCCTCGGCCTCGTAGTAGGAGACGTGCACGACCGGCTCGTCGGCCGGGACCCGCTCGTAGACGCCGAACGCCGTCCGCCACCAGCCGTCCTGCTCCCGCTTCCAGAACCGCGGCGCGGTGATGTCGTTGTCCCGCCGGTAGGCCCAGCCCGCCGGGCTCCACCAGCGCTCGTCGTCGTAGCCGCCGCTGTCGAGGAACCGCGTGTAGGCACCGCCCGTCACCGGGACGGTGTCCATCCAGAACGCGGCGACGGCGACCTCGTGCGCCGGGCGCTCGTTGTCCAGGGCCCACGGCTCGGCCGTCGTGCCCATCGTGAACGGGCCGCCCGGCACCAGCACCTCGGCGGGCAGGGTGCCCGACCGCGCGGGCGGCGGCTCCGGCGCGTGCAGCACCGGGTCGCCCTTGCGCAGCTGGTGGGTGGCCAGCATCGTCTCGTCGTGCTGCTGCTCGTGCTGGGTGATCATGCCGAACGCGAAGGCCTGTTCGGTCAGCCGCCGCCCCTCCAGCGGCGCGTGTTCCAGCACGTCGAACGCCTTCTCCCGGACCTGCTTGACGTACGCGCGCGCCTCGGCCGGGCCGAGCAGCGGCAGCTCCGGCCGGTCGGCGCGGGCGTGCTGGAAGGCGTCGTAGATGTCGTCGATGTCCGGCCGCAGCGGCTCGCGGCCGCCGACGTCGCGCACCAGCCAGAGCTCCTCCTGGACGCCGATGTGCGCGAGGTCCCAGACCAGCGGCGACATCAGCTTGGAGTGCTGGCGGACCAGGTCTTCGTCGTCCACGGCGTCGGTCAGCGCCACGCTGCGCGCCCGCGCCCGGGTCAGTGCTTCGGCGGCCCGGGCACGCAGGTCCTGCGCGCTCAGGTCACCCAGTGCTTCCGTGCTCATGCTTCGCTCCTCGATCGGTACGCGCGCCCCTGCACGCTCTCGCTGATCTCGGTGATCGACTCCGCCGCCAGCCCCGTCGCGCCCAGTTCGGCGCAGCCCAGGTCGGCCAGCGCCGCCGCGACGGCCGCCAGCTCCTCGTCGGCCAGTCCCCGCCGCGCCGCCTCGGTCCACCGGTCCGCCACCGGGGCGCAGACCGCCCGCACCTTGTCCACAGTGGACGGCCGGGCGAGCAGCGCCGAGACCAGCGCCACCGGCGCCAGCCACTCGTCCGGCGGTTGCGCGTCGAGGTACCGGATCTCCAGGTAGCCCTGGGGCCGGACCGGCGTGAACATCGTGGTGAGGTGGTAGTCGAGGTCCGCCGCCGTCGGCTTCGGCAGCAGCGCGGCCGCGCCCCGGCCGTCGATCCAGTCGGCGAAGGTCAGCCCCTCCGGCGCGTCCCACGGCCGGTCGCCGCGGCGCAGCACCATCAGCGGGGTGTCCATCAGGCGCTCGGCCCACGCTCCGGCCGGGTCGTCGCCGGTGACGCCGGACGTGCGCGTGCGGACCGCCTCCGTGTCGTGCACCGCGAGCCAGCGGGCGGAGGCGTGTCCGGTGTCCCGTCCGGCGTGGACGCGGGAGTTGGCGAAGAGGGCGAGCAACGGCGGGCCCATCGCGTGGGCCGCCGCCCACCGCGCCGCGTAGTGCTCCGGCTCCCCCGCGTCGACGCAGACCTGCAGGCCCGCGGTGCTGCACATCATCGTGAGCCCACCGGGACCGATCGGCGCGAACCGCCGTTCCATCGCCGCGTAACGCGGGGTGTGCAGGACCCGGCGCGGCGGGCGGTGGGCGTCGATGCCCGTTTCGCCCAGCACGAGGCCGTGCCGGGCGAGGCGGTCGCGCAGGTGGTGGAGGTCGGCCGTGACGACTGCGTCGAGTTCGCGCAGGGAGGCCTGGGGAAGAGCGGAGATCTCGACCTGGCACCCGGGTTCGAGGCTCACCGGTGAGCCGGCCGGGAGGGGCGAGGCGGGGCTGCCGGGGCGGAGCGTCCGCGGGGTGTGCGGACCCAGCGCCGCGGCGAGGACGTCGGGATCGAGGGGTCTGGCCGGGTCGTCGGCATGGTGCACGGTGAACTCCAGCTCCACGCCGGTCAGGCGGGGTGGTCCGTGCTTGAAACACACCGATGCGACGTACGCCTCGCCGGCCGCGCGGTCCGCCAGGACCCGCGCGGTGCGGTTCGACGCACTACCCGACTTCTCGGGGAAATCGTGCACCGCTTGCATGTCCGTTCCTGTTCCGTGTGGTGGAACTTCTTGACTTCGGACGCTACACGCGGGGTACGACAAAATCAGGCCGGATCTTGCGGTGCAGGACGGGTTCACCACTCCGTAAGAAGTCCCGGATCAGGGCAAAGCGGACTCCGTGCCGAGGCCGAGCGAGGCGGCCGACGCCCGCACGGCCTCGATCACCAGGTGCAACGCGGGCCGCCGGAACGCGGTGCGCCGATAGGCGATCGACACCGTCCGCAGCAGCGGCGTGGTGAGCGCGACGACGTCGATCCCGGGCGGCCGCAGCAGCCGCAGGCCCAGGTCCGAGACGAGCGTGACGCCGAGCCCGGCACCCACCATCGCCATCGCCGTGGACTGCTCTTCGACCTCGTGGTTGATCTTCGGCGCGAAGCCGTGCCGCTGGCAGGCCGTGCGCATCGCCCGGCCGAAGTGCGATTTCGGGCTGGCCAGGATCCACGGGTGCTCGGCGAGCTCGTCGAGGGAGGCAGAGCCCGACGGCACCGCGCCCCGCGGCACCGCCGCGTGCAGCCGCTCCACCGCCACGACGGCGCGTTCCAGCCCGGCGTCCCACGGCGTCGGCGCGTCCGAGTAGTCGATCACGAACGACAGGTCGAGCGTGCCGTCGCGGACCGCGTCGGCGGTGTCCTCCGGCGCCAGCTCGCGCGTGCGCACCTCGATGCCGGGGTGGTCGCCGGCCAGCGCGGTCAGCGCCGTCGGCAGGAGCCCGGAGGCCACCGACGCCCACACGCCGGCGGTCAGCCGGACCGTGCGCGCCTCCTGGGCTTCTTCCAGGGCGAGCGTCGCCCGTTCGACCGACCCGAGGATCTCCTCGGCGTGCTCCGTCAGGAGGTTGCCCAGCTCGGTCAGCTGGACGCGCCGGCCGAGCCGTTCGAACAGCTTCGCGCCGACGTCGCGCTCCAGCTGCGCGAGCTGCTGCGATACCGCCGAAGCGGTGTAGTGCAGCGAAGCGGCCGCCGCCGTGACCGTGCCCCGGCGGTGCAGCTCGCGCAGCATCCGCAAGCGGTGCAACGAAAGCTCCATACACCAAACCTAAACGAGATCGTGCAGGTTCGTTAAATGGACGCCGGCGCCGTCCGGGGCGCACGCTCGGGGAGGCGGCCGCGACGGGCCGCCCCGGACTTCCCTGGAGGTGAGTGGCCCTGATGACCCCGCGCAACGCCGAGCCGCTGATGCGGCTCACGTGGACCGATCCCGTCACCGGCGCGCACGGCTACCTGGTCGTGCACAGCCTGGTCTCCGGTGTCGCCACCGGTGGCACCCGGATGCGGGCGGGCTGCACGATGAGCGAGGTCGAGGACCTCGCCCGGGGCATGGCCAACAAGACCGCGACCTTCAACCTGCCGGTCGGCGGGGCGAAGGGCGGCATCGACTTCGACCCGAAGGACCCGCGGGCGTTCGGCGTGCTGAAGCGGTTCTGCGCGTTCCTGCGGCCGTGGCTGGACGCGCACTGGGTGACCGCCGAGGACCTCGGCGTGCCCCAGCACCTGATCGACGAAGTGTTCGCCGAGCTCGGGCTGGAGCAGTCGTACCACGCGGCGATCGGCCGTTCGGCGGATCCGGCGCGCACCCTGCGGCGGGTCCAGGCGGGCCTCAACGCACCGGTGCCCGGCGGGCTGCTGCTCGGCGACGTCGTCGGCGGCTACGGCGTGGCGCAGGCCTGCCTCGGCGTCGCGGCGGCGTGGGACTGGGACGTGCGCGAGACGACCGTGGCGATCCAGGGCATCGGCACGATGGGCGGCGGCGCGGCCTGGTACCTGCACGAGGCCGGGATGAAGGTCGTCGCGGTGGCCGACGCCGCGGGCACGCTGTACGACCCGGCCGGGCTGGACGTCCCGGCGCTGCTGGAGCTGCGCGACCGCTTCGGCGAGGTCGACCGGACCCGGCTGCCGGCCGGGGTGCGGTCGCTGGCCCGCGAAGCCGTCGTCGGCATCGACGCGGACATCTTCGTCCCGGCCGCGATCTCCTACGCGCTCCGGCCGGACAACGAGAACCTCGTCAAGGCCGCGGTCGTCGTCGAAGCGGCCAACGCGGCGACGACGCCGGAAGCGGAGGCCGCGCTGTCGGCCCGGGGCGTCGCGGTCGTGCCGGACTTCGTCGCCAACGCGGGCGCGGCGGCGTGGGCGTGGTGGCTGCTGCTGGGCGAGGTCGGCGCGGACCCGGCCGACTCGTTCCTGCGGCTGCGCACCGAGATGCAGGCGAAGGTGGCGCTGCTGCTGGCCGAGTGGAACATGGACCGGCTGCCGCTGCGCATCACCGGGCTGAAGCTGGCCGAGGCCAACCGGGCCCGGCGGGCCGAAGCGGCGCTCGCGCCGGAAGGCGAGCCGGGGCTGCTCATCCCGTGAGCCGGGGTTCCGCGCGGCGCCTCGGGTGGGGGGCGCCGCGCGGTTCCTTCACCGCGCGAACCGGTCGGTCGCGCCGACGAGGACGTCCTGCATCGGGGTGTCCTGCGTCGAATGCCCGATGTTCTCCAGCATGACCAGCTCGCTGCCCGGCCAGCCGTGGTGCAGCAGCCACGGCGTGCCGACGATGTTGCTCGTGTCGAGCACGCCTTGCGCCAGCACCGCGGGGATGCCGGCGAGCTTGCCGAGGTTGCGCAGGATTTCGCCGTCGGGCAGGAAGACCCGGTTGCTGAAGTAGTGCGTGACCAGCCGCGCGAAGCAGAGCTGGTAGGCCGGATCCTCGAAGGACTTGTACGGGGGCACGCCCGGGAGCATCGCGTCCTCCCAGGCGCACCAGTCGTCGGCCGCCTTGCGGTGGACCGCCGGGTCGGGGTCCATCAGCAGCCGGTGGTAGGCGGCGGACAGGTCGCCGTCCCGCTCGCTCTCCGGCACTCCGGCGCGGAACCTCTCGAAGGCTTCCGGGAAGTACGCGCCGAGCCCGCGGATGAGCATCTCGATTTCGATGAACCGGTCGGTCGCCAGTCCCATGAGGACCATCTCGCTGACCCGTTCGGTGTGCCTCAGCGCGTAGGTCAGGCCGAGCACCGAGCCCCAGGAACCGCCGAACAGCAACCACTTCTCGATGCCCAGCCGCGTCCGCAGCAGCTCGAAGTCGGCGACGAGGTGGCCGGTGGTGTTGGCGGAGAGGTCGGCGACCGGGGCACCGGCGTGCGGCGTGCTGCGGCCGCAGCCGCGCTGGTCGACGAGCACCACGCGGTACCGGTCCGGGTCGAAGTAGCGGCGGAGGTTCGTCGAGCAGCCCGTGCCGGGGCCGCCGTGCACGACGAGCGCCGGCTTGCCCTTCGGGTTCCCGCAGGTCTCCCAGTAGATCTCGTGCCCGTCGCCGACGTCGAGCATGCCGTGCTCGTAGGGCTCGATCTCGGGGTACAGCATCAGCGCGTCCTTCCGCCCGGAATACAACAGCGCTGTCACATTAGCGCCGTACGCGGCTCGACGCGCGGTGTTTCGTCCGCTCAGACGAGGGCGCCGGCCAGCTCCATGAGCGTGTCGGCCAGTTCGCGGGGGCCCGCGGGCCCGATGTGGATCACGGCGTCGTCGCCCGCGCCCGAGGTGTAGCTGAGGTAGCGGCCCCAGTCCGTGTCGGCGTAGTGCAGCGGCTGCTGCAGGCAGGTGTGCCTGCCGACGTCGTCGCGGCGGCCGACGTAGAGCTCACCGCTGCCCGAGACCGGCCGCTGCACCAGGCTGACCACGTCGGCGACCGCGGGGTCGAGCGGGTAGGCGTCCCGGCCGCGGCGGGCCGCCTCGGTCAGGTCCGTCACCCGCACGGTGCGCGGGTGGCCGCCGCCGGCTCCCACCGGCGGCAGCTGCTCGACGAGCGACTCGGCGAGCCGGTTCCGGTCGATCTCCTGCACGCCGACGTGCGTGCCGTCCGAGACCGCGAGGACGGCCTGGAGGCCTTTGGCGGCCGCGAGCACGCCGTAGGTCCGGCCGTCGACCCCGACCCAGCCGTAGCACTCCCGCGCCGGGCTGACCAGCAGCGGCAGCCAGTCGAGGAAGTCGACGGTGGCCCGCCCGCGGGCGTCGACCAGCCCGGCCTCGGCCAGCGCGGCGTCGACCCGCTTGTCCGCCTCGGCGCGCTCCTCGGCCGAGAGCCACAGCGGCTCCGGACGGAGGGTGAGGTGCAGCTGACCGACCTGTTCGCGCTCGGCCAATGCCGCCAGCGCCTCGACCGGAACGTCCACCCGGCCTGTTGCCACGTCCACCCGCCTGTTCGCTCTACTCGCCGATGACCGGCGGGCTGGTCCGCTGGTCGGTGCCGAAGATGGCGTCCGGATCGGCTTCGATCAGGAAGTCCGGCCGCTGGTGCTCATCATCTTCCTCGCCCTCGCCCCGCCTGCCCCCGGGGCCCATCGGCCCCAGCTGCCCGGAGCGCCCGGCGGCCGACCGGGCGGCGGCGGCCTCCGCGGCGGCCGCGTTGCCGAGGCTGCCCATGCCGGAGCCCCGGCCACTGCCGAGGCCACGCTCCCCCGCCGCCGACCCGCTGCCGGCACCGCTTCCGCTGCCGCTGATCGGCCGGCCGTTGGAGTCCAGCAGCCGGCTGCCGGCGTTGCCGCTCGTCGGGCCGCGCCCGGGCGCGTCGGGGTCGTTGCCGAAGGTGTTCGAGTAGTTCTGACCGCCCCCGGTGTTCGTCGGGTAGTAGTTGAACCCGTCGACGTTCGGCGGCGTGTTGCCGGGGCGGTCGGTGACCTGCCCCGGCCGCGTCGGGGTGGGACGGCCGGTGCCGGTGGTGTGGGTGTCGTCGCCGCCGGGAACCCCGGGACCGGGGGGCTCGACGATGCCGATCGGCTTGTCCGTCCCCCCGGGGCGGCCGGTGCCACCCGGGCGGTCGGTCCCGCCGGGACGGTCGGTGCCACCGGGCTGGTCGGTTCCCCCGCTGCGGCCGGGGTCGACGCTGGTGGTCGAGGTGCGGTCGCCGTCGCCGGGATCGCCACCGCCGGTTTCGTACCACCTGTGCTCGTCGACGATGACGGGCCCGGGACCGTCGGGCTTGGTGACGGAGATGGCGGCCCCGTCGGACTCGAGGACGCCGTAGTTGGCCGGCAGCGAGGCGCTCGTGCCGTTCGTGACGACGCTGTACTGGTCCATCACTCGGACGTTCGTCTCGTTGGCCGCGTTGTACTTGGCGATGCCCTCTTGGTAGGAGTCGATGTCGTCCTTCGCCATGAACGGGCCGGCGATCGGGATGGCGGCCTTGAGCCCGGTCGTCCACGGGTTCGGCTTCTCGGGCTTGGGCGGCACCTGGACGACCGTGTTGCTGGAGTGGTCGAAGACCTCGGTCTGGGTGTCGACCGAGGCCTTGGTCTCGTCGAGGGGCAGTGCGGTCTCGGCGAAGGCCAGTGCGAGCGGACCCGCGCCCGCGTTGGCCGCGTCAGCGGCGGAGCCGGTCCAGGCCTGCGTCATCCGGTCCTGGAGGGCTTTGATGCCTTCCGCACGGGCCTGATAGGCCTCCGACAGCTTGTTCACCGACTCGGACATCTGCCGGAGCCCTTGCGTGTCGCCCTGTTTGAAGTTGTCGTAGATCTGCTTGCCGTCCACTCGTCAAG
Organism: Amycolatopsis sp. NPDC049691; assembly: GCF_040675005.1. Taxonomy (NCBI): domain Bacteria; kingdom Bacillati; phylum Actinomycetota; class Actinomycetes; order Pseudonocardiales; family Pseudonocardiaceae; genus Amycolatopsis; species Amycolatopsis sp. NPDC049691. The sequence continues at coordinate 149,684 of NZ_JBFANX010000011.1, forward strand.
CCCCCTTGAGTGTTTTGACCATCGCGGCCGCGGCGCCTTGCGCGGCGGCGCAGGAATCCTGTTGCCCCTCATAGCCTTCCGAGAAGACCGAAACCGCCAGGTCGTCGGCGACGCCGATCGCCATGCTGCAGTTCCCGATGGCGCGACGGTCGCGGATGTCGAAATAGACCGCGGGATAGCCTTCGACATCAGGCGCGGGCTCGAAGAACTTGTAGGGCCCGTTCGGCCGTTCGTAGGCAGCCTTGATGCCGGCCAACCCACCGGCCCCGGCGTCGCGGTTCCCGGTCCCGAGGATGACCAGCAAGCTGAGTCCCTCCCCGCGGATCTTCCAGCCGCAGCTGGGACCCGACAGGTTCTCGGGATTGCTGTCCCGAGGGCGCGGCTCGCCGGGATCGGTGAACTTCAGCCTGGTCAGCTCGTCGTCGGGGACTAGCTTGCACGTGTCGTTTTCGTACTTCGTCACGTCCAACGGAGTGGTCACCTTCGGAACGCTTCCGGTCGGCCCCGCGGCCGACGACGACGTTCCCGGCGAGGACTCGGGGGCCACCGCGTTGGCCGTGCCACCGGTCTCGGAGGTGCAACCGGCCGCGAGCGCGCAGGCAACGACAACAGCCCCGCCGAGAACACTCGCGCGAGCGATCCTGGCCAGGCTCACGTCGCCTGCCCGAACGTTTCGGACATGCTCAGGTCGGTCGCGACGGTCTTGGTCTGCGCTTCCTTGAGCTTCTTGATGTAGCCCTGCACGTACTTGCGCATGGAGTCGTTCTGAGCCTGCAACGAAGCAATCGAATTACTACTGGCCGAAGCGAAGCTCCCGCTCGCCGGGTCCTCTCCTGGCGCCACGCGCCCGGCCGAGAGCGATTCGATCGTGTGACCGTCTTCGATGATCTTGTCCAGCTCGTCTTCCCAGAGACCGATCACCGACGCGAGCTCCTCGGGGTCCATCTTGAACTGACCGCCCCCGCCGCCACCGCCGCCGTAGACGCGGCCGCTCTGGCCCAGGATGTCGCCACCCCAGACCGCTTGGACCGCCTGCCCGGCTTCGCCGATGATCACGCTCCGCACCTTCCCCTCAGTTCACCCACCGTGATGGTGCAAAGATTAGCCAACTGTCTCACGCCGTGTCAGCGAATCGCCGCAACGTTCCGACGATGGGGATCCCGGTTCGGTTCCCGGGCACTCCGGGTCACAGTACGTACGTACGGATTGCGAAGTCCCGGTCCTCGGTGCCAGGATTTCAGGATGCCACGCGTAAGCCAGGATCACCTCGACGCACGCCGGCGCCAGATCCTCGACGGCTCGCGCGTCTGCTTCGCGCGCTACGGCTACGAAGGTGCCACAGTCCGGCGCCTGGAGGAAGCCACCGGGCTCTCGCGCGGGGCCATCTTCCACCACTTCCGCGACAAGGAGTCGCTCTTCCTCGCCCTCGCCGAAGACGACGCCATCCGGATGGCCGACGTCGTCGCCGAGCAGGGCCTGGTCCAGGTCATGCGCGACCTGCTCGCCGGGGGCGACCACCCCGCCGACTGGCTCGGGACGCGCCTGGAGGTGAGCCGGCGGCTGCGCACCGACCCCGAGTTCCGCGCCCGCTGGGCCGAGCGGTCCGAGCAGCTCACCACCGCGACCCGGCTGCGGCTGCTGCGCCAGCGGGAGGCCGGCAACCTGCGCGACGACGTCGACGTCGACGTGCTCACCGCGTTCCTCGAACTCGTCCTCGAAGGACTCGTCTCGCACCTGGCCATGGGACTGCCGGCCGCCGGGCTGGGGCCGGTGCTCGACCTCGTCGAGGAGACCGTGCGGCGGCACCGGCCGGGCACCGCCTGATCCCCCGTGGTCCAATGGCCCGCGTGGATCTCCTCGAGGCGCACGGCCAGGCGTTGCGGGCCTTCGGCGACACGGTGCACGCAGCCGGCGCCGACGGCTGGGACCGCCGGACGCCGTGTACCGAGTGGACGGTCCGCGACCTCGTGAACCACCTCGTCGCCGAGCAGCTGTGGGCGCCGTCCCTGCTCGCCGGCGCCACTTTGGACGACGTGGGCGACCGGTTCGACGGCGACGTCCTCGGCGACGACCCGGTGGCCGCCTGGGACGCGGCCGCCGAGGCGGCTCGCGAAGCGTTCCTCGACGACGGCGTGCTCGAACGCGCGGCGCACGTGTCGGCGGGACTGCTCCCGGCCCGCGAGTACGGCTGGCAGATGACGATCGACGCGGCGGTCCACGCGTGGGACCTGGCGACGGCGCTCGGCCTCCCCTGCCCGGTGACCGAGCCGCTCGCCGAACGCCTCCTCGACGTCGTGCGGCCGTGGGTGGACGAGTGGCAGGGGCTGGGGATCTTCGACCCACCGGTCCCCGTGCACCGCGGCGCCGGGCCGACCGCGCGGCTCGTCGCCCTCCTCGGGCGGCAACCCTCCTGAATCACCCGCCGAGGTGAGCGCGCCGAACCGCGGGCGAGCTGAACCCACGGCGGCACTTTCGCGGGCGCCCGCCCTCCCGAGGCAACACCACGCCCCGCCAACGCGAGGCAGGTGAGCCGGCGCCGGACCGACCGCGCGGCTCGTCGCCCTCCTCGGGCGGCAACCCTCCTGAATCACCCGCCGAGGTGAGCGCGCCGAACCGCGGGCGAGCTGAACCCACGGCGGCACTTTCGCGGGCGCCCGCCCTCCCGAGGCAACACCACGCCCCGCCAACGCGAGGCAGGTGAGCCGGCGCCGGACCGACCGCGCGGCTCGTCGCCCTCCTCGGGCGGCAACCCTCCTGAATCACCCGCCGAGGTGAGCGCGCCGACACACCGATATCCCCGCGACACCGGGGCCGCACACGTTAAACTTGTCCGCATCGTCGCAGTACACGCCGATTTCCTACTAGGAGTGACCGTTTCGTGCGCGCAGCGCAGTCACCTGGTGACAGTACCGAGCCGGGTGACCGACCCGGCTGTCCGATAGGCTCATCCCCCGCCGACCGGGCGGGTGCGGAATGATCCAGATCCTCTTCGCCGTGCTCGGCGTCCTCCTCTTCGTGCTGCTGACCGTCGGCACCGGGCTGGCCGTCGCCGCGGAGTTCTCGCTGACCGCGCTCGAACGCAGCACCGTCGAGGCCAACGTGCGGCAGGTCGGCGACCGCCGTGCCCTCACCGTGCAGAAGGCGCACCGGACGCTGTCCTTCCAGCTCTCCGGTGCCCAGGTCGCGATCACCCTGACCACGCTGGTCACCGGTTACCTGGCCGAGCCGCTGATCGGCGAGCTCGTCCGGCCGCTGCTCACCGGCGTCGGGCTCCCGGCGGGGTTCGCCGCGGGCGCGTCGATCGTGCTCGCCCTGGTCATCGCCACCTCGCTGTCGATGATCCTCGGCGAAATGGTGCCGAAGAACCTCGCCATCGCGCGGCCGCTGCCGACCGCGCGCGCCGTCGCCGGGTACCACTCGCGCTTCTCCGCCCTCTTCCGGTGGCTCATCACGCTCATGAACAACAGCGCGAACTTTCTCGTGCGCAAGTTCGGCGTCGAGCCCCAGGAGGAACTCCGTTCCGCGCGGTCGCCGCAGGAACTGGGCTCGATCGTGCGGTCCAGCGCCGAAAGCGGGACGCTCGACACCTCGACCGCGGAGCTGCTCGACCGCTCGCTGCGGTTCGGCGAGCGCACCGCCGAGGAGCTCATGACCCCGCGCGTGCAGCTCGAGTCGCTCACGGTCGACGACACCATCGAGGACCTCATCGACATCTCGCGCCGCACCGGGTTCTCGCGGTTCCCGGTGCACGCCGAGGACCTCGACGACGTCCGCGGCGCCGTGCACGTCAAGCAGGCCTTCGCCGTGCCGGCCGCCGAACGGGCCGCCGTGCCGATCGGCTCGGTCATGCGGCCGGTGCCGACCGTGCCCGAGTCGCTGCCCGGCGACGACCTGCTCAACCGCCTGCGCGACTCCCGCTTCCAGCTGGCGATCGTCGTCGACGAGTACGGCGGGACCGCCGGGCTGGTGACCCTCGAAGACGTCGTCGAAGAGATCATCGGCGACGTCCGCGACGAGCACGACGACCGTGAAGCGCCGGCGTCGCAGCAGGTCGGCAGCGACAGCTGGCTGGTGTCCGGGCAGCTGCGCGCCGACGAGGTCACCGACGTCACCGGGTTCCGGATGCCGGACGGCGACTACGAAACCATCGCCGGGCTGATCCTCGAACGGCTCGGCAAGATCCCCGCCGAGGGCGACGCCACCGAGGTCGACGGCTGGCGGCTCACCGTGACCACGATGGACAAACGCCGGATCGCCGAGGTCGAAGTGGCCCCCGTCCGCGCCGAAGAGCCGGCGGAGGTGGCGTCGTGAGCGACTGGCTCAACATCGCCCTCGTCGTGCTCCTGCTGCTGACCAACGCCTTCTTCGTCGGCGCGGAGTTCACGCTGATCTCCTCCCGGCGGGACCGGCTCGAAGCGCTGCTGGAGCAGGGCAAGACGCGCGCGAAGATCGTCATCAACGCGAGCAAGCACGTGTCGCTGATGCTAGCCGGCGCGCAGCTGGGCATCACCATCTGCTCGCTGCTGCTCGGCCGTCTCGGCGAGCCCGCGGTCGCGCACCGGCTGTCGGCGTTCTTCGACCTGCTGGGCCTGCCCGAAGCGCTGCTGCACCCGATTTCGTTCGCCATCGCGCTGGCGTTCATCACCGTGCTGCACGTCCTGATCGGCGAGATGGTGCCGAAGAACCTCGCCATCGCCGAGCCCGAGCGGCTCGCGCTGTGGCTGGTGCCGGTGCACGTCGGGTGGGTCAAGATCGCGAACCCGTTCATCTGGCTACTGAACTTCGTCGCCAACTCGCTGCTGCGCGCGGTGAAGGTCGAGCCGAAGGACGAGCTGGAGACGGCCTACACCTCCGACGAGCTGGCCGAGCTGCTCAGCGAGTCGCGCCGGGAGGGCCTGCTGGACCAGTCCGAGCACCGGCGGCTCGCCCAGACGCTGTCGTCGGTGGAGAAGACGGTGGCCGACGTGCTGGTGCCGACGGCCGAGCTGACCACGCTGCCGTGCGGGCCGACCGTCGGCGACGTCGAGCGGGCGGTCTCCTCGACCGGCTTCTCGCGGTTCCCCGTGTGCACCGACGACGGGCGGCTGACCGGCTACATCCACGTGAAGGACGTCCTCGAGCTGGCCGGGCAGGACCCGGCGACGATCGTGCCCGACGCGAAGACGCGCCCGCTGACCGAACTGCGCGCCGACGCCCGGCTCGACGTCGCGCTTTCGGCCATGCGCAAGGAAGGCAGCCACCTGGCGCGGGCGCTCGACACGGGCGGCAACGCCGTCGGCGTCGTCGCGCTGGAGGACCTCGTCGAGGAGTACGTGGGCACCGTGCGCGACGGAACCCACGTCGGCGCATGACCGGCGTCGAGGTGCTCGCCGAACCGGACTGGCTGGCCCGGGAGGCGGCGCACGTCGAGCGGATGCGGCGGTGGACGGTCCCGCACCAGGACCGGCGCTCGCGCGGCGAGAAGCACCCGGTGCTGGACTTCCTGTTCACCTACTACTCCTACCGGCCCTCGCACCTGGAGCGGTGGCAGCCCGGGCCCGGCGTCGCGCTCGCCGGACCCGCGGCGCGGCGCTTCCTGGACCGCAAGGGGTACGTCCGGACGGACGACGGCGTGCTGCTGGATCCGATGGGCTTCACCGAGAGCAAGGCGCGGACGGCCGAGTTCGTCCTCGGCCTGCTCACCGCGACGGCGTCGCGCGCACCGCGGCTGAGCTGCTTCGGCCTGCACGAGTGGGCCATGGTCTACCGCGAGCCGGCGGACTCGGTGCGGCACAACCAGGTGCCGCTGCGGCTCGGGTCGGCGGGTACCGACGCCGTCGTGAAGGCGCTGGACGTCCGCTGCGGGCACTTCGACGCGTTCCGGTTCTTCACCGCGGACGCGCGGCCGCGCAATCAGCTGACGCCGTCGCGGGAGACGCAGGTCGCACTCGAGCAGCCGGGGTGCCTGCACGCGAACATGGACCTGTTCAAATGGGCGTACAAGCTCGATCCGTTCGTGCCCGCCGAGCTGGTGGCGGACTGCTTCGAGCTGGCCGTGGAGATCCGGACGCTGGACATGCGGGCGAGCCCGTACGACCTGGCCGCGCTCGGCTACCCGCCGGTGCGGATCGAGACGGCCGAAGGAAGAGCTGAATACGCGAGGGCGCAGGGCGGGTTCGCCCGGCGGGCGGCACCGCTGCGTGCTCGGCTGATCGCGCACTGCCATCGCCTGGTCAGAGCAGCACCCTGAGCACGCTCCACTGTGAGTCAGATTATTCTCTCTCCGATACTCACCTGTTAGGGTGATAACGGTTTCATTGCATCGCAGCGCGTGCTTGACATGCGCTCACCCCGAAAGGACGACGATGGGGCGACACACCCGGGACGACGAGCCCGTGCCGCACCCTCAGGACCGGGCCGGGGCGCCGCGCGTCCCCCAAGGCCCGCCGCGCCGCCCGCACCCGGGCGATGCCCGCCAGGGCGAGGCCTCCGGCGCCTACCCGGTCGCGGGACCGTCGAAGCCCCCGAAGCGCAGCTCGATCTCCGACGCCTTCGGGATCGCCGGCCGCGGCACCCCGCGTGGCGAGTCGTCGGGCTACTTCGTCTCCGGCGGCGGTGAAGCTTCCGGCTCGTACCCCGTCACCGGCCGCGGCGAGACCACCGGGCCGCACCCGGCCGCTCGTCGCGGCGAGGCCTCCGGCTCCTACCCCGTCGCCGGCCGCGGCGAGAACTCCGGGTCGTACCCCGTCACCGGCCGGCGTGCCGGCCGCCGCGGGGAAGCTTCCGGCGCCTTCCCGGCCGCCCGGCGGGACGAGACCGCCGCCGAGCGGACCGAGGTCATCACCCGGCACGGCGAAGCCTCCGGCGACTACCCCATCACGGTCCGTAGCGAGAACTCCGGTGCCTTCCGGACGCCCGGCCCCGGCGAGAACACCGGCTCCCACCGCACCCTCGACCGCACCACCCCGGCCGGCGGCGAAACCACCCCGCGCCGGCGTCGCCGCGACGACGCCGGCGAGACGTCCGCCCGCCGCGCGCCGGGCCGCAGCGAGACCACCGGTCCGCACCGCACCGAGAGCAGGAGCGAGACCACCGGGTCGCACCGCACCGACGGCAGGAGTGAGACGACCGGGTCGCACCGGATCGCCGGGAAGGGCGAGGCCACCGGCTCGCACCGGATCGTCGGCAAGAAGGCCCCGCGACGCCGGATCGCCACCTGGCCGATCGCCTGCGCCGTCCTCGCCGCGCTCATCGGGCTCGGCGTGATCGGCTGGAACTGGGCCGACAGCGAGCTCAACAGCCGCGCCGAGGCGCAGGCCGCCAGCTGCTCCGGCGGCACGTCGCAGATGCGGATCGTCGTCACGCCGAGCGTGCAGAAGCCGATGACCGTCGCGGCCGACCGCTGGAACCAGGCCGCGACCGTCGTCCACGGCCAGTGCGTGCACGTGACGATCGACGCCAAGCCGTCTTCGCAGGTGCTCGACGCGCTGGTCGGCCGGGCCAACCTGGACGCCATCGGCGGGCTCCCGGCCGCGTGGCTGCCCGAGTCGTCGTACTGGGTCAGCGAGCTGACCCAGAAGAAGCCGGAGATGATCGGCTCCCCCGCGCAGTCGGTCGCCAGCGCCCGCTCCGCGGACTACCCGTTCATCGGCCTCACCGGGCCGGGCATCGACGACACCGTGCTCCGCGCGGCGCAGACCTTCCGCGAGTACCTCGAGCAGCCGGCCCAGCAGGCCGACTTCACCGCCGCCGGGATCAAGACCGCCTAGACGCGCGTGCCGTTGTCGAGCTCGGCCACCACCGCGAGGTCGTCGTCGGCCAGCTCGAAGTCGAAGATCCCGAAGTTCTCGCGGGTGCGGGTCGTGGTGGCCGAGGCCGCCACCGCGACCGTGCCGGCCTGCAGGTGCCACCGCAGCACGATCTGGGCCGGGGTCTTGCCGTACTTCGCCGCGAGGGCGGTGACGGTCTCGTCGGCCAGTAGCCCGGCGTTGGCGGCCGGGCTCGACGCCGCCGTCACGATGCCGCGCTCGGCGTGGAACTCGCGCAGCGGGAGCTGCTGCAGCCACGGGTGCAGCTCGACCTGGTTCAGCACCGGGACCGCGCCGGTGGCGTCGATCAGCCGGCGCAGCTCCGCGACGCCGAAGCCGGCGACGCCCACCGCGCGGACGCGGCCGTCGGCGCGCAGCCGGCTCAGGGCGCGCCAGGTGTCGGGGAACGCGCCTTTGGTGCCGTCGAGCAGGCACAGGTCGGCCCGCTCGACCTGGAGGGCGGTCAGCGCCTGGTCGGCGGCGCGGCGGGCGGTGTCGTAGCCCTGCGCGGGGACCTTGAAACTGATGAACAGCTCGTCCCGGGGCACGCCGGCGAGCGCGGTGCCCACCGCCGCCTCGGTCCCCGGCGCGGTGTCGAAGCCGCGGTAGCCGATGTCGAGGGCGATGCGGACGGCCCGGCCGGTTTCGGCGGCGGTCAGCCCCGCGACACCGAACAGCAGCTGGGGGATGCGGACTCCGTCGGACAGGGCGAGCGAAGGCGGGACGGCCATCTACCGGTGATCCTCACGTCGGATGCTGCGCGGGTGTCCTCCATCATTCCACCGCGGCGGCGCGCTCGCGCAGGTATGCCGCCGTCGCCGCGTCGGCCGGGAAGAACGCCTCGATCACCAGTTCCGCGACGGTGATGTCCAGGGGCGTGCCGAACGTGGCCACGGTGCTGAAGAACGTCAGGTCGGTGCCCTCGTGGCGGAACTTCAGCGGGACGAAAATGTCACCCGGTCCGGGGACCTCCACCTCGGGCACCGGCTGGTCGCACGGGTAGCCGCGCAGCTCGGCGAGGAGGTCGGCCAGCCCGGGGTCGGCGGTCTGGCCGACCTGGCGGCGCAGGCGCCCGAGCAGGTGGGCGCGCCACTCGCCCAGGTTGGTGATGTGCGGGGCCATCCCGTCGGGGTGCAGGGTCGCGCGCAGGACGTTGGTGGTCAGCTCGGCGGGGACCCCGGCGACGAACAGGCCGACGGCGGAGTTGGCGTCGACGAGGTCCCAGTTCCGGTCGACGACGGCGGCCGGGAAGGGTTCGTGGCTCGCGAGCAGCTGCCGGACCGCCTGGCGGACGGCGTCCATGTCCGGGTCCCCCAGCGCGTTCTCGGTGTAGGCGGGCGCGTACCCGGCGGCGAGCAGCAGCCGGTTGCGTTCGCGCAGCGGGACGTCGAGGTGCTCCCCGAGCCGCAGCACCATGTCCCGGCTCGGCCGCGAGCGGCCGGTTTCGACGAAGCTGAGGTGCCGGGTGGAGATGTCGGCGGAGATGGCGAGGTCGAGCTGGCTGATCCGGCGCCGGTCACGCCATTCCCGCAGCAGCTGCCCGACGGGCCGCTGCCGCGCGGCCGCCTGCACTGTGGTCGTCACGCGAGCGACGCTACGGCGATCACGGGGTGGCTGCCATTACTTCGGGGGTAATGCCGGCGACCGGCTCGGCGACGGCCGAGGCATTACCTCCCGCGTAATCGACGGGCCGCCGCCGGGCCGACAGAGTGGTGCTCAGCGCAGGGACGACAGAACCCATTGTCCCCCAACCGAAGGAGCATCCCATGACCGACGTCCGCACCCTCGTCGAGCAGTACATCGCCGTCTGGAACGAGACCGACGCCGACAAGCGCCGGGCCCTCATCGCCGACCTCTTCACCGAACGCGCCGGCTACACCGACCCGCTCGGCGCCGTCACCGGCCACGACGGGATCGACCAGTTCGTCGGCGGCGCGCAGCAGCAGTTCGCCGGCCTCACCTTCAGCCTGCCCGCCGAGCCCGACGCGCACCACGACCTCGCGCGGTTCCAGTGGTACCTCGGTGCGCCCGGGGCGGCCGAGCCCGTCGCCATCGGGTTCGACGTCGTCGAGCTCGAGGACGGCAAGATCGCCAAGGTGCACGGTTTCCTCGACAAGATCCCGGGCTGAAAACGCGGCGTGCGGGCTCCCGGGCAGGGGAGCCCGCACGCCACCCGCACCCGCTAGCCCTTCAGCGCGCCCCGCCAGCGCACCGTCGGGCGCAGCTTCTCCGGGTTCACCCGGTGCTTGTTGGCGCCGACGATGTCGAACATCGACTCGATCAGCGTGTCCGACAGCAGGTGCGGCTCCAGCCCCAGCCCGACCAGCCCGGTGTGCTTCACGTTGTAGTAGTGCTCCGGCGCCTCGGTGCGCGGGTTCTCCAGCTGCTCGATCTGCACCGGGCCGGGGAACCGGTCGGCGACGAGGTCGGCGATCGCGGCCACCGACATGCTCTCGGTCATCTGGTTGAACACGCGGAACTCCCCCGCCTCGGCCGGGTTCTCCACGGCGAGCCGGATGCATTCGACGGTGTCGCGGATGTCGATCAGCCCGCGCGTCTGGGCACCCTTGCCGTACACCGTCAGCGGCTGCCCCAGCACCGCCTGGATGACGAACCGGTTCAGCACCGTGCCGAACACCGCGTCGTAGTCGAAGCGGGTCGCCAGCCGCGGGTCGAGCGCCGTCTGCGGCGTCTGCTGGCCGTACACGACGCCCTGGTTCAGGTCCGTGGCGCGCAGCCCCCACGCGCGGCACGTGAATTCGATGTTGTGCGAATCGTGCACCTTGGTCAGGTGGTAGAACGACCCCGGACGCTTCGGGAAGAGCACCCGGTCTTCGCGCCCGTTGTGCTTCAGGTCCAGCCAGCCTTCTTCGATGTCGACGTTCGGCGTGCCGTATTCGCCCATCGTGCCGAGCTTCACCAGGTGGATCGCCGGATCGATCTCCGCGATCGCGTAGAGCAGGTTCAGGGTGCCGATCACGTTGTTGTGCTGGGTGTACACCGCGTGCTCGCGGTCGATCATCGAGTACGGCGCCGACCGCTGCTCGGCGTAGTGCACGACCGCGTCGGGCCGGAAGTCCCGCACCGCGCCGAACAGGAACTCCGCGTCCAGCAGGTCGCCTTCGTAGCTGGTGATCGTGCGCCCCGAGACCTCTGCCCACGCGGCGATCCGGGCGGCCAGCGATTCGATCGGGACGAGGCTTTCGACACCGAGTTCGGCGTCGTACCCTCGGCGGGCGAAATTGTCGAGAACGGCTACCTCGTGGCCTTTGTCCGATAAGTGCAACGCGGTCGGCCAGCCCAGATATCCGTCACCGCCGAGAACCAGCACCCGCATTGTGCCGCCTTTCCTACTCGTTCAAGAACCCGACGCTATCGATCACGTGCTGATGAAGACCTGGCAATAGGCTGTGAATCTCCTATGCGTAGGGGACCCGGACGGCGGCGGCCCGGGCCCGCGGGGAGGATGGGGGCATGACGACCGTAACCAACGGCGTGCGGCCCCGCACAACGGAGAAGACCCGCCGACGCGGCTGGGCCCGCCTCGCGCGCGCCGCGGCGACGTCGGTCGCCGCCACGGTCCTCAGCCAGGTCGTCCTGCTCGCCGTGCTCGCCACCGGCGGCGCCGCGGCACTGGCCAGCACGCTGGCCTGGGCGGCCGGCGCGGTGCTGAACTTCCTGGTCACCCGGCGCTGGGTGTGGGGCCGCACCGGACGCCCGCGCGTGCGCCGCGAACTGCTGCCCTACCTGGTCGTCATCGGCCTCGGCGGGCTCGCCTCGATCGGCCTGACGACCCTCGCGGGCTCGCTGCTGACCCCGCTGGACCTCCCGCACTTCTGGTGGGTCGTACTCGTCGACGGCACGTACGTGGCCAGTTACGCGCTGGTGTTCGTCGTGAAGTTCACGCTGCTCGACCGGCTCGTGTTCGGCCGCGGCGCAGCACGTACCCCCGCCACCACGTCCCGGTCATGACCCGGGCGTAGTTCGCGCCGTAGACGACGCTGCCGCCCTTCTTGCTCTTGCCCGCCTTGCGCAGCCGCATGCTCATCGGCAGTTCGACGACGCGGGCGCCGCGCGCGGTCACGCCGAGCAGCAGCTCCGAGGACTGGTACTGCGGCTCGTTGAGCGGGACCGAGCAGGCCAGGTCCGCCCGCATCGCGCGGAACCCGAACGACGTGTCGGTGATCCGCCGGGCGGTCAGCACCGACGCCAGCGCCGCGAACACCCGCACCCCGAGCCACCGGACGCGGCTGTCGGCTTCCTCGTGCCCGAGCCGCCGGGACCCGGTGACGAAGTCCGCGGTGCCCTCGACGACCGGGCGGACCAGTGCTTCCAGCTCGCTGTTGTCGTACTGGCCGTCGGCGTCGGTCGTCACGACGTACTCGGCGCCGGCCTCCGCGGCGAGGTGGTAACCCAGGCGCAGCGCGGCACCCTGGCCGCGGTTGCGGGGCGCGACGCAGACGTACGCGCCGTGGTCTTCGGCGATGCGGGCCGTGTCGTCGGTGCCGCCGTCGACCACGACGAGCACGTCGACGGGCCTGCCGAGGCACTCGTCGGGCATCTTCTCCAGGACTTCGCCGATGCCGCCGGCTTCGTTGTAGGCGGCGATGACGACGGTCAGCGGCGCCAGCTTCAGCTCGGGGTGGCGGCCGCGGAAGTCGTCGAGGGCACCGGAGTCGACGTCGTCGGGGAACGCGGCGAGGCGCTTCCGGCTGGCCGAGGTCAGGGTGGTGAAACCGAGCGCACCGGCCACGGGCAGCAGCACGAGGGCGGGGATCTGGTAGCGCCAGGAGAACTGGAACACCGCCGAGGCGAAGAGCAGGACCAGGCCGCTCGACGCCGCCAGCAGCGCGCCCGCCCGTGCCCGGTCCAGGGGTTTCTTGCGGCGGAACACCGTGAGCAGGCCGAGGATCGCGCCGATGCCGAGGACCGCGCCCGGGACGTACCCGCCGCCGAGCTGGTAGTCGCGGAGGATCTTGGCCAGTGGCTGGTCGACGCTCGCGTTGACCCCGTCGTTCTGCTGCGTGACCAGGTCGATCAGCGACTGGTCGGCCCACTGCGGGTAGGTGAGCTGGAACTGCCACCGGTCCAGCGGGACGTCGGTCGGGTCCTGTTCGCGGGTCCAGGCGAAGCTCTTGGCGAAGTCGGTCAGGATCGCGTCCGCGACGTCGCCGGGCTGTTCCTTCAGGACGTCGATGGCGAACTCGTGCGCCAGCGCGGCCTTGTCCGCGCCCGGGGGCAGCGGGCCCGGCCAGTTCGGGTCGAGGTCGGCGTGCGTGTAGTTGTCCACCAGCCGCGTCTCGCGCGGTTCGGCCGGGCAGAACACCCGCAGTTCCGGCGCGAGGTGCAGGTTCGGGCAGTCGGCGACGGCGGCGGTGCGGCCGTAGAGCATGTTCCCGGACGGCCCGGTCAGGCCCCACTTGCCGGTCTCCGAGTGCACCCGTGCCGCGTAGGGCACGAGCACGGCCAGCAGGCCGAGCAGCCCTACGCCGGCCCGGCGCCAGCCCGCCCGGTGCCGCCACGCTCCCCCGGCGACGACCAGGAACACCAGCAGCGGCGCGGCCAGGGAGATGCCGATCAGCCGCGTCAGCACGCCGAAACCGAGCAGCAGGCCCGCGACGCCGGCGCGTTTCCAGCCCGGGGTGCCCCAGCCGAGCAGCAGCCACAGGAGCCCGAGGAGCACCGCCTCGAACGTCACCTCGGACATGATGTTCTGCTCGATCTGCAGCTGGTAGGCGTCGAGCAGCACCGGCACGGCGGCGAGCGCGCCGACCCACGGGCGGCCGCAGAGGCGCAGCACCAGCCCGTACACGCCGATCGCGATGAGGATCCCGCCGACGTGCTGGACGGCCGTGACCCACGCGAGCCCGCCGACGGCCAGCAGCGGGCGCAGCACGAGGTCGTAGCCGATCGGGTCGAGCTGGTCGGCGCGCAGCGCGTGCAGGTTGTCGATGTAGCGGAACGAGTCGATGTACAGCAGCGCGGGCCGGTACGCGAGCCAGGTCAGCACCCGCAGGACGATCGCCGGGACGAGGAGCAGGAGCAGCAGCCAGTGGCGCTTGAGGAAAGCGATCACGGTGTCGCGTTTGGACGGTCGAGGCCGGAGAAGTACTTCCAGGCCGTGGCCAGGCCGTCGGTGAGCGGGACCTCCGGGCGGTACCCGATGGTCTCGGCGCTGGCCGAGACGTCGACGACCACCGCGGGCATCTCCCCCGCCGGCGCGTCGACGTGCTCGACCGGCAGCTCGGCGCCGGTCACCTCGCGCACGGCTTCGACCATCTCCAGCACGGACACCGAGCGCCCGGCGCCGACGATCGCACGGCCGGCGTAGCCGCTGTCGAGGGCCAGCAGGATCGCGCGGACGACGTCGTCGACGTGCACGAGGTCGCGGCGCTGGCGGCCGTCGCCGTAGATCTTCACGCCGGTCCCGGAGAGCGCGGCCCGCATCATGCGCGGCACGAAACTGTCCTTGTGGGACATTCCCGGGCCGTAGACGTTGGTGAACCGCAACGCACACGTCGTCATGCCGTACGCGCCGGCGTAGCCCGAGAGCAGCATTTCGCACGCCGCCTTGGTGGCGCCGTACGGTGTCAGCGGACGCAGCGGCAGGTCCGGGGTGATCGTCGCGGTGCCGACGTCGCCGATCACGGCGTTGGTCGAGGCGAGCAGGAACTTCGGCACGTCGCGAAGGCGCGCCAGTTCGAGCAGTTCCTGCGTGACCAGGACGTTGTCGGCGAAGGTGTCCTCGGGCAGCTCGACCGACTTCAGCACCGACGTCAGCGCGGCGAGGTGCACGATCCCGGTGGTCCCCGGCGCCACGGCTTCCTCGCGGACCGCGGCCTCGCGGAGGTCGCCGGTCACCACGCGGACGCCGTCGCTCTCTTCGGGGAACGGGACGCGGTCGACGACGGTGACCCCGGCGCCCCGGTCGCGGAGGGCGCGCACGACGGCCCGGCCGATGAAGCCGCTGCCACCGGTCACGACCACGGACGTCCGATCAGGACCGTGCGCATTCGCCATGGCGTCAACCTACCTCCCGTTCCTGTGCGGGGGCCGTGCGCGTACGCAGAACTGCGGATGGCCGCTCCCCCGGCCGGCTTGGTGTCCTGGACGGGTCATGAAGCAAGGGGAGGAAGGCTCACCATGAAACGACTCTTCACCGTTCCGGCACTGCTGCTGGCCTCGCTCGCCGGGGCGCTCACCGTGTCCGCCGCGCCCGCGAGCGCGGCGACGACCGACGTCGGCGTCATCCCGTCGAGCCGGTCGTGCCCGGTCGGCACCGAGGCGATCGTCATCCGGATGGACGACGAGGACTCGGGCAACGCGAACTCGCGCGGCGGGTTCATCGGCGCCGTCAGCAGCACCGGCAACACGGAGATGTTCTTCTGCCGGGTCAACGGTGCCGCGTTCCGCGGGGTCACGCAGTCCGGCTCGTTCCGGCCCTACGCCGTGCTGAAGCTCGGCGCGAACTGCCCGAACGGCTCGCAGGAGTTCTCGCGCCGGTTCGACAACGAAGACGACAGCAACAACAACTCGTTCTCCGGCAACATCTTCCCGAACGTGAGCGACAGCAACACGCTGCTGCGGTTCTGCCTGTTCGCGCCGGGGGTGGCGACGACGACGGCGTTCCCGAACGTCGGCTTCGGCTACCTGGTGTTCTCCGGGGTCGACTCGTCCGGCTTCTTCCACACCGACGACGAGGACGACAGCAACAACAACTCCTACAGCGCGCCGGCGGGGATCAGCAGCATCGCGCAGTCGATGGTGAGCGCCGGCTCGAACACCACGCTGAACGTCCGGATCGCCCGGTAACGGCCGGTTCGTATCTCCCTCGGTTCGCCTGGGTCTTTTCCACCGGGCGAACCGAGGGGGACACGGGTGAGCAGTGAAGTATCGGCGCGGTGCCTGCACCGCGCCCTCGACGTCGTGCGCGAGCTGAAGGCGGCGGGGCCGGGCGCGGGGCTGGCCGGGCTGGGCCGGCTGATCGGCTGCGACGTCGTCTCGTGCACGAGCACCGAGCACACGACCCGCCGGCTGACCGGCACGGTCACCGACCGGCCGGAGCAGAACCTGATGCGCCACCCGGAGTTCCGGGCGCACGTGCACCAGCACCCGGGGTTCGCGGCCTACCGTTCCGGCGCGCTGCGGCTGGGCACGTCGGCCGCGTTGAGCGACCTGGCCGACCTGCGCACGCTGCGGGGACTGCCGTTCTACACCGACTTCTACCGCCCGCGCGGGACGGTCGACCAGCTGCTGTGCGTGGTGCAGGTCGACGACCGGCACGGGCGGGTGCTGACGCTCAGCCGGTCGCGGCCGGGGTTCGCCGCGCGGGACCGGGAGCTGGTGGACCTGCTGGCGCCGCACCTGGCCCAGGCGTTCGCCCGCGAAGCACGGCCGCCGGTCCGGCCGGTCACCGGCGGGCCGGTCGAGGTGCTCACGGCCCGCGAACGCGAGGTGGCCGGGCTGGTGGCGCGGGCCGCGACGGACCGGGAGATCGCCCGCCGGCTGGGCATCAGCCCGCGGACGGCGCAGAAGCACCTGCAGCAGATCTACCGCAAGCTCGGGCTGGCGAGCCGGGCCGAGCTGATGGTCCACCTGTCGGGCCCGGGGTCGGGTGATGAGAAAACAGTGAGTAAAACGGTATGAAAACAACCAACACAACACCGAAA